>JAFAXD010000165.1 GCA_019241285.1 Xanthobacteraceae bacterium | reverse complement strand
CCCGGCGCCGACGCTCATCGCCGCCACATCAAGGCCCCAGCCGAGATGCTTGCGGGCATGCCGCGATCCAATGCGGATTCCATAGTGGACGAGCATCGCGTCGTAGAGCTCGCACAGGAGATCGAGCTGGGTCTCGATCGGCGGATCGGTGATGGGAGCGCCCGTCGCCAGGAAGCGGGCAAGCTGACCGGGGAGCCAGGGACGCCCCTGCGCGGCACGTCCAATCATGACGGCGTCAGCGCCGGATGCAGTGAGCGCCGCGACGGCATCAGCGCCGGAGCGGATGTCGCCGTTGACCACCACCGGAATTGAGACGGCGTCCTTGACGGCACGCACGGCGTTCCAATCAGCACGGCCGTTGTAGAACTGGCAACGCGTGCGGCCGTGCACCGTCACGAGACAGACACCCGCTGCCTGCGCTCGTCGCGCCAGCTCCGGCGCATTGATCGAACGATCATCCCAGCCGAGACGCATCTTCAACGTGACCGGCACGTCGACCGCGCCGACCACGGCCTCGATCAGCCGCTGGGCATGATCGAGGTCGCGCATCAGCGCCGAGCCTGATTCGCCGCCGGTCACATGCCGCGCCGGACAGCCCATGTTGATATCGATGATCCCGGCGCCGGCGTCACGGGCGATGCGTGCCCCTTCCGCCATCCAGTAAGTTTCGCACCCGGCAAGCTGCACGACGTGGATACCGCCGGCGTGAGCTTCCGTGCGCCGACGCATGTCCGGACGTCCGCGCGCGAGCGCCGCGCAGGCCGTCATCTCCGAGACGACGAGGCCAACTCCGAGCGCAGAAGCCTGCTGCCGAAACGGGGCGTCGGTGACGCCAGACATCGGCGCCAGCAAGACGTTATTACCGACGCGTATCCCGCCCACGTTCAGTGCGTCGCGGACGACTTGGGGGCGATGCCCATATTTTAGGCCAAGAGACATTTGCCCAGAGTTTAGCCATTCCTGCCTTCTTTTCAAGTGTTGCATTGCAACAAAGTAGATAATGTGACGATCCAGCGCACAGGTTTGTGCAAACCGCATAGCGGCATGGGGGTGCGCAATACGGCAATCCAGCGCGGATTCCGCCGCGTGGACGAGGGATTGAGGTAAAAAACGGGATCAAAAGGGTCAAAAGAGCCCCGATGCCAGAGAAAGCTTCCGCCGCGGCGCGGGATATGTGAATGCAAGATCCCGAAATCGTGGATGTGTAAATCGATGACTGAAGTTGTTGCAGCGGTCGTGGTGGCGGCCGGGCGTGGAACGCGGGCCGGCGGCGCGCGCCCAAAACAGTATCAGGAATTCCGTGGAGTGCCTGTCATTCGCACGGCCATCGCTGCCTTCGCGGAGCATCCGGCCGTCAGCCTCGTGCAACCGGTCATTCATCTCGCCGACCTCGACCAATATCGGGCCGCAGTCGCCGGCTTGAATTTGCTGGAGCCGGTGTCCGGCGGCGCGACCCGCCAGGACTCGGTGCTGGCCGGGCTCGCGGCGCTCGCACCGCATCGTCCGCAGCGCGTTCTGGTGCATGACGCCGCGCGTCCGTTCGTGACCCCTGCGCTGATCGAACGGGCGATCGCAACGCCGGGCGCGGCGATACCGGCACTGCCGGTCACCGATACGATCAAACTTGTCACGGATGGCCGCGTGGTCGAGACACTCGACCGCGGGCGCTTGCGCGCCGTACAGACGCCGCAGGTGTTCGATTACGCCGACCTGCTCGCCGCGCATCGCAAAGCAGCGGCTGCGGACCGGCATGATTTTACGGATGACGCTGCGCTTGCCGAATGGGCCGGACTGCCGGTCGGCACCTTTGCGGGCGAGAGCAGCAACATCAAACTGACGACGCCGGAGGATTTCGCCATCGCTGAAAAAGCTTACCGCGCCGAGTTGACTGACCTGCGTGTCGGTTCCGGCTACGACGTGCACGCATTTGCTGACGGCGACCACGTGATGCTCGGCGGTGTGCGCATTCCCCACACGCGCGGCGTCACCGGGCACTCTGACGCTGACGTCGCGCTGCATGCACTTGTTGATGCGATCCTGGGCGCGCTCGCCGAGGGCGACATCGGGGTGCATTTTCCGCCCAGCGATCCGCAATGGCGCGGCGCGAGCTCCGACAAGTTTTTGGCATTCGCGGTGGAGCGGGTGAAGGCGCGTGGCGGCGCAATCGCGCATCTCGACGTGACGGTGGTGTGCGAAGCGCCGCGCGTCGGTCCGCATCGCGATGCGATCCGCACGCGCATCGCCGAGATCGCCGGCATTTCGTTGGACCGGGTCGGCCTGAAGGCGACCACCAGCGAGAAGCTCGGCTTCACCGGCCGTAGTGAAGGAATCACGGCCAGCGCGCTCGCAACCATTCGCCTGCCTGGGAGCTCTACGTGATCGATGCGGAGCTGCAAGCGGCGGCGCGCCGGATTATCGAAACATGCACGGCGCGCGGGCTCACGATCGCGACCGCTGAATCCTGCACGGGTGGACTCGTCGCAGGAGCCCTCACCGAGATCGCGGGCTCGTCCGCAGTCGTGCTGTGCGGGTTCGTGACCTACTCGAATGAGGCCAAGGAACGCATGCTCGGCGTTCCGGGTGGGACGTTGGCCGCGCATGGCGCGGTAAGCCGACCGACTGCGGAGGCAATGGCCGAAGGCGCGATTGCACACTCCCCCGCTGATCTCGCTGTCGCCATCACAGGGGTTGCCGGACCGGGCGGCGGTTCAGCGGAGAAACCCGTCGGGCTCGTGCATTTTGCGGCCGCGCGGCGTAACGGTGCGCGGCTCGCGCGCGAGCGGCGCTATGGCGATATCGGCCGCGCTGCCGTGCGCCATGCCTCGGTGCTGGAAGCGCTAGCCATGTTGGAAGACTTGGCGAAGAACTAGAGCCCTATCGTCATTGCGAGCGAAGCGAAGCAATCCAGCGCTGAGGTGCCGTACTGGATTGCTTCGTCGCTTCGCTCCTCGCAATGACGAAGCACGCGCTAGGCGGGCCCGTAGACGACGTCGGCGCGCTGTTCGAAGGCCGACGCAAAGCGTCGAAACACCGCGTCGAACATCGACCCCATCACCAGCGCCAGCGCGCGGCTTTTGAACTCATAGGCGAGGAAGAACTCCACCTCACAAGAGGTGTCGTCGATCGGGTGGAAAGCCCAGCGGTTCTCCATGCGGGTGAATGGCCCGTTCAAATATTTGACGTGAATGCGCAGTTGCGCGGGATCGAGCGTCACGCGGCTGGTGAAGGTCTCCTTGATCAGCTTGTAGGCGACGGTCATGTTGACGACCAGAACCTCGGTCCCGTCACCACCGCCCGGATCGCGTTTGAGCACGCGCAGGTCGCGGCAGAACGGTACGAACCGCGGATATTGCTCGACGTCGGCGACGAGGTCGAACATGTCGACCGCCGAATGCGGCACGCGCCGTTTGGTCGTGATCTGCGGCATCAACGATATTTTGCGGCTCGTGCGGCGCGCAGCTTGGCAAAGTCCTCGCCGGCATGATGCGAGGAGCGCGTCAGCGGGCTCGAAGCGACCATCAGGAAGCCCTTGGCATAGGCGATCCGCGCCAAGCCCTCGAATTCCTGAGGCTCGACGAAACGTTCCACCGCGTGATGTTTGCGCGTCGGCTGCAGGTATTGACCGATGGTGAGAAAATCGACATCGGCAGAGCGCAAATCGTCCATCACTTGCAGTACTTCGTTCCGCTCTTCGCCAAGCCCGACCATGATGCCCGATTTGGTGAACATGCTGGGGTCGATTTCCTTGACGCGCTGCAGGAGGCGGATCGAATGAAAATAGCGCGCACCCGGCCGCACTGTCAGATAGAGCGACGGCACGGTTTCCAGATTGTGGTTGAACACGTCCGGCTTGGCGGCGACGACTACTTCGAGCGCGCCCGGCTTACGCAGGAAATCCGGCGTCAGCACTTCGATGGTGGTGGTCGGACAGCGCTCCCGGATGGCCCTGATAACTGCGGCGAAATGCGCGCCACCGCCGTCGGCGAGGTCATCCCGGTCAACCGACGTCACCACGATGTGCGCCAGCCCGAGCTTGGCCGTCGCCTCGGCCACGTGCGCCGGCTCCTGCGGATCCAGCGCCGCGGGAAGCCCGGTCTTGACGTTGCAGAACGCGCAGGCGCGCGTGCAGACGTCGCCCATGATCAGGAAAGTGGCGTGCTTCTTTTCCCAGCACTCACCGATATTGGGACAGCCGGCCTCTTCGCACACCGTGTGCAGGCCGTTGTCGCGCATGATTCGCGCCGTATCGGCGTAACCCTTGGAGACCGGGGCCTTGACCCGGATCCAGGCGGGTTTGGGCGGCGCCGGCGCGTCCGGGCGATGCGCCTTCTCCGGATGCCGCGGCCTGGTGGTATCGAGCACAACGACCATGTGCGCTAGATACGCGGCCAACCCTGCTCCCGCAAGGTAACCCGCCCTAGAGCCAAGATCTCGTCATTGCGAGCGAAGCGAAGCAATCCAGCTCGGCGCCCCAAATTTGCTTACGCCCATCGGGAGTCCCTCTGGATTGCTTCGCTTCGCTCGCAATGACGGTTCGGTGCCCCTAGTTGCCTGGCGCAAACCCCGCGCAATAGTTCAGCGCCGCCAGCTCGAAGGAGGAGCTGCGGTGTGAGGCGGCCGTCAAAGCATCGCGAAGAATCAACTGCAACGGATTGGCGTCGTAGATGAATTTCGAGCCGCTGATGAAGGCGATTTTTTCGATGCCCTGCTTCGCCAAGTTCATGGCCCGCGAGCCGCGCATGCGCGTGAGGGCAATGTCCTGATCGGTAATGGGGCGGCCCGCGCGCAGCACTTCGTCATTCTCTCGCGCATAGGTCGACATTATCAGGTTGGCGAGCT
>JAFAXD010000152.1 GCA_019241285.1 Xanthobacteraceae bacterium | reverse complement strand
CGTATTCTGCCAGGAGAACCAGGTGCCGAACGCGCCCTGATACATGTAGAAATAAAGGTCGAGCGGGTTCTTGCCGAACAGCGCGACAAAAATTCCGAACATGACCAGCGCCACGACCAACGCCAGCGCCGGGATGACGATGAATTCGGCGGCGCTGCCGATCCGCTCGCGCAGCGCCGCCCGCCGATATTTGCCCGATAGATCCCGCTCAATCGCGGGAACGTCGGCCTTCACGAAGTCGCTCCGATCACCCCGTCGACCAGGTAATCCATCTTCTCCAACTCGGGATCGGTCTGGCCGCGACTGACCCCGGAGGCGATAACCGTCTTGCCTTTGTTATCGACGAGCGGGCCTTTGAAGATCATGTAGCTGCCGTCGGTCAGCTGGGTCTTGATGTCATCGGCCTGTTTGCGCGCCGCCTCGGACACCATCGAGCCATAGGGTGAGACCTTGACCAGGCCTTCCTTGAGGCCGCCGCGATAGAAATTCGGAATGGTCTCGCCCGCGGTGAACATCTTGACGAAGCGCGGATACAGCACTTCCCAGTTCCACTCAGCGCCGGTCAGATAAGCCTGTGGCGCGAGCGTCGACTGATTGACGTGATAGCCGCACACCATGGCGCCGCGACGTGCCGCGTTCTCGACCACGGTCTTGGGCCCGTCCACGTGACAGGTAATGACGTCGACACCTTGGTCGATCAAACTGTTGGTCGCCTCAGCTTCCTTCACCGGCATCGACCAGTCGCCGGTGAAGATCACCTGCAGGGTCGCCTTGGGGTTGGCGAGCTTGGCGCCCATGGTGAACGCGTTGATGTTGCGCAAAACCTGTGGGATCGGTTTGGCGGCAACGAAACCAAGCTTGCCGGACTTGGTCATGTGACCGGCGACGATGCCGCTGACGTATTGCGCCTCATCGATGTAGCCGAAATAGCTGCCCGCGTTTTTCGGATCCTTGTCGGTCCACAGGCCGCCGCAATGCTCGAAGCGAAGCTTCGGATATTTGCTGGCCACTTTGATCATATGCGGGTTGTAATAACCGAACGAAGTGGGGAACAGCAGCGTCGCCCCGTCGAGATTGATCATGGACTCCATGGTCTTCTCGACGGCGTCGGTCTCCGGCACCTTCTCTTCTTCGACGACCTTGATGTCCGGCATCTTCTTGAGCGCGGCGGCACCCTGGGCGTGGGCCTGGTTGTAGCCGTAATCGTCACGCGAGCCGACGTAGATGAAGCCGATCGTGGTCTCTTTGGCGTAGGCACTGCGCAAGGGTAACGACGCCGCGAGACCGAGCGCGGCCGTGCCTTGCAAGAGATGGCGGCGGGAAACGAAATCGAATTTCATGGGGTGGTCCTCGTTGGGGGTCGCGGCGCATCACCCGCCCGGCAGGACGGTGATCAAAGATTGAACAGGGTGGGATTTCGCAAACCGCGTGCCAGAGCCCGGGCGCCGCAGGGCCGGGGCAATCCCATTGATTCAGCGCACGAATTTCGAGAGAGCGCTGTTTATGGGCAGACGCGATGCCTATAATTTAGGCAAATAGAGCGAGCTTGTATGCAACCCTCGGATCAGTTTGGCGGCGTGCCAGTCTGAAGCGCGAGCGCGTGCAGCTTACCTCCCATTTCGCCCTTGAGCGCCTCGTAGACGATCTGGTGCTGCTGCACTCGCGACTTGCCGCGAAACGACTCGGCGATCACGGTGGCGGCGTAGTGGTCGCCATCACCCGCGAGGTCCTGGATGGTCACCTGGGCGTCGGGGATTCCCGCCTCGATCAGTCGCTTGATTTCGCCGGCATCCATTGCCATGGCGCACCTCCGTGCAGTCGAGCAATCATATCCCTTTTTCGGCAGATACCAGACTCGCCTTGCCCCGCAAACACTTAGTGCTTGCCGAAGTCGACCGAGCGCTTCGGACGGACGGCCGTCGGCAAGAAGTCTCCGTTATTGTGAGAGCCGACCTCCTTCGCCATGAGTTCATTCAACAGGCCGTTCATCCGCAGAATCAGGTCCTTGTTCTTCTCCCGATCGAGCGCAAGGTTGTGCAGTTCGTTGGGATCCTCCTGAAGATCGAACAGCTGCACGTCGTTGTACTGGAAAATCTCGTCGAGCGTCTGCGGTGAATTGAATGCGGCAGGCGCGTAGTAGCGCGCGAACTTGTAACGACCATCAAACGCAAACGACATGAACCCGCGCTTGTCGAGATTCGGGTGCATCTCGAACAGGGTCGGAAAAGGCTTGCCGAAGAAAACGTCCTTGTTCGCGTCGATCAGATAATTGCCATCGATGGTCTGCAGGCCGACGTAGTTGAAGAGGACGCCGTCGCGATTCGCGTGAATGTCCGCCGACTGGGCATCGCCGAGCAGCGCCGAGAAATCGTGCCCCGGCAGTCCTTTCACGGCCGCCTGCCGCTGAGATTGCGGAAGGGCGGTCATGCCGACGAGTGTGGGCAGCAGATCGAGGTGACTCGTGAGCATCGTCGTCGTCCTGCCGCCCGCATAATCCGGATGAACGATCCACAGCGGGATGTGCGAGTTCAGTTCGTACGCAAACGGACCTTTGCCGCGCAGCCCGCCATGCGATCCCGCCATTTCTCCGTGATCGGCCGTAACGACGACGATCGTGTTCTTCCACAAATCCAATTGGTCTAGGGCATTGAGGAGAAGCTGCAGACCGTGATCGTTGTCACGGATCAGATTGAGGTAATAGTTGTAAAAATACCCCCACATGTCCGGACGATCCGTCGGAATATATCCAAAGGTGCCGGACCATCCCTTCTGATATTCCGCCAACGCGCCCGGCATGCCTGCGGCACTAAGCGATTCCTGCAATCCCGGCGGGGGCGCAAAGCTCCAGCTCTTCTGATAGATCGTATCGCCAGGAGGAGTGGTCAGCAAATCATCCTTCATCGCTTTCTGGATAACCGGTTGCCCCGGGAGATTGGCGTTGGCGTACATGATGTCATGCGGGTTGAGAAAGCTCGCCACCAGGAAGAACGGCTGGCCTTTGCGGTTCAGGGCATGAGCATTGGTCCGCAGCCAGCGCACGGCCTCGCCGCTAAAATAACGATCGTCGTGATAGCCCTGATCCTGCGTGCCGTATTTGTCGCCGTCGAAATTGAAAAAGTCGATGCCGTAGGGCGCGAGCGCTGAACGGTAGCCGACGGAAGGGTTGACCTCGAGCAGATCCTTGTTCAATTCGAACTTGCCGAAGTAGGCGGTGGTGTAGCCGAGACCCTTGAGTACAGAGGCCATATTCGGCAAGTCCGGATTCAGGCTCGGCTGATAGGCAAGCTCCATCTGATCGAAGACGCCATTGACCTGGGGCGGCTCACCGCTGAAGAAGGCGGCGCGGGACGGCGTGCACATGGCCGAAGCGGTGTAATGATTGCGAAAGGTGATGCCCCTGCGCTGCAGTTCGGCCCGGGCTGGAAGCTCATAGTCGTTACTCGTGACGAGGAGATGCTCTGCTTCCTGGTCTGAGACGACAAAAATGATGTTGTATGGGGGCTTGGGAGCCGGAGCCGCGCTCGGCGATTGTGCCAAGGCGTATGGCGTAAGAACGACAATGGCCCACAGCGTAAGAGCCGAGGCACCGAGGGAGGGTGTGATCGATCGCAATCCCATAGCGCTGCTCCTGTTCGGGCCGTTGTCGAGGTCGAGCGCGAGTGATCTTGTGTTCGAGGACAAACGCGACGGTGCGACAGTTCCCGGCGGGGGTCAAGCAGATTGACGCGCACCGCAAATGCGCTTTGATAAGCGGGCGCGGGACGCATTGGCGGGCGAGTGTTCTGCGCCGCTCGGAATCCGCATGGTTCGTTCTTCTCCAGTATCGAGACGCGTGCCAGCCGTCACATTCATCCGCGCGACGGCGCTACTGGTATCGACCGCTGCACTGATTTTCGCACTCGCGTTGATGCGCCACGATGGACACAGCCTGGCGCCACAGGCGCTAGCAGCTGAAGTCGGCGAAGCCCCGCGCTTTGTCGGCAGCGAGACCTGCGCGCAATGCCATCCCGCAGAAGCAAAGCTGTGGCACTCCTCGCAGCACAGCCACGCCATGGATCACGCATCCGAGAGCACGGTGCTCGGCGAGTTCAACAATGCCAGCTTTGACTATAACGGCGTGCACTCGCGCTTCTTCCGCAACGGCAGCAAGTTCATGGTCGAAACCGATGATGCCGACGGACAGCTTGCGACGTTCGAGGTCAAATACACGTTCGGCATCGATCCGCTCCAGCAATATCTCGTCGCCTTTCCCGATGGTCGCATTCAAGCACTCTCACTGGCCTGGGACACTCGGCCAAAGGACAAAGGCGGTCAGCGCTGGTTTCATCTCTACCCCGATCAGGCAGTCAGTCACGACGACATCCTGCATTGGACCAAACTGAACCAAAACTGGAACTTCATGTGCGCCGAGTGTCATTCGACCGGCGTGCGCAAGAATTACAACGCCGCGGCCAACACATACGACACGCAGTTCGCCGAAATCAGCGTCGGCTGTGAGGCGTGTCACGGCCAGGGATCGCGCCATGTCGCCTGGGCGCGCACGCAGCAGAGTTGGTGGCCACTGAGTAAACCCGATGATCCCAGCAAAGGTCTGGCCGTCACGTTTGATGAGCGCACGGACATTTCGTGGCTGCCGGACCCGCGCACCGGCAAGCCGCAACGGCGGATTGCGCCAGCGACCTTGCGTAAGGAGGTTGAAACTTGCGGATTATGTCACGCGCGCCGCGCGGCCCTTTCCGAGGACTGGGTTCCGGGACGTTGGCTCTCCGATACGCACCTTGTCGCCTCTATCTCGCGTGGCCTCTATTTTGCTGACGGGCAGATGCAGGACGAAGTGTACAATTACGGCTCCTTCAAGCAGAGCCGGATGTTTGCGGCCGGTGTCACTTGCAGCGATTGCCATGAGCCGCACGCCGCCAAGCTGCGCGCGGCGGGCGATAGCGTTTGCCTACAATGCCATGCGGGCGAGGCCTACGCGGCGGCAACACATCATCACCATTCAGGGGCCGATCCGGCGGTCACGTGCGTTTCGTGTCATATGCCGGCGCGGACCTATATGGTGGTCGATCAACGCCACGATCACAGCTTTCGGGTGCCACGGCCTGATCTGTCCGAAGCGGTCGGCACGCCGAACGCCTGCAACGCTTGCCACACAGATAAATCCGCGCAATGGGCCTCTGCGGCGATTGAGGCTTGGCACGGCCCGCACGAGAAGGGTCTCCAGACTTACGGGCCCGCGTTTCACGCCGCCTGGACCAACGCGCCGGAGGCGCCGGTGCTGCTCGCGACCGTCGCCGCGAACGGCAACACGCCGGCATTCGCCCGCGCGGGCGCATTGACGGAACTTGCGTCGCACCTCTCGCCCGACACGCTCCGGCTGGCACGGAGCGGCCTCGCCGATCCCGACCCGATGGTACGCATCGGTGCGCTCGATATGTTGACGGATCTGCCGTCCGAGCGAACCTGGTCGCTGGTTGCTCCTCTGTTGTCCGATCCGGTGCGCGGCGTGCGTATCCGCGCCGTCGAACTATTGGCGGACATTCCAGTCGCGCGCTTGCCGCCTGCGGATCGCGAACGCTTCGATCACGCCGCAGCCGAGTTCGTTGCGGCTCAGCATAGCAACGCGGATCGTCCCGAAGCGCGCGCAACGCTCGGGAATTTCTTCGTGCGCCAGCATCGCGATGCCGAGGCGGAGACCGAATACCAAGCTGCGCTGCGGCTTAGTCCTCAGTTCGCGCCCGCAGCCGTCAGCCTCGCCGAGCTTTACCGGCTGCTCGGACGCGACACCGATGGCGAACACGTGCTGCGCGCCGCCATTGCGGCATCACCGCAAGACGCTGGACTGCATCACGCGCTCGGGCTGACGCTGACGCGGCTGAAGCAACGCGACGAGGCGCTCGGAGAACTGCGCCGTGCGACGGAGCTCGAGCCGGACCGGGCACGATATGCTTATGTCTACGGTGTCGGCTTGTACTCAACGGGCCGCGCCGATGAGGCCATGGCTCTGCTCAAACAAAACGCAGCCCGGCATCCGGATGATCGCGAGACCTTGCTGGCGCTCGTGAGCTACAGTCGCGAGGCTCGCGACTTCGCGACCGCCCTCACTTATGCCGAACAGGCGGCCCGCTTGATGCCTGGCGACCGCAATCTCATTGCTTTGATCGGTGAACTGCGACGGCAGACAGGAACTCCTGACCACTGACACTTGGGCGTGTGCCCGTCCGGTAACACGGCACTAATTTCCAAACAACGCCGCCGATTCAACCATCCCCCAGCGGGAATTTGCTGTAGGGTGTGATCGGGATAGACGCTTGGCATCGGGGGATTGCCATGTCGCCCCTCGGGGGAATTCATCAGCCGCTTCGCCGGGTCGTGGCTTCACTTATTGCCGTGCTCGTGGTCCTGACCGCGGGTGCGATCGATGCTGACGCCGACGAGGCTGGCATCAGCTTTTGGGTGCCTGGGACCTATGGGGCGCTCGCGGCGGCGCCGTTGCCGCAAGGTTTTTCGCTGGCGGAGGTCTATTATCATTCTCCGGTTAAAGCCGGCGCCGATGTGGCAACCGCGATCCAGATTCCCAGAGCGGGCATCCTGACCAAGTTGCCTGCCACGCTGGACTTTCACCTCGGCGTGCAAACAGACCTGATGCTCAGCATTCCCACTTATGTGTTCGCAACACCCGTGTTTGGTGGACAGCTTTCGGTCGGACTGCTGATCCCTTACGGCCGCAACAAGGTGGCGGTCGACCAGACGTTGATCGGTCCGAAGGGGGGCTCGCCACCTGGAGCTGGCGGACCCTTGATCGACTCGGTGAGCGGCCTAGGCGATCTCGAGCCTCAAACTTCGTTGCGCTGGAACTTCGGCGTGCACAATTTCATGGTCTACCTGACTGGCGATATTCCGGTCGGGCTGTATAGCCCGGTACAATTGGCCAATATCGGATATGGGCATGGCGCTATCGACGGCGGCAGCGGCTACACATATTTCAACGAGAAGACCGGCAATGAATTTTCAGCGGTGCTCGGACTTACCTACAATTTCATCAATCCATCGACCCAATATCAGAACGGCGTCGACGTACACTTTGATTGGAGCGCGTCCAAGTTCGTGACCAAACAGATCGAGCTTGGGGCAGCGGGCTACTTCTACAATCAGGCATCCTGCGACACCGGAGCAGGCGCTCTGCTCGGTTGTTTCGAAACCCGGGTATTGGGGGTTGGGCCGCAGCTCGGCTACGTAATTCCATTGGGTGATCTGCAAGGTTACGTCAACGTCAAAGCCTACCGCGATTTCGATTGGGCGCACCGTGCAGAGGGCTGGAGCGGTTGGCTGACCTTCGTCATATCGAACTCTCCGACAGACGCACAGCACACCCCGCCGCACCGCTGATCAAAGCTTCCGACGCGCGCCGTGACCGCTGGTGCGCTTGCCAGACAAAATGCCGACCGGTAGCTTGATGTGCGAAGCTGCTATCGACGGCGGCGGGTGCGCGACGAGAGGATGGATCATGCTGCTGCGTCTGTTCACCTGCCTTGCCGCAGCGCTTGTACCGGCCATCGCGTTCGCCGAAGCGCAGTCCACGCCTGCCACTTCAACGGCCGCACAGTCCGGCCGCATCACGATCGATTATGTGGCTCCGACAAATGCGGCTCACAAACCGCTCCATGACGTGCTGACAAAGCGGGGCGCGCTCGAACGAATCCAGACGATTCTCAGCCCGTTCAAGCTGCCGCGCGACCTGACCCTGCGGGTGAAGGACTGCGGCATGGTTAATGCCTGGTACGATAGCGGTGTCATCACGGTCTGCTACGAGTATCTCGATTTCATCAAGAAGAACGCGCCCAAGACGACGACGCGCAGCGACGTAAGCCCGGAAGATGCGCTTGTCGGCCAAACCTATTTCGTATTCTTGCACGAGGCCGGGCACGCCATGTTCGACTTCTTCGAGGTGCCGGTGTTTGGAGGCGAGGAGGACGGGGCCGATCAATTCGCGACCTACATGATGCTACAGCTCGGCAAGAATGAAGCATTTCCGTTGATCATGGGAGCGACCTACACGTTTCAATCGTTTTTACGAAAACCGGAGATTACCTCCTCGATTTCTGAATTTTCCGACATTCATGGCGCTCCCGCGCAACGTTATTTCAATTTGATCTGCATCGCCTACGGCGCGCAACCGGACACCTTCAAGGAGGTGGTCGACAGGCACTATCTGCCGCCATCGCGCGCGGAGGACTGCGCGTTCGAATACAACGCGCTGGCCTGGGCTTTCAGCCACCTCATCGAGCCGAACATCGATCAGGAGCTTGGGCAGAAGGTGCTCGCTCGCGACTGGCTTCCTGTTCCGACCCAGCGGCCGAAACGGCCGCCGCATGCCTCCTGATGCATGGCATCGGCGGCGGTTTTCGCCAGAGCGATTTGCAAACGGAGCCGACTTATGGCGCCATCTTGGCGAATTCTTCGGCGATGTTCGCGGAAAGCGCCGTGGCGGCGGCGAGGTCACGTTCGGCGGCAGCCGCATCCCCCTTCCGGCGTTCGGCAACCCCGCGCCCGTAAAGCGAGCTCGCAAGCCGCGCGTTGATCTTGAGCGCGGCATCGTAGTCGGCGATGGCGGCATCGAATTCGCCAAGCTTCAGATAAGTAAAGCCGCGGCTATCGAGGGTGTTGGCATCGTCGGGTCGGATTGCGAGCGATGCATTGCAATCGGCAAGCGCGTCCTGCAACTGTCCGACAATCGCACGCGCCTGGCAGCGATTGTTCAAAGCACCGGCGTGGCGCGGATCCATACGGATCACCTCGCTGTAATCGACAATCGCGTGCTGATGATCCGCGCGGCCGAAAAAGAGATCCCCGCGCGCCAGATAGTCGAGCTTGTTGCTTGGGTTCAGGCGCAATGACTCGTTGAAATCCGCAAGCGCACGATCGATGTCACCCTTGTCCCGCCACACCCGGGCCCGGTTGCCGTAGGCCGACCCGTAGTTGGGATCGAGCTCGATTGCCCGGTCGAAATCCGCGAGCGCCCGGTCGAGCTGACCCTGGGTGCGCAGATCGGTGGCGCGGTTGTAGAATGCCAGGGCAAGCTTAGGATCAAGCTTGATCGCCTGGTCGTAGTCGGCCAATGCGTGCTCGAAATCATTTTTCTCGGCATAGGCCTTGCCTCGATTGTTGAAGTAGAACGCATCGCGGGGGTTGAGCTTGATCGCTTCGCTATAGTCGGCGATCGCGCGATCCTGATCGCCCTTGTTGTTGTACGATATGCCACGGTTGTAATAGGCAAAAGCGAACTTGGGATCGATCTTGATCGCGATGTCGAGATCCTCAATGGCGCGATCGAACTCACCCTTTTCGTTGTACGCATTACCGCGATCGTTGTAGCCGTTGGCATCATCTGGAGCGACCGCGATCATCTGCGTGTAATCAGCAATAGCGCGCTCGATGTCCCCCTTTGACCGGTACGCATTGCCGCGATTGCCGTATGCGTCGGCAAGTTTCGGATCAAGCGCGATCGCCTGATCGAGATCGGCAATGGCACGATCGACATCACTCTGTGCCGCAAACACATAGGCGCGGATGAAATACGCGTAGGCGCGGTTCTTGGCGCTTTCCTGTCGCGACTGAATAACGGCGGTGCAACCGGCGACCTGCCCATCCTGCGCGATCCCCTGCCCGCCGCGGCACAATGTCCAGTTCAGATCCTGGGCCGGGGCGGCGCTAGCGACCCCGCACACAGCGAGTCGCGCGAGCCATGTTGGCATTCGCCAAGACGGGTTCATTGCCCAAGCCCCCGTGAATGCTGTTGCCCGCGTGTTCGTCCAACCGGCGTTTGTCCCGGTTCAAGGATCAACGAGCGTTCCCGCCATGTACTGCGGCAGCCAGGCCTCAAACCGCGCGCGCAACTCTTCGACTGACAGTGGTTGTTCGCCCGGAACGGTGAGCGCCTCGCCTCCCGTCGTGCCGATGCGGCGAACAGGGACCCCCGCGATCCCGGCCCGCGCAATGATCGCATCGACGGCGCCAGAGTGAACAGTGGCGACGTAGCGTGCTTGATCCTCGCCAAACCAGAATGCGTGCGACGGAATGTCCGCAGACACAGCCGTGAGCACAGCGCCAATCCCGGAGGCCATGGCCATTTCGGCGATCGCCACCAGCAACCCACCGTCGGATACGTCATGCACGGCCGTCGCAATATTTTCGTGAATGAGAATGCGCGCGAAATCGCCATTGCGGCGTTCGGTATCAAGATCGACCGGCGGCGGAGCCCCCTCCTCGCGCCCGCACAGATCGCGCAGATACAGCGATTGGCCAAGCCAGCCTTGCGTTTCGCCGATCAGCAAGATGGCTTCGTCGCCCGCTTTGAATGCAAGCGTGGCCGAGCGCATGAAATCATCCAACAGCCCAACCGCGCCGATCGTTGGCGTCGGCAGAATCGCGCGCCCGTTGGTCTCGTTGTAGAGCGACACGTTGCCGGAGACGACCGGGAACTCGAGAGCGCGGCAGGCCTCACCGATGCCGCGGATGCAGCCGACCAGCTGGCCCATGATCTCGGGCCGCTCGGGATTGCCGAAATTGAGGTTGTCGGTCACGGCGAGCGGCCTCCCGCCGACCGCGGTAATGTTGCGCCAAGCCTCCGCGACCGCCTGCTTGCCGCCCTCGAATGGATCGGCCTCGCAGTAGCGCGGCGTCACGTCGGCGGTGAGGGCCAGCGCCTTCGGTCCATCCAGCACGCGCACCACTGCGGCATCGCCGCCCGGCCGCTGCACGGTATTGCCGAGAATGACGTGGTCGTACTGCTCCCACACCCAGCGTCTCGCACAGAGCTCAGGCGTACCGATCAGTGTGCGCAGTGCCTCTGCGTTCGAAATCGGCGGCGGCACGGCCCCTGGCGCAATGACGGGCTGCTTTGCGCTATCAACAAATGGCCGACGATAGACCGGCGCCTCATCACCAAGTTCTTTGATCGGCAAATCGGCCATCACCTGGCCGCCATGCCGGACCACGAAACGCTGGCTCGGCGTGGTAAATCCCACGACCGCGAAATCGAGACCCCACTTGCGGAAAATGGCTTCAGCCTCGGCTTCCTTTTCCGGGCGCAGCACCATGAGCATGCGCTCCTGGCTCTCAGAGAGCATCATCTCGTAGGCGCTCATGCCCACTTCGCGGCACGGCACCGCATCGAGATTGAGATCGACCCCGAGGTCGCCCTTGGCGCCCATCTCCACCGCCGAACAGGTGAGGCCTGCGGCTCCCATATCCTGGATCGCGATGACGCAATCCTTGGCCATGATCTCCAAGCACGCTTCCAGCAGCAGCTTTTCCGAGAACGGATCCCCTACCTGAACGGTCGGCCGCTTGGCCTCCGAGTCGTCATCGAATTCGGCGGATGCCATGCTGGCGCCGTGGATGCCGTCGCGTCCAGTCTTCGAACCGAGATACACGATGGGCATGCCGACGCCGGTCGCCTTGGCGTAGAAGATCTTGTCCGCCGCGGCGATGCCGACCGCCATGGCATTGACCAGGCAATTGCCGTCGTAGCGCGCGTGAAAGCGCAGCTGCCCGCCAACCGTCGGCACACCGAACGAGTTGCCATAACCCCCGACACCGGCGACCACGCCGGAGACCAGATGACGCGTGCGCGGATGCGCTGGATCGCCGAAGGAAAGCGCATCCAAGCATGCAATCGGCCGCGCCCCCATGGTGAAGACGTCGCGCAGGATGCCACCGACACCGGTCGCCGCCCCCTGATAGGGCTCGATGAAGCTTGGGTGGTTGTGGCTCTCCATCTTGAACACGACCGCGAGCCCATCGCCGATGTCGACCACCCCGGCGTTCTCGCCCGGCCCCTGAATCACCCACGGAGCCTGGGTGGGCAAGGTGCGCAGATGAACCTTGGAGGATTTGTACGAGCAGTGCTCGTTCCACATGGCGGAAAAAATGCCGAGCTCCGTGAAGCTCGGCTCCCGCCCAATCAGTTTGATGATGCGCTCGTACTCGTCCGGTTTCAGCCCGTGTTCGGCCACGAGCTGCGGCGTGATCGGCGGTTCGTTCCGTGTCATAGGGGTGACCCGGTAAAGCATGCGCCCGGTGATGGCAACGCTTCCAGGCCGGCCAACGCTTATGCGGCGCGGTCGAGGGCCTCCACGAGGCCGGCAAAAAGGCCACGCCCATCGGTGCAGCCCATTTCCGGCTCCACGTGGTTCTCCGGATGCGGCATCATTCCGAGCACATTGCCGCCCGCATTGACAATTCCGGCAATGGCATTGCTCGCCCCGTTGAGGTTCCAGGCCGGATCGAGGCTGCCATCCGGGGCGGCATAACGAAACAACACCCGTCCGTCATCCTCGAGGCGCGCAAGGGTTTCGGCGTCGGCGACGTAGTTGCCTTCCCCATGGGCGACCGGCACCCTGATCACCTGCCCGGCATTGTAGCCGCGGGTGAACGGGCTGTCGGACCGCTCAACCCGCAGGAACAGATCGCGCGAGATAAATTTCAGAGCCTGGTTGCGCATCAGCACTCCGGGCAGGAGACCGGCTTCGCAGAGAATCTGAAAGCCGTTGCAAACGCCCAGCACCAATGCGCCGCCGGCCGCATGGGCGCGCACCGCGTCCATGATCGGCGCGCGTGCGGCAATCGCTCCGCAGCGGAGATAGTCGCCGTATGAAAAACCGCCTGGAATGACGACCAGATCGGTTGCCGGCGGCAGCGCTGTGTCGGCGTGCCAAACCATGCTGGGCTCGCGCCCCGAGATCAACTTGAGGGCGCGCGCCATATCGCGCTCACGATTGATCCCTGGAAAGACGACGACCGCGCTTTTCATCGAATCCATCGCAACAGCGTGATGTCACCGGTTGGGCGCTGCATCCGGAACAGCGGGAACATGTCCATCGCCTTATCGCGCATCGCGCCGGGCGATCGCTTGCGCTGAAATATGCTCAGTACGAGAGCGACCTGATCATCCCCTGCAATGACGATCACGGCGCTGCCATCGGCGACGTCGAAACAGACGCCCCGTCCGGGCAGATCGCCAATCTGAACATCAAACACCGCGCAGGCGGGCGGCGGCTTGGAATTGGGATCCGCTCCCCGCGCAGCAGCCGGCACAAGGCCGTATTGCTGCAGCATGTCGAGCATCGCCGGCTCGTCCTTGGCGCTCTCGCGCCAGCGGACCGGGTCAATGAAGAATCCCCCAACATTAGGTTCGTCTTCACACATCGGGCCGAGCACACAGGCAAAGACGAAACGACCCTGGGCTTCGCTCGCGACTTGCCGGCGCACATCCTCGAAGGTCAGCAGAAAGCCCTTGAGCTGATCCGCGCAACCAAGCAACAGGCCCGCCTCCTTGACGGAGACGACCTGGCAGGGCCGGGCTTCTGCCGGGACCGCCTTCGGCGCCACAGTGCCCTCCTGCGCGACGGCGCCCGTCTGCGCGATAGCGCCTAAGCAGAGCGCCGAGACAAGCCCCATTGCCAGCAGCAAACGCAACAAAAAAACCCTCATTGCAACCCCGTCGACGCGCGCACGAAATCCAACACGACCGGGCTTGCCAACTGCTCAAGCGTGGCTTGCACCGCATCGGCTGTGATGGGCTCCTTGGAGGCGGCCGTGGCAATCACGCCGTCACACTTGTTGGAAAGTGCGATAGTCAGCAGATAGCTACGCGCTCCGTGTGGGGCGTCGACCAGGAACGGCCGTGCGCGCCCTTTCATCCAGCTGACGCTCACCGGCCAGCCGGGCGCGAGCGGCGTAACTGGCCCCGGAAATAGATCGAAATCGGCGACACGGTCGATCTCGATGTCATCGGCAACGCCGGTGGTGCAATTGCAGAACCCCACCTTGGCGCGCACATAGATCGCCAACTCGGTCCCGCAAGCGCTGCAGCGGAAGGCGCGACCCGTGCCCCACTGGTCGAGCAGAAATGGCCACGGCACTTCCGCAAACATCGCGCTCGGGCCGGCGGCGACGGCGCCGTCAGCGACCTTCACGACGGGCATTGCGGTAGTGATAAGCGACAATGCGAGGACAGCGCCGAGGGTCACGGCAATACCTCGACGCGGTAGTTCTCGATCACGGTGTTGGCGAGCAGCTTTTCCGCCGCTTTCTTCAATGCAGTTTCGACGCCAGCGCGATCGCCGTCAGCAATCTCGATATCAAACACTTTGCCCTGGCGAACGCTGGCAATTCCCTCGATCCCAAGCAACCTCAGCGCGCCTTCGATCGCCTTGCCTTGCGGGTCGAGAATGCCGGATTTCAACGTGACCGTAACACGTGCTTTCATGACAACACTGATGCTAGCCGAGTTTGCGATGACCGGAAGGGCTCGTGGTTCCGCAAGAACCTGCGTTCCCGGAGGAAGCTCGCCGTCTTACCCGACGATTTCCGGAACACGCGCCTGCTCCAAAAGGCGTCCATAACCCGACAATTGCCCGCTTTCTCCGATCAAGCGCATGGCGGCCCAGAATGCGGCCGGGGTGCTTGATACGACGGGCAAGCCGCAGCGCTCCTCGAGCGGCTTTGCCACGTTGAGCGTGCGCAGCCCGCCGCAGGAAATCAGGATAGCATCGGCGTCAGGCGCCTCCTCCTGCGCCTTGATGGCGAGCTCGATGATTTCTGCTTCCGACTTCCGCCCAGCTCCGCCGCCGAACTCGGTGATGCCGAAGCTTTCGAGCGAGCGCACATCAAAGCCATGGTAAGTCAGCAGGTCCTTGAGCTTGTCGTTCACGACCTTGGTGTAGGCGGTCGCCACGGCGAGCCGCTCGGCACCGACTTCGCGCAGGCCATCGACAATGGCTGTCGACATCGTGCTCGTCGGCAGTCCGGTGCGCTTGTGGATCTCGCGGATAAGGTAATCGTTGAACTCTGGTCCGCGATAGAACGTGAGCGACGTGCCGATCACCATGATGGCATCAACGCCGCGCTTGGCGAGGTCTTCCGCGGCCGGCACAATCTTGTAAAAGGCCTGATCATAGCCGTCCGGCGTCAGTGAGCCGACACCCGTGCCGTGCGCCACGAACGTCATGTGCGGATACATGATCGGGCCTTCATTCGGCACCCGATCTTCAGCGAACGGAACCACCAATCCGATCGTCTTATTTACGGCCATGACCGCTCCGCGAGAACAGCGCCCGTTCAGCTCTTCACCAGGACCGGTCCAAGCCCCTGGGGCCGCTCGCCCTCACTCACGATGCCGAGCCGCTTGGCGACCTCGGTATAGGCTTCGACCAGTCCGCCAAGATCGCGGCGGAAGCGATCCTTGTCGAGCTTCTCGTTCGATTTGATATCCCACAGTCGGCATGAATCAGGCGAGATCTCGTCGGCGACGACGATGCGCATCATATCGTTTTCCCACAGCCGTCCGCATTCCATCTTGAAGTC
>JAFAXD010000626.1 GCA_019241285.1 Xanthobacteraceae bacterium | reverse complement strand
GGGGCTTCCACGATTCTCGAAGGGCGCCACAATTGTTCGACTGGTCTCACTACCATCGAAGCCCTACACCGCGATTCGCAACGCAGGTAATGGTGTGGGCGATTTTGCATGGGCGCGCTCGGCCACCAATAGTTCGGGCTATTATGCGGAGGAAATCGTGGGCCGTGGTCGATTGGAGGCGTTTAGCGATGGCGTGATCGCCATCCTCATCACAATCTTAGTCCTAGAGTTGAAGGTTCCACATGGCACGGACCCTGCCGACTTGCTGCCAATTGTGCCGGTTTTTCTCAGCTACCTTCTTAGCTTCATCTATCTTGGCATTTACTGGAACAATCATCACCACCTGTTACACGCAACCCAACGTGTGACCGGCGGTATTCTTTGGGCCAACCTCCATCTGCTGTTCTGGCTATCACTAATCCCATTCGTGACGGCTTGGATGGGCGAGAACCATTTCGCTTCCACACCTACTGCATTATACGGCTTCGTCCTGCTAATGGCGGCCGTTGCGTATTGGGTCTTGCAGCGGGTTATTATCGCTGACCAGGGGGATCAATCATTTTTGTCTCGTGCCGTCGGAACGGACTTGAAAGGCAAACTTTCGCCCGCAATCTACGCCGCCGCAATCCTCCTCGCCTTTTACGATGAACGGATTGCTCAAGCGTTGTACACGTTGGTCGCTCTTATGTGGCTCATTCCAGACCGCCGGATTATGCGAGCGGTGCGGGTCTCGGATGGAGAACGGTCGGAGCGGAAATGACGCGACGTAAGTAATAGGGGCCCGATTCCTAAAATGCATGTCGCCATGTCCGCCCCTCCCGTGCAAGCGGACATGACAGCTGACATTCCTGTTCGGCTGCTTCGTGCCATTCGCTCCATTTGGCTCTGTCTGGATGTCCGGTTTGCCTCCAATAACGACCGAATGGCGGACATTCGAAAACGGTCGAAACGTGCCACACGCGGACATGGATGGCTGCCGCCACGCGGGTCCCTGCGATCAGCCAAAGTTTGCCGAGTCGACGAGCTTGCGCAACGCGGACCGCCAGCGCATCATCGTCAAACAACAAAGAGGGAGCGCCACCATAACCGCCTTGTCACGCCGCGCGTTCGTCGCCTTAGTCGGCTCGGCTGCAGCCATCGCGGCACCCGTCCGCGCCGGGATGGGCCCGAACGACAAGTTCGATCTCGTGATCAAGGGCGGCGATGTGCTCGATCCCAGCCAATCGCTGAGGGGCAAACGTGATATCGGCATCCGCTGGGGCGTGGTGGAAGCCCTCGAGCCCGACATACCGGCGGAGCGGGCACTGAAGATGATCGATGCCAGCGGCAAGCTCGTCACGCCTGGGCTGATCGATCTGCATTGCCATGTCTACCCCTATGGCTCGGCGATCGGTATTCCTGCGGACGAACTGGTGCAATTTCAGGGCACCACGACCCTGGTCTCGGCGGGCGATGCTGGCGCCAACAATCTCGCCGCCATGCGTCGCTTCATCGTCGCGCAAACGCGGACGCGGATGTACGCCTTCCTCCACATCGCCAATAACGGCCTGTCCTCTTTCCCGGTCGCCGAGCTCTACAATCTCGACAACGCCCAGGTCGAGGCCTGCGCAATGGGGCTCGCGGAAAACCCCGACTTTCTGATCGGAGTCAAGGTGCGGATGTCGGAGAACGTGATCTTCAAGCACGGCGTCGAGCCGCTCAAGCGCGGCATCCAAGCGTGCGAGATGTGCGGCTGGCCGGCGCGCATGATGGTCCATATCGGCGGCGTCGAGAACAAGCAGTTGATGTCTGACATTCTCGACCTGCTGCGGCCCGGCGACATTCTCACTCACCCTTATTCGGGGGCGCCCAACATGTCGGGGCAATTCACCAACATCGTGCAGGACAGCAAGTTGTTGCCCGCTGCACTCGCGGCCAAGCAGCGCGGCGTGATTTTCGACGTTGCGCATGGCGGCGGAAGCTTTGATTTCACGGTGGCGGAGCTCGCGATCCCCGCCGGCTGCTCGCCCGACACGATCTCCTCCGACATCCACGTCTTCTCTGGCAATTCACCCAGCGTTCCCTTCCTGCCCAACGTGATGGGAAAGTTCATGGCCATGGGTTTTACGCTGGAGCAGGTGGTATCAATGACGACCATCGCGCCGGCCAAGATCATCAACCGCGCCCTGAAGATCGGGACCTTGCAGATCGGTGCGCCCGGCGATGT
>JAFAXD010000388.1 GCA_019241285.1 Xanthobacteraceae bacterium | reverse complement strand
GCTCCATTTGCCCTCGCCGACGAGCGCAAGCGAGCCGACCATCGAGCGCACCTGATGGTGCAGGAATGAGCGCGCCGCGGCGTGCACGCGGATGTCTTCGCCGGCGCGTTCCACATCGAGCACATCCAGTGTCTTGATCGGCGACTTCGCCTGGCACTCGGCGGCCCGGAACGTCGTGAAATCGTGCCGACCAACAAGTTGTTGTGCGGCGACGTGCATCGCATCGGCGTCGAGCGGACGCGGGATGCGCCACGCGCGTAGGCGATCGATGGCAAGGTCGGCGCGGCGGTTGACGATGCGATAGAGATAGCGGCGCTGCCTGGCCGAAAAGCGCGCATCGAAATCCGCCGCCACGATTTCGGCCGACAACACCGCGATCGGGTGCGGCCGCAGGTGCGCGTTGAGGGCGTCGCGCACCGTGTCGGGATCAAATTCACGGGTGAGATCGACATGTGCGACCTGCCCCAGCGCATGCACGCCGGCATCGGTGCGCCCCGCACCCTGCACGTGCACCTGTTCGCCGCAGAACGCCGCGACCGCCGCCGTAAGCGCCCCCTGCACCGTCGGGCCGTTTGCTTGTATTTGCCATCCGGCGAACGGCGTGCCGTCATACTCGATCAGGAGTTTGTAGCGCGGCATGTCGTTCTCAGCGCACGACGGCGCCGCGCGCGATCTGCGCACCGCGCAGGAAATCCCGGGCTTTCATGACCTGCTTGCCGGCGCGCTGCAGCTCGAGGATGCGCACCGAACCCTCACCGCAAGCGACGGTCAGCTGATCATCGACCACCGTACCGGGCGCCCCGGTGCCCTCGCCCCGGGTGGTGCGCAGCACCTTGGCCCGCGCCCCATCGGGCAATTCGCACCACGCGCCCGGAAACGGGGACAGACCCCGAATATGGTCGTGCACGGCTTGCCAGGGCTTGGCCCAGTCGATGCGGGTCTCCGCATTGGCGATCTTCGCCGCGTAGGTAATGCCGGACGTCGGCTGCGGCGTCAGAGCAAGCGCGCCGCGCTCGAGCGCCGCCAGCGCGCGGCCCATCAGATCAGCGCCTATCGGCGCCAGCGCATCGTGTAGCTCGCCAGCCGTCATATCCGGGGCGATGGCGACGCGCTCGGCCAGCGCCACGGGACCGGTGTCGAGCCCTTCATCCATACGCATCACCATCACGCCGCTCTCAGCATCACCGGCCATAACGGCGCGGTTGATCGGCGCCGCGCCGCGCCAGCGCGGCAACAAGGAGGCGTGCAAGTTGAAGCAACCCAGCTCGACGCCCTCGAGGATCGGCTTGGGCAGGATCAACCCGTAGGCAACGACCACCGCCGCGGCAGCATCGTGGGCGCGAAAAAGCTCCTGCGCTTCCGTGGTGCGCAGGGTGGCCGGCGTAAGCACGTTGAGCCCAAAGCCGCGCGCCGCCTGTTCGACCGGACTAGGCCTGAGCTCCATGCCGCGGCCGGCGGGCCGCGGGGCGCGCGTATAGACCGCGACCACGTCGTGGCCGCGGCCGACGATATCGACCAGGGTCGGCACCGCGAAATCCGGCGTGCCCATGAAAATCAGGCGCAGGCTCACGCGGCCCTCCTACCAGCGACCAATGCGGCGAGCTTACTCCGCCGCGCGTTTTGCCGCCTTGGCGAATTTCTTGATGATGCGGTCGCGCTTGAGCTTGGAAATATGATCGATGAACAAGACACCATTCAGATGATCGATCTCATGCTGAATGCAGGTCGCGTAAAGGCCTTCGGCCTCCTCTTCGTGGCGCTCCCCGTCGAGGTCCAGGAATTTCACCTTCACCCGCGCCGGCCGCTCCACGTCCTCATGCACTTCCGGGATCGACAGGCAGCCCTCCTCGTAGGTGGACGTATCATCGGACGACCACACGATCTCCGGGTTGATGAAGACGCGCGGATCCGTCTCGCCCTCCTTCTTCGACAAATCCATGGTGACGATGCGCTTGGGTACCCCGATCTGAATGGCTGCGAGACCGATCCCGGGGGCGTCGTACATGGTCTCGAACATGTCATCCACCAGCGCGCGGAGATCGGCCGTGACCTTGCCGACCGGTTCCGATTTCGCGCGCAGCTTGCGGCTGGGGAGGGTGATGATCTTACGAAGCGCCATCAGGCGCATGTAGGGACATACCTTGGCCCGGTCAATTCCATTAACCCTATGTTCGCTCTTCGTTCCAGACGCGAGGCGAATCGGCTACAACGTTGAAATGTCCGAGATTTTGTTCGTCGTTGCAAACCAACCCGTTAGCTTCGGCATGGCGCTCGTGGCAGGCGGGGTTGTCCTGCTGCTGGCGCTCCTCGTGCTGGTCATCGTGGTCGCGCGCGGGGGCGCGGCGCGGACCCGCGCGGCCGAAGACGCGGCGCAACGCACCGAGGATCTCGAGCTGCGGCTCGCCGAGATGGCGCGCATGCAGGCCGAAACGGTCGGCCGACTGCAAACCATGGGCGAAGGGCTCGCGGCGCGCCAATCCGACCTCGCGCGGCTGGTCAACGAACGGCTCGATGCGGTCTCCGGCCGGATCGGCCAATCGATGGAGGCAACCACCAAGCAGACCGTCGAACGGCTGCAGCACCTGCACGAGCGCCTCGCCTTGATCGACAACGCGCAGAAGAACCTCAACGAGCTCTCCTCGCAGGTGACCTCGCTGCGCGATGTCCTCTCCAACAAACAGGCGCGCGGCGCGTTTGGGCAGGCCCGCATGGAAGCGATCGTTCAGGACGGGCTTCCTAAAGGCAGCTTCCAGTTCCAGTTCACCTTATCCAACAACACCCGGCCGGATTGCGTGATCTTCATGCCAGAGCAGCCGCCGCTGGTGATCGACGCCAAGTTCCCGCTCGAGGCGGTGACGGCGCACCGGGACGCCAAAACCGATGAACAACGCCGACTTGCCGCGCAACGGCTGCGACAAGATGTTTTGCGCCACGTCGCCGACATCGCCGGCAAGTATTTGATTCCTGGGGAAACCCAGGATTTGGCCCTGATGTTCGTGCCGGCCGAGTCGGTCTATTCCGAATTGCACGATACCTTCGACGATGTGGTGCAGAAGTCCTATCGGTCGCGGGTCATCATCGTCTCGCCATCATTATTGATGTTAGCTATCCAGGTGATGCAGCAGATCCACAAGGATGCCCGGATGCGCGCCGCCGCAGACCGCATTCGCCACGAGGTCGCGCACATGATCAACGACGTCGGCCGAATGCGCGAACGGGTGCTCAAATTGCAGCAGCACTTTACCCAATCCGGCGAAGACCTGCGGCATATCCTGATATCGGCCGAGAAGGTCGAACGGCGCGCCAGCGCGATCGAGGAGCTTGATTTCGGTGAGGGCGAGCGCACCGCGACCGTGATCCCCGCTCCCGTTGGCAAGCTTGGCGCCGCCGAGTAACGCGCCATATGACCGCACCGGCCGAGACCCAGCACGCTCCCGCATCCTTCACCGAGACGCTCGCGGTTTATACGCAACGCCGCGTCCTCATCGTACTGTTTCTTGGGTTTTCCGCGGGCCTGCCGCTGGCACTGTCCGGGTCGACGTTGTTGTTCTGGACCGCGGAAGCCGGTGTTGATCTCAAAACCATCGGCCTGTTCGCGCTCGTCGGCACGCCCTACACCATCAAGTTCCTGTGGGCGCCGCTGGTCGATGCGATCGACGTGCCGGTGCTATCCAAATGGCTCGGACGACGGCGCGGCTGGTTGCTGTTCTCACAGCTATTGCTGATCGCCGCGATTCTGTTCGTCGGCAGCTGCGACCCGGCGACGGCGCCATGGCTCGTCGCACTGGGCGCATTGTTTGTTGCTGCAGCATCATCCACGCAGGACATCGTCATCGACGCGTTTCGCATCGAGAGCCTGAACGAGGATGAGCAAGCGGCCGGCATGGCGTCGTACGTCGCCGCCTATCGGGTCGGCATGCTGGTGTCTGGTGCCGGCGCGCTGTTTCTGGTGACGCTGTTCCAACATTTCGGCTTTGCGTTGCGCGGCGCCTGGAACGGAAGCTATGCCGTCATGGCGGCGCTGGTGCTGGTCGGCGTTGCGACCACGTTTGTCGCGACTGAGCCCAACAAATCCGTAGCGTCCGCACACCAAAGCGGGTGGAGCGGCGCGCTGCGCCGGCTCGGGCACACCGTGGTCGGCGCATTTCAGGACTTTTTCTTCCGCGAAGGGCTCCTCATCGCCATCGTGGTGCTATCCTTTGTGGTGTTGTTCAAGTTCACCGATGCGCTGGCGGGTGTGATGACGCCACCGTTCGTCAAGGAGCTTGGATTTTCCCGCGAGGAATATGCCGCCATCATCAAGGGCGTCGGGCTTATCGCCCTGCTGCTTGGCGGGTTCGCGGGCGGCTACGTGGCGCGCGCGTTTCCGCTTGCCACGAGCCTGTGGATCGGTGGCATCCTGCAGGCGCTCGCCAATCTAGCCTTCTCCTGGCAGGCAATGGTCGGCCATGATCTCGGCTGGCTCACCTTCGCCATCACGCTGGAAAATTTCACAAGCGCCATCGGCACCGTGATCTTCGTCGCCTATCTCTCCGCGCTGTGCCAGAACCCGCTGCACACGGCGACGCAGTACGCACTGCTGACCGCTCTCGCTGCGGTCGGCCGAACCTATCTGTCCGCCGGCGCAGGTTTCATCGCTGCGGCGACAGGCTGGGTCTGGTTCTTCACGATCTGCGCACTTGCCGCCATACCGGGCTTGCTGGTGCTCGCCTGGCTGCAGCGCACGGGACATTTCGGGAAACTGGTGCCAAACAACAAATCGTAGGGTGGGCACGACGCTTCCTCGTCATTGCGAGGAGCGAAGCGACGAAGCAATCCAGTACTGAGGGGCCGTTCTGGATTGCTTCGCTGCGCTCGCAATGACGACTCGAACCGCCCTACAGCGGCAATCTCTGTTTGATCGCCGCTGCGAGCGTGCCTTCGTCCAGATAATCAAGCTCGCCGCCGACCGGCACGCCGTGGGCGAGCCGTGTGACCTTGACGCCGGAGCTTGCGACCAAATCCGTGATGTAATGCGCGGTGGTCTGGCCATCGACGGTCGCGCTCAGCGCCAGGATCAATTCCTTCACATCACCCGAATGCACCCGGTTCACCAGTTGCTCGATCGTCAGGTCTTCGGGCCCGACGCCATCAAGCGGCGACAGGGTGCCGCCCAGCACGTGATAGCGCGCGCTCACCGCATTGGCGCGCTCCAGCGCCCAGAGGTCGGCGACATCGGCCACGACCACGATGACGGACGGATCGCGCCGCGGATCGGTGCACACCGTGCAGGGATTCTGGCTGTCGATATTGCCGCAGACGCGACACACCGTGATCTTCTCGCTCGCGGCCTCCAGCGCGCTCGCAAGCGGCACCATCAGCTGCTCGCGCTTTTTGATCAGGTGCAACGCCGCACGACGGGCAGAGCGTGGGCCGAGGCCCGGCAAACGCGCAAGCAGCTGGATCAGGCGCTCGATCTCTGGGCCGGCGACCGCTGACGCCATCTGCTCAGAACAGCTTGAGGCCCGGAGGCAGGGGCAAGCCGCCGGTCAGGCTCTGCATCTTCTCCTGCAGCACCGTCTCGGCCTTGCGGCGCGCATCGGCGTGCGCCGCCACGATCAGATCCTCCAGGATCTCCGCCTCATCCGGCTTGAGCAGGGACGGATCGATGCGAACGCTCTTCAACTCGCTCTTGGCCGTGAGCTTCACGGTCACGAGCCCGCCGCCCGCCGTGCCTTCGACCTCGACGTGGTCGAGCTCGGACTGCATCGCCTCGACTTTGCTCTTCAGCTCAGCGGCCTGCTTCATCAGGCCCATGAAATCAGGCATCGGTCATCCCTTCCGGATCGTCATCGTTATAGGGCGGATCGTCCGGCGCATCATCCAGCGGTGCGAGTTCGCCGGTATCGGCGGCCTCGGTGCTGTCAGGCGCGCGAACTGCAACAATTTCAGCGCCTGGATATTTCGCCAGCACCGCCTGCACCAACGGATCCGATCTCACATCGTTCTCAAGCGCAACACGCCGGGCGTCTTGCTGGGACCGGATCGTCGGCTGGCCCTGCTCAGCCGAAACCACGACCATCCAACGCCGTCCGGTCCATTGGCTCAGCTTGCGCCCTAGCTCGCCAACCAACGCCTTCGAGGCGTTTGACTCAAGCGCAACCTCGAGCCGACCGTCCTCGCAACGAACAAGCCGCAGGTCGCGTTCCAGCGCGGTTTTTGTCTGCAGGTCGCGCATGCGTCCGGCCAGTGCGACGATGTCCTCGAAGCGGCTGATCGCGAGCGGCTCGGCGCCCGGGTCGGCCGGAGCCGCCTCCACCCGATCGACTGCGAGGCTTGAGGCGAGCGCGGCGCGCGGGCTGCCGCGCATACCCTCGGGACGGTTCGCCTCCATGCGTGGCGCGGCAGCCGAAGGCGCGACATTGCGCACGGTCGCCATTGGTGTTTCGCTGCGGGCAGGCGTGGGCGCCGAGGAAGTGCCGGCACTCGGGCCCGCTGCCGCACCGCCCGCATCAAGCGCGCGGATGACCTCATCCGGTGTCGGCAGATCCGCCGCATAGGCGATGCGCACCAGCACCATCTCTGCGGCGGCGATCGGCTTGGGCGCAGTCTGCACCTCAGGCAGGCCTTTGAACAACATCTGCCATGTGCGCGAGAGGACGCGCATCGAGAGCGCGGCCGCAAAGGCGCGCCCGCGGGTGCGTTCCACCTCGGCCAGCGAGCGATCCTCGGCCACGGCCGGCACGAGCTTCACGCGCGTGACGAAGTGCGTGAACTCGGCGAGATCGGCGAGGATCACCGCCGGGTCGGCGCCGCTGTCATATTGGTCGCGCAGCTCGCGCAAGGCCGCCGGCGCGTCGCCGCGCATCAACGCGTCAAACAGGTCGATGACGCGCGTGCGGTCAGCCAGCCCCAGCATCTGCCGAACGTCTTCGGCGCGGACCGGACCTGCCGCGTGGGCGATCGCCTGATCAAACAAAGAGAGCGCATCGCGCACCGAGCCTTCGGCGGCACGGGCGATCAGCGCCAGGGCCTCCGGCTCGGTCACCACGCTCTCCCTGCCGGCGATGCCTTCCAGGTGGTTCACCAGCCGATCGGCTTCGACGCGGCGCAGATCAAAGCGCTGGCAGCGCGACAGGATGGTGATCGGGACCTTGCGAATTTCCGT
This sequence comes from Xanthobacteraceae bacterium, assembly GCA_019241285.1. GTDB lineage: Bacteria > Pseudomonadota > Alphaproteobacteria > Rhizobiales > Xanthobacteraceae > JAFAXD01. Next base: position 693 of record JAFAXD010000388.1, on the reverse strand, counting down.
CGTGGCAAAAATGAACTTGGCGTGCGGCGGCGGCTCCTCGAGCGTCTTCAACAGTGCGTTGAACGCCGCGCCGGAGAGCATGTGAACTTCGTCGAGGATGTAGACCTTGTAGCGTGCGGAGGCCGGCGCGTAGCGGATCGCATCATTGATCTGGCGGACATCATCCACGCTGTTATGCGAGGCCGCGTCCATCTCCAGCACGTCCACATGCCGGCTTTCGATGATCGCCTGGCAGTGCACCCCGAGCGTCGGCATGCGGATCGTCGGGATCGCGATGCTGCCGTCGGGCAGCTCATAATTGAGCGCGCGCGCCAGGATGCGCGCGGTCGTGGTCTTGCCGACGCCGCGCACGCCGGTGAGGATCCAAGCCTGCGGGATACGCCCGGTCTCGAACGCATTCGAGAGCGTGCGCACCATCGCTTCCTGGCCGATCAGGTCATCGAAGCTTGCCGGCCGATATTTGCGGGCGAGAACGCGATAGGAGCCCTCGCCAGGCACTGGCATCGGAAGCGGGGCATCATTCATCGTGTCCGCCGCGCGGGCTCTCAATCCGAATAGCGCGTGAATTCAGTGGGAGGCTGACGAGCGACCCGAACCGGAGCTCGTTAGGGCTGCTTCCTTCCGGACCTGACCCGGTTGGCGAGTGGCTCGTCCACCGCCAACCTCCCGCCCCTATATCAGCGGCCCGCCAGC
>JAFAXD010000470.1 GCA_019241285.1 Xanthobacteraceae bacterium | reverse complement strand
AGCCGCATCATTAGGGAGGCCCTACCTGACCTGACGCCGAGACCACCATAGGCGCATGTTCGATCATGGCCGGACAGCACCTGCGGCGCAGAATCAAAACAGCCCTTGACTCAAGAACAAAAATAGAACATTGTTCTTCCTATGTTCCGTTGCGTAGGGGAGTTGGGTCCATGGTTCGCGCGGTCGTCGAAGAAGCTGCAGCGCTAGCATCCCTGACTTTGTTCATCAGCATGATCGCGGTGTGGGCCCAGGTCCTCACGGCGCTTTAGTCGTTTTGCAGTGTCCCCGCCTCGTTGCGTAGCCCCCTGACGAGGCCCCGCACCGGCCGGCGTGCGCAAAGTTGTGCGTCCCTCCACGTCGGCCGGTGCCCCGCACTCGACAGCGCGCGGTGATGTCCGCACCATCAGGGTTGGTCGAATCGGACCTGACCACTCCCTAACCGGCTGTGTGGAGCGCCATGGCGGCTGATCCGCAATTCGTGCACCTGCACGTCCACTCGTCTTATTCGCTGCTCGAAGGCGCGATGACGATCCCGCGTCTCGCTGAGTTGGCCAAGGCCGATCGGCAGCCGGCGCTCGCGCTGACCGATACCGACAATATGTTCGGCGCGCTGGAGTTCTCGGACAAGATGGCCGCGGCTGGCATCCAGCCGATCATCGGCTGCTCGCTCGGCGTTGATTTCGGTGATCAGGAGGACCGCCGCGCACCCGGCACTGCACCGCGTGCATTCCCACGGCTTGTCCTGCTGGTCGCGAACGAAGCCGGTTACCGCAACGCCATGCGGCTCTGTTCGCGCGCGTTCCTGGACCCCGGCACCAATGAGCCGCCGCATATCCCGCTCGCCGTGCTGGCCGGTTCGGCCGAGGGCCTGATTGCGCTGACGGGCGGTCCGGCGGGCGTCCTCGATCAGCCGATCGTCGCCGGGCAGCTACCTCTGGCGCAGGCGCGCTGTGCGACGCTCAAACAAATCTTCGGCGACCGCCTCTATATCGAGCTGCAGCGGCACGGCCTGCCGGCAGAGCGCGCCACAGAGCCGCACTTGATCGACCTTGCCTACACCCAGGGCATCGCGCTCGTCGCCGCCAACCAGCCCTATTTTGGCGCAGCCGATGACTACGAAGCGCACGACGCGCTGATCTGCATCGCCGAGGGCCGTCCGATAGCCGAGACGGATCGCCGTCAACTCACGGCCGAGCATCGCTTCAAGACGCGCACCGAAATGGTGGCACTCTTTGCCGATGTGCCGGAAGCGTTGGAGTCGACCCTCGAGATCGCGCAGCGGTGCGCGTTTCGCCCCAAGGCAAGGCCACCGATCCTGCCTCGCTTTACCGGTGAGGGCCAAGAGGCGGCCGATGAGGCAACCCTGCTGCGCAAAGAGGCCGAAGCCGGGCTCACCCGGCGCATCGCCACGCACGGCGTCGCGCCGGGCCGCACAGAGGAGGAATACCGCGAACGGCTCGCCTTCGAGCTCGGCGTCATCGAACGCATGCGCTATGCCGGCTACTTCCTGATCGTCTCCGACTTCATCCAATGGGCCAAGAATGCCGGCATTCCCGTCGGCCCGGGCCGTGGCTCCGGCGCCGGCTCGCTTGTTGCCTACTCGTTGTTGATCACCGACCTCGATCCCATTCGGTTCGGGCTGCTGTTCGAGCGCTTCCTCAATCCAGAGCGCGTGTCGATGCCCGACTTCGATATCGACTTCTGTCAGGATCGCCGCGACGAGGTGATCCGCTACGTGCAGCAGAAATACGGGCGCGATCAGGTCGCGCAGATCATCACCTTCGGCACCCTGCAGGCGCGCGGTGTGCTGCGCGATGTTGGTCGCGTCCTGGAGATGCCGTACGGGCAGGTCGACAAGCTCTGCAAGCTCGTTCCTAACAATCCGGCGCAGCCGGTGACGCTCGGCCGCGCCATCGCAGATGAGCCGCGCCTGCAGGCTTTCCGCGACAGTGAGCCGATCGTGGCGCGCGCCTTCGCCATCGCCCAGAAACTCGAAGGTCTGCACCGGCACGCTTCGACCCACGCCGCTGGCATCGTGATCGGTGACCGGCCGCTGGCAGAGCTGGTCCCGCTCTATCGCGACCCCAAGACCGACATGCCGGTGACCCAATTCAACATGAAATGGGTCGAGCAGGCGGGCTTGGTGAAGTTCGACTTCCTCGGGCTGAAGACGCTCACAGTGCTGGCGACCGCTGTCGAGCACGTCCGCGCGCGGGGCATCGACATCGACCTCTCGCGCATTCCGCTCGACGATAAGCCGAGCTACGAGCTCATGGCCCGCGGCGAAACGGTCGGCGTGTTCCAAGTGGAAGGCCAGGGCATGCGCCGCGCGCTGATCGACATGCGCCCGGACCGCTTCGAGGACATCATCGCCCTCGTCGCCCTCTACCGGCCCGGCCCGATGGCCAATATCCCGACCTACTGCGCGCGCAAGCGCGGCGCTGAAGAGCCCGATTACATCCACCCAAAGCTCGAGCCAATCCTGCGTGAGACCTTCGGCGTCATCATCTATCAGGAACAGGTGATGCAGATCGCGCAGGTGCTGGCCGGCTATTCGCTCGGCGAGGCCGATCTCCTCCGCCGCGCCATGGGCAAGAAAATCCGCGCCGAGATGAAGGCGCAGCGCGAGCGCTTCGTCTCCGGCGCCGTCGAACGCGGGGTCGAGCGCGGCCAGGCGGAGACCATCTTCGAGTTGTTGGAACGCTTCGCCGATTACGGCTTCAACAAGAGCCACGCCGCGGCCTACGCGCTCGTCGCCTATCAGACCGCCTACATGAAGGCGAACTATCCAATCGAGTTCCTAGCGGCGTCCATGACGCTCGACCTCGGCAACACCGACAAACTTGCCGAATTCCGCGACGAGGCAAAACGATTGGGCATCACGGTCGAGCAGCCGTCGGTCAACAAATCCGACGTCACCTTTACGGTCGCTGCGCGGACTATTTACTATGCGCTCGCCGCCCTCAAGGGCGTGGGCCGGCAGGCGGTCGAGAGCATTGTCGCAGCGCGCGCCGCACGGCCCTTCACCGGACTGTCCGATTTCGCCGCACGCATCAACCCGCGCGCCGTCAACAAGCGCGTGCTGGAAAGTCTTGCCGCAGCCGGCGCGCTCGATTGCCTGGAAAGCGATCGTGCGCGCGCGTTCGCGGCCGTGGACGCGATCCTGTCAGCGGCACAACGCGCCCACGAGGCTGCGAGCCTGGGTCAGAATGAACTTTTCGGCGGCCCCGCCGCGCCGGAGAGATTGGTCATCCCGGCCACGCAACCCTGGCTGCCGGCCGAACGGCTACAGAAGGAATATGACGCCGTCGGCTTCTTCCTCACCGGTCACCCGCTGGATGACTACGCGCCGCTGCTGAAGGGGCTGCGACTACAATCCTGGGGCGATTTCTGCAAGAGCGTGAAAGCTGGCGCGACGGCGGGGCGCGTTGCCGCTACGGTTGTCTCGCGTGTCGAGCGGCGCACAAAGACCGGCAACCGTATGGGCATCATCGGGCTCTCGGACCCGACCGGGCACTATGAGGCGGTCATTTTTGCCGAGGGGCTGCAGCAGTTTCGCGATCTGCTGGAACCCGGCGCCGCCTTGCTGTTGTTCCTCAGCGCCGAAGCCCAGGGCGAGGAGGTGCGCGCGCGCATTCAGTCGGCGGAGCCGCTCGATAAGGCGGCCGAGAAGGTGCAGAAGGGCCTACGCGTGTTCGTGCGCTCGGCCGAGCCGCTCGAGGCCCTGGACAAGCGCCTGGAACCGGTCCCGGGTCGTAATGGCAAGTCCGATGGCGAGGTTAACCTGGTGCTGCTGCTCGCCGGGGGTGCCGAGGTCGAGATCCGGCTTCGCGACCGCTACAAGGTCTCTCCGCAGATCGCCGGCGCCATCAAGGCGGTACCGGGCGTCGTCCAGGTCGAGGCGGTGTAGGGCGCGGCTCCTATCGAGGCGTTGCGGAATGCGACTCCCTCCCCCCGCGAGCGCAGCGAGTGGTGGGGAGGGCCGGGGTGGGGGGCTCTGTTGCGAATCCCGATGGCCCCCACCTCCGACCCCTCCCCGCGCGCTACGCGCGGGGGAGGGGAGACCGCATCGCGGCGCCTATCATAGTGGCGCGCTGCCTTGCGCGGCCCTAATCGCGCCTATATAAGCCCCGTCATCTCACACGCGGACGGTGGTTTTGACCCCGACAATGGGTCCGGGCCGTCCGGTGGCGTTTCGTACGCGTGTCCCGCAAAAGTGGTTACCGGTTTTGCGACAAAGGACACGCGCATCAACAGCGCTCACACGTCCGCGGAGGCAGAACCGGAGAAGAGACGTTATGGCGCTACCCGACTATTCAATGCGCCAGCT
>JAFAXD010000198.1 GCA_019241285.1 Xanthobacteraceae bacterium | reverse complement strand
CAACGACGGAGCGGGCTTCCTTGGTCTCTGCCGGCCTTCCACCGCCGGCTCGGGTTACCGATGAGGCTTGTTCATTCATTGCCGGCCGTGCGGAATGGATCCCTTCCATTCCAATCCAAGGCAGCAGGAGCGGTTACGGATTCTCGTCGCTAGCGCGTCCCCATCGCGCGTTGGCGGCAAGGTTCGAAACCCGCATCACAATGGGCGGTCGGGCCGCCCCTTGAGCTGTAGGAAGGGAGAGCGCCATGACCGAGCGCATCCGCCAATTTCTGCGCGACCGCCGTGATGATGGTCCGTGCCTCGTCGTCGATCTCGATGTCGTCCGCGACAACTATTTGACCTTCGCCAAGGCGTTGCCGGACACGCGCGTGTTCTATGCCGTGAAGGCCAATCCGGCGCCGGAAGTGCTCAAGCTCCTCGCTGCGCTCGGTTCCTGCTTCGACACCGCCTCGGTCGCCGAGATCGAGATGGTGCTCGCCGCGGGCGCCACGCCGGATCGCATTTCCTTCGGCAACACCATCAAGAAGGAACGCGATGTCGCGCGCGCCCATGCGCTCGGCATTTCGCTCTATGCGGTCGACTGCAAGGCTGAGGTGGAAAAGATCGCGCGCGCCGCGCCCGGCAGCCGCGTGTTCTGCCGCATCCTGTGCGACTGCGCCGGTGCCGAATGGCCGCTGTCGCGCAAGTTCGGCTGCGAGCCCACGATGGCGGTCGACGTCCTGGAGCATGCGCATCGGCTTGGTCTCGTGGCCTACGGGGTCTCATTCCACGTCGGCTCCCAGCAGCGCGATGTCACCTCCTGGGATCGCGCCCTCGCGGCTGCGTCCGCGATCTTCCGCGAGTGCGGCGAGCGGGGTATTGGCCTCACCATGGTCAATCTCGGCGGTGGCTTCCCGACGCGCTACCTCAAGAAGGTCCCGGCCGTGAAGGCTTACGGCTCAGCGATCTTCCAGGGATTGCGCAAGCACTTCGGCAACGCCATTCCGGAGACGATCATCGAACCCGGGCGTGGCATGGTCGGCAACGCCGGCGTGATCGAAGCGGAGGTCGTGCTCGTCTCCAAGAAGAGCGATAAGGAGACCGTACGCTGGGTCTATCTCGACATCGGTAAGTTCGGCGGCCTCGCCGAGACCATCGACGAGTCGATCCGCTACCCGATCCGCACGCCGCGGGATGGCGACAAGGTTGCGCCCTGCGTTCTCGCCGGACCAACCTGTGACTCGGTCGACGTGCTCTATGAGAAGGAGCCGTACCTGCTCCCGGTCAGTCTCGAGATCGGGGACAGGGTGCTGATCGAGGGCACCGGCGCCTACACGTCGACCTACTCGACGGTGGCCTTCAACGGCTTCCCGCCGCTGAAGACCTACCACATCTAATCCGCGCCACTCGCGCTTACTCCGTCGCGGAGCCGGCTTGGCCGGCTCCCCTTCCTCATCACCCGAACTCCAATTGCGTCGTTGTCCGCAAGTGCCACGCGCACGCGGAAGCGACGGGGAAGGACTTTGCAATGGTCACGATCCGCGCTGAATGTGTCTCCGACGCTGCTGGCCGCGAGACGCTGCTCGACACCGCCTACGGACCAGCCCGGTTCACCAAGACGTCCGAGCGTCTGCGCGAAGGGCGTCTGCCGGCTGAGCAACTTGCTTTTGTGGCCGTCGACCAAGGGCGTCTCGTTGGAACCGTCCGGCTGTGGCACGTCTGGGCCGGCCCCGGGCGGCGGGCGCTGCTGCTCGGACCGCTCGCGGTGCACCCCGAGTTTCGCAACCGCGGGATCGGTTCAATGCTGGTGCGCCACGCGATCAGTGCGGCACGCCGGCTGGGTCACGGCGCGGTCCTGCTGGTTGGGGATGCGCCCTACTACGCGCGGTTCGGTTTTGCGGCCGACCTGACGGCCGGGTTATGGATGCCCGGCCGCTATGAGCGCGACCGATTGCTGGCACTCGAGCTGCGGCCCGGTGCCCTTGATGGCGCACGGGGACTGATCGGCGCGGCTGGTGCCCTGGCGCCTATGCCCGATCTAAACGCACTGGTTGCGGCGGACAGGGGCAGTCATCGCCGTGTCATGCGGCGGGCTGCTTGATAGTCCATAAGCCGAGTTGAGGTTGGAGTAATCGCAGATGAACGATTCCGCCGTGCTGGCCCGCTTTGATGGGCCGATTGTGATGATCGGTTTTGGATCGATCGGCAGGGGAACCTTGCCGCTGATCGAGCGCCACATCACGTTCGATCGATCGAAGTTCGTTGTCATCGCGCCGGACGACAGTGACCGCAATCTGGTCGACGAGCGCCAGTTGCGCTTCATGCACCTTGCGATCACCAAAGAGAACTATCGCGACGTTCTGAAACCTCTGCTCACGGCCGGGCCGGGGCGTGGGATGATCGTCAATCTCTCGGTCGAAACGTCATCAGTCGAGTTGATGGATTTCTGCAAGGACATCGACGCCTTCTACATCGACACCGTCGTCGAGCCGTGGCCGGGCCTTTATACCGACGCCAAGCTGTCGGTCTCCCAGCGCTCGAACTATGCGTTGCGTGAGAGCTTGCTGGCACTGCGCCGCCGCCGGCCCGGAGGGGTCACCGCCGTGAGTTGCTGCGGCGCCAATCCGGGCATGGTGTCGTGGATGGTCAAGCAAGCGCTGCTCGACATTGCACGCGACACGGAGCTCCCGCATGCGGAGCCACAGACGCGCGAGGACTGGGCCAAGTTGGCTCAGCGGCTGGGCGTCAAGGGCATCCACATCGCCGAGCGCGATACGCAACGCGCCCGCGATCCGAAGCCGATGGGAAAGTTCGTCAATACCTGGTCGGTGGAGGGGTTTGTCTCGGAGGGGCTACAGCCGGCCGAGCTTGGCTGGGGTACGCACGAGAAGGAACTGCCCGCGAACGGGCGTCGCCATAATTTCGGTTGCGAGGCCGCGATCTACTTGTTGCAGCCGGGCGCCGGCACGCGTGTGCGCTCCTGGACGCCGACGCCGAAGGCGCAGCACGGGTTCCTGGTCACCCATAACGAGTCGATCTCGATCGCGGACTATTTGACACTGCGCGAGAACGGCAATGTGATCTACCGGCCTACCTGTCATTATGCCTACCGTCCGTGCGATGACGCAGTGCTGTCGCTGCACGAAATGGCGGGGGCCGCTTGGACCCAGCAGGAGACCTGGCACATCCTGACCGAGCACGACATCGTCGACGGCATCGATGAGCTCGGGGTTCTGCTCTACGGCCACGCCAAGAACGCCTATTGGTACGGCTCTCAGCTCTCGATCGAAGAGACGCGACGGATCGCGCCCTACCAGAACGCAACCGGCCTGCAGGTGACGTCTGCGGTGCTGGCCGGGATTATCTGGATGCTGGAGAATCCAGACCGCGGAATCGTCGAGGCGGACGAGATGGACTTTCGCCGCTGCCTGTCGGTTCAGCGTCCCTACCTCGGACCGGTCATCGGACAATATACGGATTGGACGCCGCTCGAAGGCCGAGGGGCTGGTCTGTTCCCCGAGGACGTCGACACCAGCGATCCCTGGCAGTTCAAGAACGTGCTGGTCCAGTAGCGCCGGTCTAATCCTGAAACGCTATTAACCATGCTGGCAAAAGCGCCCGCGCGCTTGGCGCGCGTGCGCCTCAGTCAAGATATTTCTTAACGACCCGACGCTTACTTTCGCAGGTGTATCCGGCGCATCACGGGAGCGTAGGGTGTGGAAGCAAATAATCGCGGCGCTCGTTCTTGTGTTCGCGGCCGGCAATCTCTCCGCAAGCGCGCAATCGATCGCAGATTCCCCAGACGAACTCGATGGGCGCGTTTACGTCTTCCGCGGCGATCTTGGGATCTTCTTCTCGACCGGGATGGATTATCTCGCCGCCGAGCTCAATCAGCGCGGCCTCACCGCAGGCGTCTACAATTGGGGCGACTGGATCGCGCTCGCTGACGATGCCATTGCCCGCTATCGGGCTAATCCCGACCGCACCCGCATCCTGCTAGCCGGTCATTCCCGGGGCGGAGACGGCCTGATTGCCATGGCATGGCGCCTGCACTCGGCGCACGTGCCGGTCGCGCTTGCGGTCGCTTTCGACCCCACGCGGGTTGTCGGTAAGGTCCCGCCCAACGTGGAGCGGTTCATCAATCTCTATCAGTCCAACAATACGCTGGGCGGTGGCGCTGCCCGTCCTTCGCGAGCATTCCGCGGCGACTACGCGACCGTGAACCTCGCCGAACACGGCGAGATGAGCCACATCACCATCGACAAGATGCTCGAGCTGCACAACGCGATCATCCCGAAGTTTATCGAAGCGGTCAGCTTTGGATCGCCGCCGCGGCAGGCCGGCATCCCGATCGAGTATCGGGTGCCCGCCGGAGCCCCGATCGAGGTGTGGGATAGCGGGGTGGAAATCCGCGCCGCCGCAGAGGACCGACCCGATTCAATCGCGGATCGCTACGGTGTGCCGAGTTGGGTAGTTTCACAGCTCAATCGCCTGCAGCCCGATGAACCCATCGAGGCCGGACGCACGCTTGTCGTGCCCCGGATGCTGTTCGCGCCGGCTACCGTCAGCCTCGCCAAGGCGCAGGTTTTCAGCCAACGCTGATCGTAGCAGCTCAAAGCCGCAGGACGGCAGCGCGGCCGTCCTCGCGGCCGAACGCCAGCATGTTGCCGGCAAGGTTCCAGGTCATGGCAGACACCGCCACGCCCTCCGGCTTGCTCGCCAGGATCTCGGCGCCATCGTCAATCCGCACCAGCAGCACGAGGCCGTGCTCGTAGCCGACGGCAACGATGTCTTGAGCCGGATGGCATGCGACCGTTACGACCCGTTTGTCGGCTGGCGCCAGAAGCTTGGGTTGCTTTCCCATCGGGCCGTCTTTGCCTTGGAAAGGCCAGAGTACCAGCTGGTCGGCGCCGGAGGTTGCGAGCCATTTGCCCCCGTTGCTCCACGAGGTCGAACGGACCTTGGCCGCATAACCAGCCATACGCATGTGGCGGCCGTCGACGAGACGCCAGCCGTGCAGGGTCGGTTCCTGCATCGCCGTGACAAGGAAGCGCCCGTCTGGACTGAAGGTGATGCCGAGATGGGAGCCCTTCCACTCCAGGAACTCGGGCTTGGCATTCGCCGCGTTGGGAAACCAGAGCGACGTCCCATTGTAGTGGCTGACAGCAAGGCGAAATCCCTTGGGGGCGAAGGCGAGACCGCCCGGACTCGAAGGCGCGTCGAAGATGCGGTCTTCCCCCTCGGCGGTCTTGACGAACACTTGCTTGCCCGCGGACCAGGCAACCGCGTTGTCCGGTCCTTGGGCCACCTGGTCGACCCAGCGCCGCTTGGCGTCCGTCGCGAGGACCGCGGATTTGCCGTCAGCGCCCGTCGCGAGCACGCGCCCGTCATCTCCGCCGGTGATGATCCGGGTGTCGTCAGCGGCTGACGTCAGAATGGCGCCGGCGTGCACGTCGACGCGCCGCGTCTCACCATTGCTCTCGGCCAGCACCAATGTTTCTTCACCGAGAACGAATCCGGCGAGGTCGTTGAGAAAGTGCACGGCCACCACCGGGCCGCCGGCATCAATATTGCGCGTGCGCTCGGTAATCGAGGGATTTGCGGCACGGGTATCGGTCACAACGAAAACCCGCTCAGACCAGGCACTTCTCGAAGCCTTCCCGGATCACCGCCTCAGGCAGATTGCGGCCAATGAACACCAGCCGACTCTGGCGCGGCTCGTCCGGCTTCCAGGGACGTTGATGATCACCGTCGAGCATCATGTGCACACCCTGGAGTACGAAGCGATCGGGGTCATCCTTGAAGGCGAGGATGCCCTTGCAGCGCAGGATGTTCGGCCCTTCCTTGGCGACCAGTTCCTGCATCCAAGGAAAGAATGCATCGGGATTGACGGCTCGATCAGAGGCGAGCGAGAGCGATTGCATCTCCTCGTCGTGATAATGCTTGAGACCGCCATGTGCGTGCTGATGGTGATGCCCATCGCCGTCGGCGTGATCATGATCATGCTCATGTTCGTGGTCATCCCCCGCTTCCAGAAACTGCGGCTCGATGTCGAGAATGCGATCGAGGTCGAATGCGCCACGGTTGAGCACTTCCGGAAGCGCAATGGCACAACGCTCGGTACGGTGAATATTCGCATACGGGTTGATGCCGCGAATGCGCGCCTCGATCTCACGCAAGTCGGTATCCGCAACGAGATCAGTCTTGTTCAGCAGGATCACGTCCGCGAAGGCGATCTGGTTCTTGGCTTCCGGCGCATCGCGCAGACGATCTTTGAGCCATCTTGCGTCGGCGACCGTAACCACGGCGTCGAGCTTGGTCTTCGCACCCACAACATCGTCCACGAAAAACGTTTGCGCGACCGGTGCGGGATCGGCGAGCCCGGTGGTCTCGACGATGATGGCGTCGAACTTGCCCTTGCGGCGCATCAAGCCGTCGATGATGCGGATCAGGTCGCCGCGAACCGTGCAGCAGATGCATCCGTTATTCATTTCGAAGACTTCTTCGTCGGCACCGACGACGAGGTCATTGTCGATCCCGATCTCACCGAATTCGTTGACAATCACGGCAAATTTCTTGCCGTGCGGCTCCGACAGAATGCGATTGAGCAATGTCGTCTTGCCGGCCCCAAGATAGCCGGTGAGCACCGTGACGGGGACCTTCTCGGACGCAACTTCGGACATGGGAAAACTCCTGACGGGGCTCTCATATAGGGGGTCAGGCGCGCCCAGACAAACCGCGTTGAGTGCCCGCTCGCCCCGCGAAAGTGGCCGCCCGGGGCCGCCCGCCATGGTTGCCGGGCTTGGTTCCGGGCCAGACATAGCCGGGAACTAGAGCCCGCGTGCGCGGTTTACCAACGTAAATTCAACTTCCAGGAGGAGAACCGATGCGAATGCTTGCTTGCGCTACCGCGCTGATGATGCTGACCGGCGTCGCCGCCGCGCAGAATCGCGATGCCGCCAACAATGCCAATGCCGGACCAGGTGCATCTCCGGCCCAGCAGTTCACCGTCACAAACTACTACAAACAGGATGTCTACGACAAAGCCGATAACAAGATTGGCACGATCGACGATGTCTTGATCGATAAAGACGGCCGGATCACCGCGCTGATCATCGGGGTTGGCGGGTTCCTCGGTGTCGGCCAAAAGGACGTGTCGGAGCCTTTCAACAAGGTGCAGATGACCAAAAAGAATGACAAGTGGTATTTGGTCATGGATGCCAGCAAAGACTCGCTGCAAAACGCGCAGGGGCTGCGATACGACCGCAATGCCACGACCTGGGAGCCCGATACGGGCAATACGGGCGACAACAGCAGCCGTCCTGCTAACAGGTAACAGACCAGCGTCCCCGCGAAATTCTTCGCGCAAGCCCGCCCGGCCATGCCGGGCGGGCTTTTGTCTATTCGCCGGGTCTTGCGACGTGCTGGCCGGACGCGTCTATTAAGATGAGAGAGGCTCGTCTGGTGGGAAACATGCAAGCCGCTGAACTCTTCAAGCTCAAGGATCGGGCCGCGCTGGTGACCGGTGCATCAAGCGGACTTGGCGCCCGCTTTGCCGATGTGCTTGCGGCGAATGGGGCGGCCGTGGCCCTGGTTGCGCGGCGGGTTGAGCGTCTGGAGCAGGCAGTACAGCGCATCGAGAAAGCGGGCGGGCGTGCGGTCGCGATCGAGGCGGACGTAACCGACCACGCTGCAATGCGGCGCGCCTTCGATGCCGCGGAGGCGGCGTTCGGCTGCGTGACAGTGCTGGTGAACAATGCCGGGGTTGCCCATTCGGATCGCGCCTTGGAACTCACCGAGCAGGGCTACCGCCGCGTCATCGATACAAACCTCGACGCGGTGTTCTTCTGGGCGCAGGAAGGGGCACGCCGGATGATTGCTGCCGGCCAGCGCGGGTCGGTCGTCAATATCGCCTCGGTGCTGGGCTTCGGCGTTGCCAAAGGCACCGCCGCCTATGCGATTGCCAAGGCCGGGGTCGTGCAGATGACCAAAGCCCTGGCGCTCGAGCTCGCCTTCAAGGGCGTTCGTGTCAATGCGATCGCGCCTGGCTGGTTCGTCACCGAGATCAACCGCGACTACCTGATGAGCGAAGCGGGGCGGAGCATCACCCGTGAGATCCCTGTCGGCCGGTTCGGCCAGGACGGCGATCTCGACGGCGCACTCCTGTTGCTGGCTTCGGACGCGGGCGCTTTCATCACTGGCGCCACCATCGTGGTCGATGGCGGCCAGATGATCGCCTTGCGGGGATGAGATTTACGCGCGCCGCATCTCGGCTGAGGAGTTGATCAGCGCGTGGATGTTGCGGGCGAAATCAACCGCGCTGTCCGGATGCATGTTGAAAGCGTGACGGGCGTATTCCTTCACGCCACGGATCGCAGGCAGAGGCGCCTTGAGGATCGCGGCAGTGACCTGCGCGACGGCGTCCTCGAGCTTGGCCGCAGGCACAACATCACTGGCGATACCAAAGCCGAGCGCGCGCTCCGCACTGATCAGCGCCGTCGAGTACACCAGGTACGTGAAGGCTTTGCGCGGGATGCGGTCAATGAAGGACGACATCACCATGGTCGGCAGGATGTTGTGCGCCATTTCCGGAACCTGGAAGCTCGCCTGGTCGCTTGCCAACGTGATGTCCGCGACGGCCGCAATGGCGCAGCCAAAACCAAGTGCGCGACCTTGCACGACCGCGATCACCGGAACGGGCGAGTTTCGGATGGCCCCGTAGCAGTTGAATACGGGGTCGAAGAACGCGCGTGTCGCAAACGCATTGCCGGGCCCGGTCGGCGGAGGGCCCGCGGCCACCCGGCCGGTACAGAAATCCGCTCCTGCCCCGCGTAGAACGATGCACTTGATCTCCTCGGAAGCGCCCTCGATCTGGCGTGTGAGTTCGATGGCCATGGCGTCATCCGCGCCGTTACCCCGGTCCGGGCGGTTGAGGATTATGTCGAGGATCGGACCATTTTGCTTCGTCAAGACGTCAGGCATTGCGAGTTCCCTTTGCGGTGGGGGGATCAGAAGGTCTACAACAGTTCATTCGAGAGCGCACTTCGCGTAACCGGCCTGCAACGGGCCATCCGCGCCCTTGGCGCCGCGATAAGACGATGCCAGAAACACCGACACTCGCGCCCGGCCAAGATCACGAACGGCGGTTGGAGATCCTGCTCGAAAGCATCACGGATTACGCGATTCTGATGCTCGATCCTGACGGACGGGTGGGCAGCTGGAACAAGGGCGCTGAGCAGATCACTGGCTACCAGGCCGATGAGATTATCGGCCGGGCCTTTGAAATTTTCTACGCCGATGCGGACCGGGCGGCCCGGATACCGCAACAACTGCTCGCGCGCGCCGCGTCAGAGGGGCGAGCCGAGGCCCAGGGCTGGCGCGTGCGCAAGGACGGGAGCCGTTTCTGGGCGAGTTCGGTGTTCAACCGCATCGCGGACGAAACCGGACGGCTCGTTGGTATCGCGGAGGTGACGCGCGATATTACCGACCGGCATCTCGCGCAAAATCTGCTCGATGAAGCACATGATCGCATGTTGCAGGTCCAGAAGATGGAGGCGATCGGGCAGCTGACCGGCGGCGTCGCCCATGACTTCAACAATTTGCTCACCGTGGTGATCGGAAACCTCGAGATCATTCAACGCCATTTGGATTCGGTCTCGGGGGGCGTCACGGCGAGGTTGAAGCGCGCCGCCAACAGTGCCCTGCGCGGAGCCCATCGCGCCGCCACCTTGACCCAGCGGCTATTGGCATTCGCTCGTCACCATACCCTCGATCCCAAGCCACTCGAACTGACCCGTTTCATTGCCCGCGAAGTCGAGTTCCTGCAGCGCTCGCTTGGGGAGACCATCCTGGTGGAGTCGGTTGGCGGCAGTGCGCCGCGGCAAATCGAGGTTGATGCGAACGAGCTCGAAGCTGCGCTCCTCAACCTCGCCATCAACGCTCGCGACGCGATGCCGAACGGCGGCACCCTCAAGATCGAAACCAGCGATGTCGTTTTGGACGAGGACTATTGCCGGGCGAACCCCGAAGTGCGGCGGGGCGAGTATGTGCTGATCTCGGTCGCCGACAGCGGTGTTGGTATGAGCCGCGACGTGCGTGAGCGTGCGTTCGAGCCGTTTTACACAACCAAGGCGCCGGGTCAGGGCACGGGTCTCGGGCTGAGCCAAGTGTACGGGTTCGTCAAGCAATGCCAGGGACACGTCAAGATCTATAGCGAGCCTGGCGAGGGCACGACCGTCAAGATTTACTTGCCGCGTCGGACCGGCACCGGGCTCGGCGATCACCCCGTGGAACCCCAGGGCGAGCTGGTCGAAGGCGTGGCCGGACGCACGGTGCTCGTGGTCGAAGACGATGAGGACGTGCGCAGCTACCTGGTCGAGACCCTGCGAGATCTCAATTATCGCGTCCTACGTGCGGCGGATGCAATTGGGGCGCTTGGTTTTCTGCAGCAGCAGGACATTCGCATAGACCTGTTGCTGACGGATGTTGTGCTCCCTGCAATGAATGGCCGCGAACTCGGGCGGCAAGCGCAAGCACTGCGACCTGGTCTCAAGGTGCTCTATGTGACGGGCTACTCGCACAACGGCGTCGTGAAACAGGCGGAGAGCGAGCCAGGTGTTGACGTTTTGCAAAAGCCGATTACGCAGCAACTGCTGTCGAGCCGCATTCGCACTTTGCTTGATGGCCAGCCGGCATCGGACGGCGGGGCCGACGTGGGCTAATCCTCGTGCGTATCGTGGACGGCAACCGCGCCGCGCCGCCAATACCCCGCCGCTCGCATCCATTTCTTGTTGGCGCCGTGCTCAGCGAGGAGCTGAACGCGAAGCGCTTTGGCGATGAGTGATTCACAAGCGACCCATGCGTAGTAATCGCCGGCGGGCAGCTGCATGGTTTTGAGCGTGCGTGCCAGCACGTCGCTTGAGCCCGCAGGCGTGCCGCGGCGATGGGCCCAGATGATCTCGGCATCGGCGTCAGTTTGGAACGTGAGCTCGTCCTCCGGGCCATCGACTTCCGCCAGGACGATGGCGCGGGTGCCGGCTGGAAGTTCGCGCAGGCGCCGGCCGATCGCAGGCAAAGCGGTCTCATCGCCGATCAGCAAATGCCAATCATAATTTGTCGGGATGATGAAAGATCCGCGCGGGCCGCCGATGGTTAGCGCATCGCCGACGCGTGCTTGTTCTGCCCAACGCGTCGCCGGTCCGGCGTCGTGGATTGCGAAATCAATCTCAAGAACATTGCGTTTGGTGTCGTAGAGGCGCGGCGTGTAATCGCGCGCGATCGTTTGCGGCTCGGCTCGGGGGCCTGCGCTCTCATCCGGAAAGAAAAGCTTCACATGGTCGTCGAAACCGAGGCTGGTGAAGCCATCAAGGTCGCCGCCAAGAGCGACGCGGATCATGTGCGCCGCGATCTTATCAACGTGCGTCACCTCGAGCTGGCGGCGGCGCGTTTCATGACGAACCCGGCGCGGCGCGCGGGCCGCGTGATCCATCTCTTGGGTAGCGACGGCGGGGTTTTCGGACATGGCAGATCCTTCCTGATCGTGTTGTGTGTCGAGCATGCTGCTGGGGATATTGCAAGCGGCAGACGGCGGCCCCGAGACTTGAATTGATGCAAACAGCACAATTTGGCCTAAAGTGGCAGGTGTGCGATACCGGGAGCGCGGGGCGCGCCTACCGGAACAATCAAAACGAAATCGAGTTACTTCGACGGGGCTATGTCCGGAGCACCTCGATGGCACCGCGCGCCAACTGGAAAGGCTACCTGCGCCTGTCGCTTGTGTCCTGCCCGATCGCCCTTTTCCCAGCGACGTCCGAGCGCGAAAAGGTCAGGTTTCACCAGATCAACAAAGAGACCGGCAATCGCATCCGGTTGTTGCGCGTAGATGAGAAAACCGGAAAGGAAGTGCCCTACGACGACATCATCAAGGGCTACGAAGTCAGCAAGGGACGCTACATCGAAGTGACCCCTGAGGAGCTGGAATCAGTCGCCCTCGAGAGCACGCGAACCATTGAAATCGACGAGTTCGTTCCCAAAGATGAAATCGACGAACTTTACAACATTCGCCCCTATTACATCGCGCCGACCGACAAAGTCGGCGCCGAAGCGTTTGCGGTCATTCGTGACATCATCGATCGGATGGAGATGGTTGCGCTCGGGCGGGTCGTGCTGACCAGTCGCGAGCACATCATCGCCATTGAACCGCGCGACAAGGGATTGATGGGGACGCTGCTGCGTTACCCCTACGAGGTGCGTGACGCGAGCGATTACTTCGACGACATCCCAGCCGTGCATGTGACCAAGGACATGCTCGATCTCGCCGCTCACATCGTGAAGACAAAGACGGGTCATTTCCGGCCGCAAACCTTCGAGGACCGCTATGAGCGCTCCCTCAAGGACCTGATCAAGCGCAAGCAGAAAGGCGAGACGATCGAAGCCCCGGCCGAGCGTGAGCCCGCCAAGGTCATCAACCTGATGGATGCGCTACGGCAAAGCATCGAGCATGGCGGGCGCCGGCGCCCGCCGGCGCCGAGTAGGGCGCGACGCCAATCCCGGGGCCGGCGCACGACCCATGCCCGACCCCGTCACCGCAAAGCCAGTTGAGTTAGCGCATGTCCCGGAAAAGTGGCCACCGGCTTTCCGAAAAGGACATGCGCAAGAACAAAATTTCTAGAGCGCATCCGATTCCTTCCAATCGGAATACGCTCTAGGCGCGGGAAAGCCGGCGGGTCCTCAGGGCGATAGCAGCCATCTCGTGCCAATAGCGGGCAAGCTCCTGGTATGTTTCCCGCAGTTTCGGATCGGTCATTGCTGCGGCCCTGCGTTCGCAATGGTCGGCCTTGGCCAGCAAATCCTGAAACTGGACTGTTTGTTTGGTCTCTGAGTCGCCCAGCATGACGGTAGAATGCGGCCGGTGCCGGTGGGGTTCCTCCGGTCCCTCTCACGGCCCAAAAATTAAACCCCGCCGGGTGGGGGACCGCGGCGGGGTTTGAGGGGTGCGCGAAGAGGGATGGGATGGGGTGGGGGCCCTCTCCGAGCCCACGCTACAATATGGCTTTTTATGGCCGCAATCAAGGCCAAACTTGTGCTGCTCTGCAGCAATTCTTCTACAAATTATCCATCGGGAGCAGTCACGAGCACTGATGGCATTGCGCTGTTGCGCCGGTGCCACACGCGGTGCAGCAGCATTCCTCCGATCATCGCCAGCACGAACACAAACACTGAAGCCGACCCGGTCCCCAGATTCTCGATGGCGGGCCCTGGACACAATCCAACCAGCCCCCAGCCCACCCCGAACAAGACCGATCCAATGACCAGCGGGCGGTCGATTGCGCTCGCGGTGGGCCACCAACTCTTCGTCGCGAAGAGCGGTTGGCCGCGACGGCGCGCGTAAGCAAAGCCGGGCCAGGTAACTGCGAGGGCCGCGACCATGACCACGGCGAGGCTCGGATCCCACGCCCCGAACAGATCAAGGAATGCCAGAACCTTGCTGGGTTGCATCATGCCGGACACAAGCAGGCCGGCTCCGAAGATGAGACCGCACACAAGGCCAACAAGGATGCCGCGCATCGCCTAGCCTCCGACCACGTGGCGAGTGAGGAAAACAACAACGATTGCGCACGCCATGAAGATTGCGGTTGCCGCCAGGGAGCGGGACGAGACGCGGGCGATGCCGCAGATTCCATGCCCCGAGGTGCACCCCGATGCCATTCGGGTACCGAACCCGACCAGCAGACCACTCACCACGATCAGGCCGAGGCTGCTGGGCATCGACGGAGCGGCGGCCGGAAAGCCTAACAGAGCGGCCAATAGCGGTACCGCGACCAGGCCGGCCAGAAACGCGAGCCGCCAGCCTTTGTCGCTGCCAGGGATGAGGCATTCGCCGACGATCCCACTGATGCCGGCAATGCGCCCCGAGAGCAGCATCAGCAGAACTGCCGATAGCCCAATGAGCGCACCGCCAATCGCAGCGGAAACCGGGGTGAAATTCGCCATCGTCGTTATCTCCGTACTGTGCTTGGGCAGGTTTTCTTACTGGCTATGCAGCGCCGCGAACGCCGCGTCGAGGGCAGTGGACGCGTCCTTCAGTTTGCGCCGCTGATCGTCAAGCCAGTTGCGGTCGCTCTGCAAGCGGGTGGCTTGCCCCGATATCATCCGCGCCACCTCCGCGGGCTGGGGGCCACCCAGGCCTTGGCTCGCGTTCACCATGTTTTCAGGGGTTAAGGCACGGCGGAAAGCGGCCTCGCTCAACGGCAAATTCGGGTTGGGGAGCTTGAACGTGGCGGCGGCTTCCAGATAGATCCGCTGAGCTTCGGCGTAAGGAATGTCCGACGGCTTCAGGTCACGTGCCCGGCCGAAGTTTACAAGTTCCGAAGCGAAATGGTGTCCAACCCGGAACGGGACGTCAGCTTCGCGCTGAAGCGTATCAGCAAGTTCGGTGGTCGTTGAGTAATCGGCATTGACTTCGGCCAGTGCCCGCGCTTCGTCGAATGCAAGCGTACCGATAAGCGCCCGGAAGCCATCCAACAAATCGACCAGCTCGCGCACCACGTTGTTGGGCTGATCACCCTGCGTGGCATTGATGAACGGCTTGTAGTCGCTCATTCCGGCCGCCACGTTGTGGGCGACGAGCAGAAATGTCTGTGCGTGGCCAATCACGGTGCTTGCTTGCGCGCGCAGAAACACGAGTCCGGACGGGTTGCGCTTTTGCGGCATGATGCTGCTGGTACCGGTCAGTTCGCCTTCGGTCAGCAGGAACCACGGTTTGGTCTCGGCGTATTGCTGGGTGATGTCGGCGATGAAGGTGCCGATGGTCAGCGCGCTGGTGCTGGCGATACCCGCCGCCTCGGCGCCGGTATCGATCGGCGAGATCTGGTTGGCGTCGAGCGAGTTCTCGACCACGCCGTCGAACCCGAGCAATTGAGCGAGGCGCGGGCGGTCGACCGGGAAGCTCGACGTCCCCAGCGCCGCAGCACCAAGCGGGGAAAGATTGATGCGCGCGTAGGCCTCGCGCACGCGTTCCGCGTCGCGCGTGAAGGCGCTCAGATAGGCGGTGAGATAGTGCCCCAGCGTGATCGGCTGGGCCTGCACGCCCCAAGTGTAAGCGGGAATGATGGCATTGGGATATTTCTGGGCCAGTGCGAGCAGCGCGCCGCGCACGCCATTGAGCCGGTCGAGCGCCTCGAGCAGATCGTCGCGTATGGCGAGCCGTTGGATTGTCGCGCCGATGTCCTGGCGGCTGCGGCCGGAGTGCAGCCGGGTCATGTCCGGCCCGCCGTTTTTGATCAGGGCGTCCTCGATCACGAGGTAATTCCCCGACCGCAGTGCGCCCGGACGATCGCCGGCCGCAGTCACGCGACGCACCGCGTCGGCGATGCGCGCGCCGAGCTCTTTCGGCACGATGCCGCTCTCGACCACCATGACGGCCGACGCTTTGTTGATCTCGCCCAGCCAGTAGAACGGATCGCGCTGCTGGGCGGCAGCCGGTACGGTCATCACCAACACCCCGATTATGGCGACCCAAGCTCGATTCCAGCCCGAATACAACCCGGCCATACCCCGTCCCTCCACATAAATGACGTTTCTCGGCGGGTACTATATCGTGCCGAGAGCGAGTTCAGCTCGGGGGGAGATTTGGTCGACGTTCGTGCGCGCGTACGCGGCATCTCCATGCGGGGATACCTGCTGCTGCTCGTATTTTCGGTTGCGATCCCCGCTGCCGTATTCGCCGCTATTTTGCTGCAGCGCTACTACAATTCGGAAGTCGCGCGCATTGACCAGCAGCTCTTGAACAATGCCCGCCAGCTGGCGCTCACGGTCGACCGCGACCTCGCCGGCCTGCAGGCCACCCTGCAGACCCTCGCCCTGTCACGCTCCCTAGAAACCGGCGATCACGAAGCGTTCTACCGCCAGGCGACCCAGGTGCGTGATTATGTAGGCGCCCATGTCATTCTCCGCGATGTCGCGGGACGCCGGCTGATCAACACCCACGTGCCGCTTGGGACCCCCCTGCCGAGTGGACCACTGCCGGGCGATGACCAAGTCCGTCGCGGCAAGAAGCCGTACGTGAGTGGGGTGATGATCGGCGCTGTCGCACAGGAGCCGGTGTACACGATTACGGCCGCGGTCGTGCAAAATGACGAGGTCACGCATTTCTTGAGTCTGAGCCTGCCGCCCCGGCGGCTCGCGGATTTGCTGAAAGAGGGGCTCGATCCTGGCCACATCGCAGGGATCTTCGATGGCGAAGGAAAATTCCTGGCGCGCACCGATCGACACGGCGATTTTGTCGGTCGCACCGCGCCCGCTTCGTTCCGAACTCACATGCAGGCGAACGAGGGAAACTTTCGCGCTCTCAATGCTGACGGCGATGCGGTCAGTGTGGCCTACGCGCGTTCCAACCTGTCCGGTTGGTCGATCATCACCAGCGTGCCCGACCGCGCCTCGCTTGCATCGCTGCACCGAGCGCTGTGGACCCTGGCGGCGGTCGCGCTCCTGCTGACGATTCTTGCGGTGCTGCTCGCTTACGCGATTGGCAACCGAATGGCGGGTGCGGTGCGTGCACTCGCCTCGCAAGCAGCTGCGCTCGGCCAAGGCTGGTCAGTCGATGCACGCCAATTGCCCGTGCGCGAGGTCAACGCCGTTGGCGAAGTGCTGGTGGACGCCTCGGAAAGGCTGCGTCAGCGCGAACGCGAGCGCGACACAGCCGAGCGCGAGCTGCGCACGTTATCCGAAACTCTCGAGCAACGCGTGCAGGAGCGCACGCAAGAGCTGGCCGCCGAAATGAAGCGTCGTTCGGCAACCGAAGAGGCCTTGCGCCAGGCGCAGAAGATGGAAGCGATCGGCCAACTCACGGGAGGCATCGCGCACGACTTCAACAACATGCTCGCAATCATCATCGGCAGCCTCGATCTCGCGGCCCGGCGGCTCGCCCGCGGTGACCACGCCATCGAGAAATACCTTGCCAGCGGGCAGGAAGGGGCTCGGCGCGCCGCATCGCTTATTCAACAACTGCTCGCATTCTCACGCCAACAGCCGCTGGCGCCGACGGCGCTTGACGTCAACAACCTGATCTCCGACGTCTCCGAGTTGTTGCGCCGAAGCCTGGGCGAGCCGATCAAACTCAACGCCGTCCTCGCGCCCGACCTTTGGACGATCCACGCGGATCGCAATCAGCTCGAAAATGCAATTCTCAATCTTGCAGTCAATGCGCGGGACGCCATGCCGGACGGCGGCGAATTGACGGTGGAGACCGCCAACGGGCGGCTTGCGGAGGCGCAAGCCACACAGGCCGGCATCGCTGCCGGCGATTATGTGCTGATTCTCATCCGCGACACCGGCGCCGGCATGCCACCCGAGGTCATCGAGAAGGCCTTCGATCCCTTCTTCACCACCAAGAAGAGCGGGGCCGGAACCGGCCTGGGCTTGAGCCAGGTTTATGGCTTCGTGCGCCAGTCCGGGGGCTGCGTGCAGATCGAGAGCGGTGTCGGGCGAGGCACCGCGGTGCGCATCTATCTACCACGCTACGCGGGGCCGAAGGCGCCGCGGCCTGCCGAGAGCGAGGCAAGTCCAACGCCGACCGGCGACGCCAACGTAACCGTGCTGGTGGTCGAAGACGAGGAGGGCGTGCGCGCCCACGCGGTGTCGGCCTTGCGCGAACTCGGCTACAAGGTGCTCGAGGCAGACAACGCCAGCAAGGCGCTGGAAGTCGTGGCTTGCCACCCCGAGATTCATCTTTTGTTTACCGACGTCGTCATGCCGGACATGAATGGGCGCCGCTTGTCGGAAGAGGTGACGCAGCGCCGGCCTGGCATGAAGGTCCTGTTCACCACCGGCTATACGCGCGACGCCATCGTGCATAACGGCACCGTCGACCACGACGTCAGCCTCATCACCAAGCCGTTCACGTTGGACGAACTTGGGCGCAAGGTGGCTGAGGTGTTGAAGGGCGGGTAGGCCCCATTCCGAGCGAAGCGATGCAATCCAGAGAGAAATCAATGACGGGGTCTGTGAAA
Organism: Xanthobacteraceae bacterium; assembly: GCA_019241285.1. Lineage (GTDB taxonomy): Bacteria > Pseudomonadota > Alphaproteobacteria > Rhizobiales > Xanthobacteraceae > JAFAXD01. The sequence goes on along the minus strand of JAFAXD010000198.1, from coordinate 786 downwards.
TATTCTCTTTCGCAGTGCGCCAAATTGCGCGGTGACTTGGCTGGGTGCAATTTCGTTACAGGGAGCCAGGCGTGCACGAAACCGCGCAGGGGTGGAGAAAAACGACAGCCTTCCTGCCGCTTGCGACGATCGCTATATAGGCTGAACACGCACTTCGTGTCCCCGCGGAGGCCGAGCGATGGCGCTCAAGAAAGTCACTCTCGCCGACAAATACGATCTCACTCAGGACCGAATCTTCGTCACCGGCTACCAGGCGCTGGTCCGCATGTGTCTGGTGCAGAAGGAACGCGACCGCCGGGCCGGGCTCAATACGGCGGGCTTCATCACCGGGTACCGGGGCTCGCCCCTCGGCGGGCTCGATTATCAGTTCCAGCGCGCCGAGAGCGTGCTCACGCCGAATGACATCCGCTTCCAGCCGGGCCTGAACGAGGATCTTGCCGCCACCGCCCTCTGGGGCTCGCAGCAGGCGGAACTGCGCGGGGAGGGCAAGTTCGATGGCGTGTTCGGCATGTGGTACGGCAAGGGGCCGGGCGTCGACCGCTCCGGGGACGTGCTGCGCCACGCCAATTTTGCCGGCACGTCCAGGCATGGGGGCGTGCTCGCCCTGATGGGCGACGACCACACGGCCGAATCGTCGACCACCGCACACCAATCCGAATTCAACTTCGTCGATGTGATGATTCCGATCCTCAACCCCGCCGGGGTACAGGAGATCATCGATTACGGGCTCTATGGCTGGGCCATGTCGCGGTTCTGCGGCACCTGGGTTGGGCTCAAGTGCATGCA
>JAFAXD010000381.1 GCA_019241285.1 Xanthobacteraceae bacterium | reverse complement strand
CTCGTCTACATGGCCAACCAGATTGGCAAGTTTTTCGCCAGCCAGGGCGCCGGGAAGGCGCCGGCAGCCATCGCGGAGCACATCCAGAAGTTCTGGGAGCCGCGCATGCGCAGTGCAATCTTCGCCCACCTCGATGCCGGCGGCGCTGGACTGGATCCGCTCGTACGCGAGGCGATTGCGAAGCTGCGTTGACCACCGCACGGGGAGGCCCAAGCGGCACATTGATTGAATCACAGAGCTCAAAAAGAGCCATAACGGAGGAAACGGGAATGGCGACGCTGGAACAGGCGGGGGGCCATCTTGGGCCTGCCGCGGGACTGCTCGACCGTGAACGCATCATCGCCGCGGCCGGGTTCAATCGCTGGCTGGTACCGCCGGCAGCGCTCTGCATCCACCTCTGCATCGGCATGGCCTACGGCTTCAGCGTGTTCTGGATTCCGCTGTCGCGCGCGATCGGCATCAACAAATCCGTCGCCTGTCCGGATATGTCGCTGATCGAGGAGTTGTTCACGACCACGTGCGATTGGCGTATCGCCAGCCTGGGCTGGATGTTTACCTTGTTCTTTGTGTTGTTGGGAGCGTCCGCCGCGGTCTGGGGTGGCTGGCTCGAGCGCGTCGGGCCGCGCAAGGCGGGTGTTGTTGCGGCACTGTGCTGGTGCGGCGGCCTGGTGCTCGGTGCGATCGGCATCATCGTGCATCAGCTCTGGCTGCTGTGGCTCGGTTCCGGCGTCATCGGGGGCGTCGGGCTTGGGCTCGGTTACATCTCGCCGGTCTCGACCTTGGTGAAATGGTTCCCGGATCGCCGCGGCATGGCGACCGGAATGGCCATCATGGGCTTCGGTGGCGGCGCCATGATCGGCGCGCCACTCGCCAATTTGCTGATGAACTATTTCAAGACGCCGACGTCCGTCGGCGTATGGGAGACGTTCCTCGCCATGGCGGCGATCTATTTCGTGTTCATGATGATTGGCGCGTTCGGCTATCGCATTCCGCCGACGGGCTGGCGCCCGGACGGCTGGACCCCGCCGAGCGAGACCAAAACGATGATCACCCAGCACCAGGTACACCTGCACGATGCGCACAAGACCAAGCAGTTCTGGCTGATCTGGGCGGTGCTGTGTCTCAACGTCAGCGCCGGCATCGGCGTCATCGGCATGGCATCGCCGATGCTGCAGGAAATTTTTGGTGGTTCGCTCATCGGCCAGCCTGGAGTCGGATTCACCCAGCTCACGCCCGAGCAGCGCACCTTGGTCGCGACGATTGCGGCAGGGTTCACCGGGCTGCTCTCGCTCTTCAACATCGGCGGCCGGTTCTTCTGGGCGTCACTCTCGGACTATATCGGGCGCAAGAACACCTACTACACGTTCTTCCTGCTCGGCATCCTCATGTATGCGCTCGCCCCGTGGGCTGCGCACTCTGGCAACAAGGCGCTGTTTGTCGCCTTCTTCTGCATCATCCTCTCGATGTATGGCGGCGGCTTCGCCACCGTGCCGGCTTACCTGGCCGATATCTTCGGCACCCAGTTCGTGGGCGCCATCCATGGTCGCCTGCTGACTGCGTGGTCGACGGCGGGGATCGTCGGCCCAGTGGTCGTCAACTACATCCGCGAGTTCGAAATCTCGGCGGGTGTCCCCCGCGACCACGTCTATGACGTCACCATGTACGTGCTCGCCGGCATGCTGGTCGCCGGCTTGATTTGTAATTTCCTGGTCAAGCCCCTGGCGGACAAATGGTTCATGAAGCCCGAGGAGGTTGCGGCTTTGCAGGCAAAGACCGCCTCGGGTGGCGCCACCACCGGATCGTTTGGAATCGGAAGAGGCGGTCTTGATCCCAAGGCGGCGCTGTTTTGGTGCTTCGTCGGCATCCCGATCGCCTGGGGTGTCTGGATCACACTCAAAAATGCAATCGTGATCTTCCAGTGAGGTCGGTCGATTGACATCGCCGGGACGGAGTTCTTACCTCTCCTCCGTCCCGGCGATAGGACTGAATATGAATATTCCAATTGTACGTCTGACGTCTCTCGCCCACGGCGGCGGATGCGGCTGCAAGCTTGCGCCCTCGGTGTTGCAGCAACTGTTGTCGGATCAGCCCGTCCTGCAGCCCTATCGGGAATTGCTTGTCGGCACGGAGACGGGCGATGACGCCGCCGTGTGGCAGCTCGATGATGGCACCTGCATCGTCGCGACGACCGATTTCTTCATGCCGATGGTGGACGATCCGCAGGATTTCGGCCGCATCGCTGCGACGAATGCCATTTCCGACGTCTATGCCATGGGGGCGCGGCCAATCTTCGCGCTCGCCATCCTGGGCATGCCGGTCGACAAAGTCTCGACCGAGATGGTGCGCGATATTCTCAAAGGCGGCGCGCAAGTCTGCGCCAGCGCCGGCATCCCCGTTGCCGGCGGTCATTCGATCGATGCACCCGAGCCGATCTACGGCCTCGCCGTGATCGGCACATGTCGTGCCGAGGACGTACGCCGCAACGCCAGTGCCAAGCCTGGCGATGCGATCATTCTCACCAAAGCGCTGGGTGTCGGGATCTATTCGGCGGCTTTCAAGAAAGGGGCGCTTTCGCCGGCTGCTTACGCCGAGATGGTCGGCTCCATGACATTGCTCAATCGCATTGGGATGGAACTCGCCAAGGACCCCGCCGTGCACGCGATGACCGACGTCACGGGCTTCGGTTTGCTCGGCCATGCGCTCGAGATGGCGCGCGGCTCGAAACTCGCTTTGGTCATTCGCGCGGGCGACGTTGCGCTTCTAACTGAAGCGCAACACCTTGCACAGCAGCGCTTCATCACCGGAGCTTCAACGCGCAACTGGATGAGCTACAGCGACGGCGTGACGCTGCCCCCTGACTGCCCCGACTGGCAGCGCCACATCCTCACCGACCCGCAAACTTCCGGCGGGTTGTTGATCGCCTGCGAACCCGTGCGCGCGCAGGCGCTGTTGGACACCATCATTGCGGCTGGGTATCCCAGCGCGCGCATCATCGGTCACACGCAAACCGGAACGCCGTCGGTCCATGTGATGCTCTAAGCACCGCCGCTCATCAGACGGTTGCCAGCGCTGCCGCGCTGCGGCGCCACGCCTCGGCGGCGCGCGCGACGGCGGCTCGCCGTGTCGGCAATGCTGAGGCTGTCCGCGCGGTGACTAGATCACGTACGCGCGGTGGCGCGAGCTCCGGCCGGCCGGCATGGAATGGTGGAGCGGGTTCATACTCCAGCATGAGCTGGACAGCCTGTGCGGCTTCCTCGCCGGCGAGCTCAGTCATCACCACCAGCGCGAAATCGATGCCCGCGGTGACGCCGCCGCCGGTGATGATGTTGCCGTCGCGCACAACGCGACCAGGATCCGGAATGGCGCCGAATAAGATCAGCAAGTCGCGCCAAGCCCAATGACAGGCAGCGCGTTTGCCCTCGAGCAACCCGGCGGCGCCGAGGATGAGTGAGCCGGTGCAGACCGAGGCGATGTAGCAGGCGCCGGCCGCTAGGCCGCGGATCGCGGACATGTAGAGCTTATCCTCCATGGCGGCCGTGCATCCGTTGCCGCCGGGCACGCACAGCACATCGCAGTGATCGATGGCGCCGAGATCGACGAGGTTTGCGAACGTCAACCCATCCGCCGTGACGGGACGCGCGCCGACGGAGGCAACGATGACCTTGGCGCCGGGCAGGCGCGAAAAGAACTGGTGCGGCCCGGTGAAGTCGAGATGGGTTACACCCTCATAGATCGGAATGACGATGGTGGGGTTCGCTGCGTCGGACATGGAACGGTGCTCCTGCTTGACGAACCCAGCGTAGCGGCTCATGGTCGTGGCGAAAATGACAAAGATCCCTCATTTCGCGCCATGAAGCGTCAGATCGCGTTTTACATCTTTCCGCAGTTTCAGCTGCTCGACCTCACCGGGCCGCTCACCGCGTTCCACATGGCGGGGTTTGTTCGTCAGCCCGCTCCCTACCGGCTGAGCGTCCTCTCGCGGCGCGGCGGGTTGATCCCGAGCACCGCGGGGCTTCCCATCGCCAGCGTGGCAGCACGCGATCAGCGTCCCGACACGCTGATCGTTGTCGGCGGCCGGGGCAGCCGTGACCCGGAGATCAGCACGGAGCAACTCGATGCCGTGCGCCGTCTGGCGAAGCGCTCACGCCGCGTCGCCAGCGTCTGCACCGGCGCATTCATTCTTGCCGCAGCCGGTCTGCTTGATGGACGGCGCGCCACGACCCATTGGCGCCATGCGTCCAAACTGCAGCGCGAGCATGAATCGGTGAAGGTCGACGGCGAGCGCATCTTTATCAAGGACGGGTCGATCTGGACCTCGGCCGGGATCACGGCGGGAATCGATCTTGCGCTGGCGCTGATCGAAGAGGATTGCGGTCACGATCTCGCGCGCGCGGTTGCGCAGGAGATGGTGGTGTATCAGCGTCGGTCCGGTGGCCAATCGCAGTTCTCGCCGATGTTGGAGCTCGAGCCGGAAACCGATCGCATTCGCCGTGCGCTCACGTTCGCGCAGGAGCACCTGGCTGAGCCGCTGCCGATCGAGCGGCTTGCCGATATCGCCTGCATCAGCCCGCGTCACTTCGGCCGCGCGTTCCGCGCCGAGACTGGCGAGACGCCGGCCAAGGCGATCGAGCGGCTGCGCGCGGATGCGGCCCGCAGCCGGATCGAGATCGGTGCCGAGCCGATCGAGCAGATCGCGCAAGCGGTCGGCTTTTCCGATCCGGAACGTATGCGCCGCGCCTTCGTGCGCCGATTCGGTCACCCGCCGCAGGCGCTGCGACGGATGGCGCGACACACCGATGCGGTTGCGAGCTTACGATAGCACCGGATCGGATCTTCTTGGTTGGAGGCCGTTGCCAACCAAGTATCGGGTGAGCACATTCTACTTGCGGTAGGTCACAAACAGTTTTCGATTGCGACGTACTCCAATGCCAAAATTCCTTCGCATCGGCGTCCATCAGTCGAACGTGTCCGGGTACACGTCCAAGGCTTGGGCGATTCGCCGTGTGGGCATGACGGTTTTCCTCAAGTGGGGTGCCGTCGAGGTCCTGGGCGCAGGAGATGGGCGAAAGATCTACTGGACGATTCCGCCGCGGGAGAAAACGATCCGCTGCCGCACCGTCGAACGCGCCCAAGACTATGTAAAGAACGCAATCGCGCGCCGCCGCAGTCACCGGTATGCGCCGCTGTCGGGAAATATTTTGTCCCGACGGCGGCGGGCCAACAGCGGCTCCGAGCTCGAGCAGGCGCTCGCCACCATCTTGTTCATCGATATCGTGCGCTCCACTGAAAAAGCTGCGCGGCTCGGCGATGCGCGCTGGACGCAGGTGATGAATCACTACTACGCCACGGTGCGGCGCGAGCTTCGATCTCTGCGCGGCAAAGAAGTTGTAACGACAGGCGACGGGCTGCTCGCGACATTCGACGGACCCGATGCCGCCGTCCGTTGCGCCGCCGCCATCCGCGACGCCGTGCGCACGCTCGGATTGGAGATCCGCGCGGGGCTGCATGCCGGCGAATACAAGGTTGTCGGCGCCGACGTGTTCGGCATTGCATTTCACATCGGTGCGCGCGTCGCCGCCAAAGCGCGTGCCGGCGAGGTTTTGGTCTCGAGCGCCGTCAAGGAGCTGATGCCGCAGGCCAAAGTGCGGTTCAAGGATCGCGGCGTTCATCAACTCAAAGGCGTGCCGAACCGCTGGCGCCTTTACCAGGTCGATCACTAAAACCTCGGCTTGACGCCGTGTGTTTGCTTGGCAAGGCTCTGCCGTACAGGGAGGAGCTTTCGTGCCAACCGGCATTTCGCTCGCGCGCCGCGCGGTCCCGCTCGTTCTGTTCGCCGCCGCGCTTTCGGGGCCGGCCGTGGCGGCGGACTATCCGTCGCGCCCGATCCGCGCGATCATCAACGTCAGCGCCGGCGGCACTGCCGATGTGTTCGCGCGCACGCTCGGCGAAGAATTGCATCGTCGGCTCGGCCAGCCGCTGATCATCGATCCGCGCCCCGGCGGCGGGTTCATTGTCGCCGGCCGTGCGTGCGCGGACGCGGAGCCTGACGGCTACACGGTCTGCATTCTGTCCGGCGAGACGCTCGTTTACAACGAGTTCCTGTTCAAGAGACTGCCCTACGATCCGCGCAAGGACTTCGCGCCGATCACCAACTTCTTCTTCAACACGCAGGCGCTCGTGGTCAGTGCCGCGCTCGGCGTGCACAGTCTTCCTGAGCTCGCCGCGCTCGCCAAGGCGAAGCCGGGTACTCTGGCCTACGTCGCGCCATCGATTCCGCTCGGGTTGTTCTTCGATCGCTTCAACAGGCAGAACGGCACCGATCTTGTGCGCATTCCCTTCAAAGGCGGTGGCGAGGCGGTGAGCGGCATACTCTCCGGCACGACGCCGATCGCGTTTTTCGGCCTGGCTAATTTCATCGAGCACCTGCGCGGCGGAGCGCTCACCGGACTGTCGGTTGACGGCGCGGCGCGCTCGCCGCTCTTTCCCGATATCCCGACCTTGCGCGAGCTTGGCTACACCGCCGAGATCACCCGCCAATATTTCGGGCTGGTCGCGCCCGCCGCCACACCTGCACCAATCATCGCCCGCTTGCACGATGCCATCGTCGGGATCATGAACGAGCCGGAGTTCCGTCAGCGCAATCTGATCGAGCGCGGCCTCGAGCCGATCGGCGATACGCCGGATGCATTCGCGCGGTTCCTGGCGCAGGATCGCGTCTTGTCCGAACGCGTGGTGAAGGAAGCCGGCCTGCAGCCGCAGTAAATAAAGGAAATGCCGATGTCCCTACAATTCTATCTCGCCTACGTGGCGGCTTGTGTCGCAATCACCATTGTGCCGGGCCCGACCGTTTCGCTCATCATCGCCAACAGCATGACTCACGGCACCCGCGCCGGGCTCATCAACGTCGCCGGCACCCAGCTCGGATTGGCGTCGATGATCGGCATCGTACTGATCGGCCTCACCTCGCTGATCGCCACCATGGGGGTGTGGTTCGATTGGGTGCGGCTCGCGGGTGCGGCCTATCTGATCTGGCTGGGCTACAAGTTCCTGCGCGCGCCCGGCGCGCTCGGCGATCCGGTAAAAATGCCGGTGCCGCGCGTCGGATTTTTCTGGCAGGGGTTCCTGGTGCTGATGAGCAACCCGAAGGCGCTGCTCCTGTTCGGGGCCTTCATCCCGCAGTTCGTCGATCCCAACGGAAACTATGTGGCGCAAGTGGTGCTACTCGGCGTCACTGCCATGGCGGTGGCCGGCGCGTCCGATACGGCTTACGCGCTGCTCACCGGCCGCGCCCGTGCGCTGCTTTCGCCACGCCGCATCAGGATCGTCTCGCGGCTCAGCGGCGGCTTCCTGATCGGCGGCGGCTTGTGGCTTGCGTTCGCGCGGACGCGGTAAGCGCGCCTATTCGGCGGCGACAAGCCGGCGCTCCGCGCTCTCCACGACCATCGGGGTTTCCCATTCCTGGCGCTGCGGCGGGCCGGCCCAGCGCTTGGTCACCATCGCCACCCAGTCCGCGGTGTAGAACGCATCGGCTGCGGCTTTGCTGTCCCACAGATAGATGCCGACCAGCGACGTGCCGTCGGGGGCGATCCCGTAATATTTGCGGATCAACCCGGGAATGCCCTCATAGGTGTGCGCGGTCGCGTTGATGGTCTCGACCAGCTGCGCTTTCGCGGTGCCAGCCGGCACCTTGAAGGTCCACATCACGGTGTGCATGGAGCATTCTCCCTCGTCCTTGTGATCGATTCAAGCACACGCTCGGTGCTGCGGGAAGGGCGGTGTCGGATCTTCATCCTTGCGACCGCCCTTGGTCTCGCGCCCGATGTGGTCTACTGAAAGCGAATAAGAATATGGATTGGGGGAGACGTGCATGGCCACAACGGCCGCTCACGCCAACGCATCCGAACTCGGTGACGCGCAGCGCAACTCCGAGGCGTTGCGGGTCGCCCTTGCATCGCTCGTCGGCTCAACCATCGAGTGGTACGACTTTTTCCTCTACGGCACGGCGTCGGCGCTGGTGTTCGGCGAGCTGTTCTTTCCGACCTTCTCCGCCGTCAGCGCGACGCTCCTCTCCTTCAGCACCATGGCGGTTGGCTATATCGCGCGGCCGCTGGGCGCTATCGTCATGGGGCATTTCGGCGACAAGCTTGGTCGCAAGGTCATGCTGGTGAGCTCGCTTGTCATGATGGGCGTCGCCACCACCATCATCGGCGTTCTGCCGTCGTTCAACGCGATTGGCGTCGCTGCGCCGCTCATTCTGGTGCTGGCGCGGCTGCTGCAAGGTTTCGCGGTCGGCGGCGAGGTGGGAGGGGCGATCACCATGGCGGTCGAGCACGCGCCGGAAAGCCGCCGTGGCCTGTTCGGCGGATTTCCGCAACTCGGCGTCGCATCGGGCCTGGTACTGGCCAATCTCATTTTCCTCGCCTCGACGGCTTCGCTCAGCCCCGAACAGTTCAAGGCATTCGGCTGGCGCATCCCGTTCCTGTTCAGCATCATTCTGGTGCTGGTCGGGATCTACGTGCGGCTGCGCGTGAGCGAGAGCCCGATCTTCGCCTTCATGAAGCGGGCGGGCGAAGAGATAAAGCTGCCGCTGCTGCGCCTGTTGGAGCGGGCGTGGAAACAGATCCTGATCGTTGCGCTCACGACGCTGTTCACCAACGTGATGGGGTTCATCGGGCTGATCTTCATGCTCCGCTACGCCACAACGTCGCTTGGATTGACGCGCTCGACGATTCTCACGTTCACTATCATCGCTAATCTCATCGAGATTCCCGCAACGCTCTACTTCGCGCATCTCTCGGATCGGATCGGTCGCCGCACCGTCTACCTGTGGGCGCTGGCATTTGGCGTCATTTGGGGCGCCGCATTCTTCCCGCTCGCCAACACCGCGGTTCCGGCAATTGTCTTCATTGCCATCCTGGTGGCGCGGCTCTGCATCGCGGCGATCTTCGGCCCGCAGGCGGCGCTGTTCAGCGAGCTGTTCGATACCAACATCCGCTACAGCGGCATCTCCGTGGGGTATTCGATCAGCAGCATTATCGGCGCGCAGACGCCCGCCATTGCGACCTGGATCGTCGCGGCGACCGGAGGAACGCTCGCTCTGTCCGGTTACATGGCGGCGGCGGCCCTGATCTCGTTTGTTACCGCGCTGTTCCTGTGGGAGACCTACAAGGTGGACCTGCAGGAAAAGCTTGATTGATGCGGGGCTGTCGTGACGGATATCAGCTCATTGCTCGAGCCGGTTCGGCTCGGCCCCTATGCGTTGAAGAACCGGATCGTCATGTCGCCCATGACGCGCAACCGGTCGCCGGGCGCGGTCCCCAATCAGCTCAACGCCCAGTACTACGCCCAGCGCGCCAGTGCCGGCCTGATCGTCACTGAATCGACCGCGATCTCGCCGCAGGGGCTCGGTTGGATCGATTCGCCCGGCCTTTATAGCGGCGAGCAGATTGCCGGTTGGCGAGCCGTGACGGACGCCGTGCATGCGCGCGACGGCCGCATCTTTGTCCAGCTCTGGCACACCGGCCGTTGCTCGCATGTCTGCGTTCAACCCGGCGGGCAGGCGCCGGTTGCCCCCTCCGTGGTGCCGTCGCGGGGCCGCTCCCGCACGCCGGCGGGTCGGCTTGAGCATTCGGTGCCGCGCGCGCTCGAACTGGAGGAACTGCCCGGAATTGTCGGGCAGTACCGGCAAGCGGCGGCCAACGCGCTTGCCGCCGGGTTCGATGGCGTCGAGGTGCACGCCGGCAACGGCTATCTGCTCGATCAGTTTCTGCGCGACTGTACAAACCGCCGCACGGATGCCTATGGGGGCTCCGCACACAACCGCTGCCGCCTGATGTTGGAGGTGCTGCGCGCCGTCGCGCAAGAGTGCGGCTGTGACCGTGTCGGTGTGCGCATCTCACCGACCAATCCGCATCACGACATGGTTGATTCGGATCCCGAGAACCTGTTCTCCACGGCCGTCGCTGGTCTCAACGACATCGCGCCGGTGTATCTGCACGTGGTCGAGGGTGCGACCGCGCCCGGCGCCGCGCAGATCCCGTTCGACTACGGCAAGCTGCGCGCGCTGTTTTCCGGGATCTACATCGCCAACAACGGGTACACGTGCGAGCGCGCCGTCGAGGCGCTTGCGCAGCACACAGCGGACATGTTCGCGTTTGGACGGTTCTATGTGGCCAACCCGGATCTGGTGGAACGGCTACGCGTCGGCGCGTGCCTCAACCCATTCGATCCGGAGACGCTCTACGATGGCGGCGTGCGCGGCTATACGGATTATCCGTTGCTCGCAACAGCTTAAGCCCGGCATCCCAACAACAACAACGGGCTTATCGCTTCTGGTCCCACTCCCGGATTGGAGTGGGCGGCATTTGCTAAAACCAAACGCCGATTGTCTCGCTTCCGCGAGCTCGCTCAGTAATCGACGTCGAAGTTGTTCTGGAAGCTCTGCGACGCCTTCTCGTTGGCGTTGTCTTCCAGCAGGTAGAGTTTGCCACCCTGCTTGTAGATCACGGCACCCGGCTTGATTTCGCGAGCGCCCTTCTTCACGGCCGCCTCGTGCTGGGCAGAGGTCACCTTGGTGGCTGACTTGTGGACCGCACCCTTGGGGTGCAGCATGAGGGCCTCGCCCTCGCCGACGGTTGTGGCCTCGGTCGACTTCTTGGTCTGCGCAATGGCGGCGCTGGACAAGCCAATCACCGCGCTGGCGCCCACCGCTAACAGCGCTCTTTTTGAGACGCGCATTTTACGTTTCTCCTAACTGATCGGGTTGCGAACTTGGAACTCTTAGCCGGTATGACCGGCACCGTACAATATAGCATCGTTGCAGCCAGGCGAGATACGGCTGGATTTTTCAGCCGCGCCTCTGCTGCACTGCCGCAAAAATCAAGGCAAAGCAGGGAGAAACGTCAAGGAGGCCGCGATTTGCGGCCTCCGAGAGGGCGTCACGCCGGTGGCGATCAGAATTCCGTCCAGGTGTCTCCGCTCCAGTAGCCGCGGCCCGGATGCTCGCGCCACACGTAGTGGTCGGACGGACCCCACGCCCAATTGTCCGGGTGGACGATAACGTGGGCTGCCGGCGGATAGGTATAGCTCTCCTGGGTGTGCCAGCAGGCGTTGCCACTGCAGACGATCGCTGCTGACGCGCCCACGGCGGAGAAAGCCAGAACTGCGGTGCCAATCGCGGCGCCAAGAAGGGATTTGCGTACGGGTGTCATTCATTGCCTCCATGGCCCCCGTCGGGAAATCAAACCGCGTGGGTTGGTCGCGGTTCCGACTCGACTGCGGCCGTAACCTCGGCCGCCGAGGGGTCCACGGAATTTTTCCGCCACACTGGGAACCGACTTGTCCGGTCGTGGATTGATGAGACGTCCAGCCAATGTCCAACCCCCCAAGCCCCCCGTGCTTGGCTGGACCCAACTAGGGCGTAGCC
>JAFAXD010000321.1 GCA_019241285.1 Xanthobacteraceae bacterium | reverse complement strand
CAGAATAGGTCGAGAGAGCTTCATCAAAGCGACCCTGCGCCTGGCGGATTGCCGCACGCTCCCGCTTTGCGGCGGCATTGTGGGGCGCCATCCGATCGACCCTATCAAGATCGTCAAGCGCCTCCGCAAAACGATGGAATACCGCGTGGGTCCGTGCACGCGCTATGTAAGCGGCTGCATCCATAGTTGCAGCATCGACCTGACGATTGGCCAGTTGCGCGGCTCGCTCATAATCGCTGATGCGCCCGAGAATCTGCCCTCGAAGAATAAGCAAGTCGATCAGTGTCGTCGCTTCCTCAAAGGTGCTGTGACCTTCGAGGCCATCGATCTGAGCCTGCAGATTGAGCAGCGCGATTGATCCATCCGTCAGCGTAAGCGATCCGACCTGGGGCTCAGGCGCGACAGTTTCGGACAAGTTCGTCATGTCGCGCCGCCTTTCGGCGGGTTAGGCGGTGCGAGGTACGGAAACGCCTTCGATGACCATGCGATCGGCGCATCGACGCCATCATTGACCGGCGGACCGTTTCCGCCGTTGACATAGAGCGTGAAAACGAAATCCATGATGTCCTCATTGAGCCAACGTCCGCCGGGCGTGGCGTGCGGCCGGCCCTCGCGCATCGAACGCTCGATATCGAAGTAGCTCGTTTCAGCGAAGGGCATCGAGGCATCGACGACCAGGAAGTCAGCCAACAGCAGCTTGGTGAGCGGGTGATTGCCGTGCCCGTCGAATGGCCAGTCGACCTTGCCGTCGAGCCTGTCGTAGAAGGCAAGATTCGCGTTCAATCGCACCCGGTAGGTGTCGAAATAATCAGCCTTGAGGTCGAAGGCGTCTTCGCTGTTATAGAGGTCACGGATTTCAAGGTCTTTGTTGACCTGATCGAACATCTTGAAACTCATTGACACGTTCTTGATTTCGGGACGGCCGACCCGTTCTATTCGAACCGGTCGCTTGCCGGCTGCGAGCGTTTCGCACACAACTGCAAATAGCGAGCCGCCCTTGAGCATCCTGCGCCAGTCGAACTTGATCACGATGGCGAGTATGTTCGTGCCATAGAGAGTGTCGGCCCCTTTTGGCTTGAAAGACAGTTTGCCGGTCGTCGCCGTCTTCTCGATCATCCGAACGTCGAGAAAGAAGGGTTCGGAGCGCTGGCCCGCGAACACCTGGACGCCGTCATCGACACCGCCATTCTCGTCGTCGGCGCGAAACGAGATGGTACGACCATTCGGCATGAGACAGCGGCCGTACTGAACCGGGCGCCCGGCACCACTGGTGCAGCTCGGAACATCGAACGCGCAGTCGAAGACAATCTCGCCTTCACCTAGCGCAAAAGACGCCTCTGGGCCGGTTGTGGCGATATCGACTGGTCTGATCCGAAACCGATAAATCACTGCATCGGAGAAGACTGCCGAGGGGCCGGCCTTGCCGAATACATCCATGACCGCGACGAGATGCTGCGTATCGTCGGGCGCCGGAAAGGCAAATACGTCCGAAATGTCCGCGGCCGGATCAGCGAGTGCGCGAGGTCCGGAGAAATGGTCTGACATATTGAGTGCTTCCCTGACGAGCCGGGCTTGAGCTCCCGATGATCGTGCTCATCGCTTGATTGGAGCGAAGCTTGCCGGCACCATGAGGCTGTTGCGCTGCCCCTCCAGGTACGCGGCCTCGTCGGCCAGCTTGAGGTAATTCAGCCATTCCGGGTCCGCCATCATTGCGGCGCGGCGGCGGGCTCGATCGGCGGCATCCTCAAACGTCCAGAGATGAACCATGGTGTTCAGATCGCCGCTTTCAGCGTGCAAATACGCAAGCGGCGCGCCAAGGTGACGGATTTGCGCCGCCAGGCCGTGTTTGGCGTAAAGATCGAGCTCCTGCGGGAGTTTTCCCGGTTTGACCCGATAGGTGCGGACGTCGACGAGCACGGTGAATCTCCTCAGTCTTCGAACAGTGTCGAGCTTCGAATTAAGTGATCTCGTGCTGCAGATCGAGTGAAGGCTAACAAAGCGATGCAAAGCTTTGCTAATGCCGCGCACATCTAGTCGGCATTTTCGCCCAAGCGCGCGAGCCATCGTAGTGCGCCTAGCCCAGGCATGAAGCAATATTCGCCGCCGCGGACGGAAACGAAGCGGGGCAACCCGTGCAGACGACGCCGAGCCGGAACCTTGGGAATGGTGAAGACGCCCTCGCCTTCGTTATTGCCGATGAGCGGATCCTGTTCGGTTCCGTGACTGATGAAGTTGCCGTCAGTAACCCATTGCGACTGCACAAACTCGAACTGCCGCTGCAGGTGTGCGCCGATCAGCAGGAACACACCGCCGCGTTGGGCGCCGTCATCTTCCAGCTCCCCATCTGGCAGCGGCGCTCCGTAGTTGGTGCCACGACGTAAAAAGTGGTGGAGATTGGTGGCGACGATGTCGTCTTTCAGGGCATCGCGCGGATTGATGCGACGAATGTGCGCGCTAAACGGGCACTTCAATCCCTTCATGTCATCTGCATAGCTGAAATCATTGTTGCGGTTCGCATCACCGCCAAGCGCGGGATCGTCGTGATCGGGCGTCAGCACCAATGGTGCACCGCTGCGCCATCGCCCTACCATTTTAGCGGCGAGCAGTTCCTCTTCCTCGGGCGAGGATGCCTGCGCGCGCAGGTATTTGCGAAACGCCGCGACATCCATGTGGAATTTTCGAATCGCGACGAAAGTGCCGTTGCGGCGCAGTTCCTCAGGAATCGGGACATTGGCGGTTTCCCCGCGCTCGTCGGGATAGCCCATGACAAACTCACCGGGCTTGATCGATGGTTCTTCTTTGTCGGCCGCTGCTGGACCGCTTCCTTCAACGTGAGGATTGTGCAGTCCATCCTTGAAGCCAAAGGGATTGCGCCCTTCCGGCAGTTCGCCGAATTCCATACGATACACGACCGAAATTTGCGGGAGGTCGTGATGACTCTTGTGCGCGATATCCAAGACCTCCTGCAGGTCTTGATTGCTTTTTGCGTATATCGCCAGGGCGACGTGCACGTCTGGTGTGCCGAACGGATATTCCCAGTTGGCCGGCGCATTGGCACCGAAATCATGCAGGATGGCGGCGCGAGCCGCCATCCCCTGTCGGAATTCGATCGGAAAACTGTCCAACGACGCCTGTGGCACGCCCAACGCCTTAAGCCCCTCAAACGTGAACGCAATCCCCAACCAACCGGGCGCTGATGGCACCCACCATTCGTCGGCGGGCGCGACATGAGGAAGGATCCGGCGTAGCATTTCCCGTCCTTGCTCGGCGTTGCCTATGCGGAGAACGACGTATTCTC
The DNA here is from genome assembly GCA_019241285.1 of Xanthobacteraceae bacterium. Classification (GTDB taxonomy): domain Bacteria; phylum Pseudomonadota; class Alphaproteobacteria; order Rhizobiales; family Xanthobacteraceae; genus JAFAXD01. Next base: position 722 of record JAFAXD010000321.1, on the reverse strand, counting down.
CGCAATATGGTTTGGGGCGCGGGCGCAAGACGGTTGCCTGTATGTCGCTCGTTTCTAGCGTCAGTGAGCGCTTCGAAAGAGACTGGCCGACGGATTCATTGACGGACAACATGCGAGCATCCTTTCTTGGGTCCGGTCCATTGCGGACCGGGCTCTGAGCGAATGATGAGCGTCAGCTATTGAATCTTGTCGAGGAACTCTTCAGCGGCGTTGCCGATGCGCTTCAGGCGCTGGATGTCCCTCACGGTGAGATCCGGATGGGCGACGTACCAGCCAACCGCCGGGATCTGGTACTTGGCAATCCAGTCCTTTACCTCGGGGTTGCGAATGCCTGGCCAGCCCTCGCATGCCGAGAAGAGGACGTCCAGGCCGTCAGGAATCGTCGCCGCGAAGTCGCCGATGTAGGGGTCCCACTCGCCGTCGTAGGCAGTGGCGAAGAGCAACTTCGTGTCGTTGTCCAGAAACACGAAGCGCATATCATGGACGGTGCCAACCCTGTCCGTGTCGCTGAAGTCGCCGTTGCGCAATTCCAGCAGCGCGCGCAACCGCTCGGCTCCGCCCGGCGCGAATGGGACGATGAAGAGCAGCTCAGAAACCTTGCCCTGACGGCTACCGACCCGGCCAGCGCTTGACATCCGGGTCGGAGGCTCGCGCCGTGACGATCCCGACTTCAGTTCGCGGAGCAGGGTCTCCAATGCAGCTTTGCCCACTTCCGGGCCAGT
>JAFAXD010000270.1 GCA_019241285.1 Xanthobacteraceae bacterium | reverse complement strand
ACAGCCTCTCAGGATGAGGTCCTCATGTCACCTCGTTCCTGAGACTCAGGTTTCTTCCTGGAAAGCCTCTTCGCGCGTCTGCCGGAACTGGGGCGCGATGATCAACAAGATCAGCCCCAGCGTCAGCAGCAGGATGACGAGCGAGATCGGGCGCTGCACGAAGATCGACGGATCGCCGAACGAGAGTACCATCGCGCGGCGCAGGTTCTCTTCCATCAGCGGGCCCAGCACGAAGCCGAGCAGGAACGGTGCGCCTTCACAGCCGAGCTTGTGGAACACGTAGCCGAGCAACGCGAAGCCCGCCATCATCATGATCAGGAACGTGCTGTTGTTGATGCTGTAGGCGCCGACACAGCAGAACACCAGGATGCACGGGAACAGGATGCGGTAGGGCACCTTCAGCAAGCTGACCCAGATGCCGATGAGCGGCAAGTTGATGATGACCAGCATCAAGTTGCCGATCCACATCGAAGCGATCATGCCCCAGAACAACACCGGGCGTTCGGTGATGATCGCTGTGCCCGGGGCGATCCCCTGAATGGTCATCGCGCCCATCATCAGGGCCATGACGGGCGTTGATGGGATCCCCAGCGTGAGGAGCGGAATGAACGACGTTTGCGCGCCGGCGTTGTTGGCCGACTCCGGTCCGGCGACGCCTTCGACAGCGCCCTTGCCGAACTCGGCCGAGTGGCTGGAGACTTTTTTCTCTAGCGTGTAGGCGGCAAAGGAGGCCAGCACAGCGCCGCCGCCCGGCAGCAGCCCGAGGAACGAGCCGATGCTGGTGCCACGCAGCACCGCCGGAATAGCGCGCCGGATCTCATCCCGATTGGGCCAGAGACTGGTGATCTCCGCCGTGGTGGTTCGTTTATCCCCGCCGCGATCGAGGTTCGACATGATCTCGGCAAAACCGAACAGACCCATGGCGACCGGCACGAAATCGACGCCGTCATAGAGTTCCGGGACCCCGAAGGTGAAGCGCGCTATGCCGCTCTGCGTATCTGTCCCGGCAAGCCCGATCAGCAATCCGAGCAGGATCATGGCCACCGCTTTGATGACTGAACCATGCGCAAGCACGACCGCGGCAACCAGGCCGAACAGCATCAGCGAGAAATATTCCGGCGAGCGGAACTGCTCGGCAAACTTCGCCAGGATCGGTGCGAAGGCGGCGATCAGCACGGTGCCAACACAGCCCGCGAAGAACGATCCGAGTGCCGCGATGGCGAGCGCCGCTCCGGCACGGCCGCGTTGCGCCATGCGATAGCCGTCGATGCAGGTCACCACGGATGAGGACTCGCCAGGCAGATTCACGAGGATCGCTGTGGTCGAGCCGCCGTATTGTGCACCGTAATAGATGCCGGCCAACATGATCAGCGCGCCGAGCGGACTGAGGCTGAAGGTGACCGGCAGCAGCATTGCGATGGTTGCGATCGGGCCGATGCCGGGCAGGACGCCGATCAGCGTTCCGATCAGGCAGCCGAACAGGCAGAACAGGAGATTGAGAGGCGTCGCTGCGGCTCCAAAGCCGATCGCAAGATTATGTAGGATGTCCATTCAGTATGTGTCCCGGATGCGGTGCAGCGCGGAGCCCTTGCGGAGCGGTGCACCGTTGATCCGGGACCGCCAAAGGGATTTCGGTTCGAACGGTCCCGGGTCTGCAGCGCACCGCTTCGCGCTGCACTGCGCCCGGGACTCGCGGGCTATCCGGGGCGCTACCACGATCAGAAATTCCAAGCCCAGATCGCCAGCGGCTGCCCGAGCAGATAGATGAAGAGGCCGACGCAGAGAGCGGCCAAGCCCACAGCGACAACGAGCGTCTCTGTCCAGCGCATCTCGCGGCTGGCGCTCGCCGCGATCAAGGTGACCACGATGATGGCGGGAGCCAATCCGACGCGCTCGATCAACAGCCCGAACACGACGATCGCCAGCAGAATGAAGATTTGCGGTCGGATGAGACTCGCTTCGATAGGCGGGCCTTCGAGTGCAAGCGCGCGTAGCGCCAGAAAGGCGCCGACCAGAACAAGCGCCCAGCTCAGGACGGTCGGTAGATAGCCTGGTCCCATCTTGGTCGCCGTGCCGAACGCGTAGCTGCGTCCCAGCCAAAGCGCCAGACACCCGATCACAAGGAACAACAATCCGGCCCAGAAATCCTGCGGACTCTTGACTTTGATCATACGTTACTGCGCTTCGATGTTGGCGATCTTGGCGGCGTCGCCCCAGGCTTTCAGCGCGATCTCGAATTTCTTCTTGTACTCCTCCGGAGTGGCAACCCACGGGGTCGCGCCTTGCTCAATCAGAAATTTCTGCGTTTCGCTTGATCGGGTGATGTCGTTCATCCATTTTGCCAGTTTGTCGACAATGGGTTGCGGCGTCGCCGCTGGCACCCATAAGCCCCAAAGGGCGACGATGTCTCCGGTCGTGGAGCCGGTCAGCTCTTTCAAGGTCGGCACGTCCGGCAAAGCCGGAGAGCGCTCGTCGGACGCGATCGCCAGGATCTTGATGCGTCCCTGCTTCGCCTGCCCCATCGCAAATACGACATCGGCGAACGCAAAGTCGATCTGGTGGCCATTGACGTCCTGGATTGCATTGGCGGTCGCCTTGTAGCCCACATAGGTCGCGGTCGCCTCGACCTTCTGCAGGTAGAGCGCGGTCGAGGCGAGCGCGCTTGTGGTGGCGCTGCCGTACGTCGCCTTGCCATTCTTCGATTTGATGAAGGCCGTCAGATCAGCAATTGAATTGATCGGCGAATCGGGGGCGACGCACAGAACAAACGGCGTCTCGGCAAACCCGACCACCGGGACGAGATCCTTCCGCACGTCAAGCGGCATATCCTTGAACACGGTCGTGTTGCCGGCCGTCGTCACCGTCGATGCGAACAGCAGCGTGCTGCCGTCCGGTTTGGCTGTGGCAGTCGCCTGAAGTGCCAGGTTCCCGGACGCGCCGACTTTGTTTTCAACGATGAAGTGGCCGCCGGAGAGTTGTTGCAGCTTGTCCGCGTACCACCGCGCCAGGATGTCGGCGCCGCCGCCGGCCGGGAAGCCCAATTCGATACGAACCACCCGGTCGGGATATTCCGCCCCGGCGCGCGGCGAGGCCGCAACGAGGGCAATGGCGACGGCGACGAGAGCGCCAAGCGAACGCGTAACAAAACGTGTCATGTGTCTCCTTCCGGGCGAATTGGTTTTTGTGCCTTACTGCGGCTCGATTTTGGCAAGCTCGACGACCTTCGCCCACGTGGCAATCGACCGCTGCAGCATCTCTTTGGTCTTTTCCGGCGATCCCGGCAACGGGTCCGCACCCTGGCTGGTGAGGAACTCCCTGGTATCGGGCATCTCAGTGATCTGGTTGATCCATTTCGCCAGCTTGGAGATCACTTCGGGTGGCAGACCGTGCGGTCCCCAGACCGCCCACCAGGGTGTCTGGTCCGGGGCTTTCACCCCGGCTTCTTCCATGGTCGGTATGTCAGGCACCATGGCGGCGCGTCGGTTTGCTGAGGTGGCGAGAATTTTCACCCGCCCCTGCTTCTGCTGGGCCGTGGCAAACATGATGTCGGCGAACACGAAATCTACCTGTCCGGCCGCGAGGTCCGAGACAGCGGCGGCGGTCGTTTTGTAGGCAACCGGCACCACCGGGATGTCCTCGACGCTGGTGTAGAGCACCGAGGCGGCGAGCGCGGACGTCACCGCCCATCCGTACGTGGCTTTTCCGTTCTTCTGCTTGAGGAGAGCGGTCAATTCGGCGACGGAGTTGACGGGGGTTTTCTCCGGATTGACCAGCAGCGCGAATCCGAGCTGGCAGAACGTGGTGATCGGGTCGAAATCCTTCACCGTGTCGAAGGGAAGGTTTTTGTAGATGAACCGATTGCCTCCCATCGAGGCACTCGCCGAAAACATCAAGGTGTAGCCGTCCGGCTTCGCCTTTGCGACTGCATCCGCCGCGATATTGCCCGATGCCCCGACCTTGTTTTCGATCACGTAGGTCCCCCCAGAGACCTGGCGCAATTTCTCCACGTACCAGCGGGTCAGCACATCGGCGCCCCCACCCGCCGCAAGCCCGAGCACGACCTTGACGGGTCGCTCAGGGTATTCGGCACGGGCAACCGGCGCGACCACCAGAAGGGCGGCGAGCCAAGCAAATATCGCGAGCGGTTTCACGGCGATCCTCCCGACCCGTGCGGTCCTGTGCTACGGTTTGATGAACCTTGATGGGTCGTAACACATGAAACTATTCGAATGCCAGTATTGCCAGCAGCCGCTCTATTTCGAGAGTGAGACCTGCGACAGCTGCGGTCGACGCCTCGGCTACCTCCCGGAGCTCGGCGTGATGAGCGCGCTGGAGCCTGACGGAGATCGCTGGAATGCACTGGCTGATACGGCCAATCGCTATAAGTTCTGCGAGAATAACGCGCACGAGGTCTGCAACTGGATGGTGCTGGCCGACAGCCCGGAAACGTTCTGCGTGGGATGTCGCCACAACCGGACCATCCCCAATCTCGAGGTTCCGGAGAACCTCCCGCGCTGGCGCAAGATCGAGATCGCGAAGCACCGGTTGTTCTACACGATCTTGCGGCTCTACTTGCCGCATCCGACCCGGACGGAAGATCCCGAGCGTGGGTTGGCTTTCGACTTCCTCGCCGCCCCGGCCCCTTCGGCGCCGCCAGTGCTGACGGGCCATGCCGAAGGTCTCATCACGCTCAGCCTCGCCGAAGCCGATGATTCCGAGCGCGAACGGCAGCGGCATGCGATGGGCGAGCCATACCGCACCCTGCTCGGCCACTTCCGCCACGAGATTGCGCACTACTACTGGGACCTCCTGTTCCGCGATCCGCAGGATCTCCAGGAATTTCGCAAGGTGTTCGGCAACGAGCAGGAGGATTACGGGGCCGCGCTCAAACAGCACTATGAAAAGGGTGCCCCGCTCAACTGGCCGCAGAGCTTTGTGACCGCTTATGCCAGCTCGCATCCGTGGGAGGACTTTGCCGAGACATGGGCGCATTATTTCCACATGGTGGATACGCTGGAAACGGCCAACGCGTTCGGCATGCACTTGCGTCCGAAGGTGGCCAAAAGCAGCGAGCTCGCGACCAACATCGATTTCAATCCGCACACGGCGAGCCTCGAGCGCATCATCGATGCATGGCTGCCGCTCACGTTTGCGATGAACTCAATCAACCGCAGCATGGGGCTCTCCGACCTCTATCCATTCGTGCTCGGTCCAGGCGTGATCCTGAAACTGTCATTCATCCACGCCCGCATCCGCGCCTGCGCGGGTCACGAGGTTGCGCATGACGACGCGACGCGTGCGGTGATCGCCGGCCTCAAGCGCGGCGCCGCGCAGCCGGTGACCGAGCAATAAAAGCTGTTGCCATTCATTTTTGACCCAAAACCCTCTTGACTCGTCATGGCCGGGCTCGTCCCGGCCATCTCGCTTAGGGTGGCACAGCCGTGCCCGTGGAATCGGGATCGCCGGGACAAGCCCGGCGATGACGACCGAGAGGGAATCGAATTGATTGGATTAGTTACTGAGGTGTTTGCTGCACCAGGGTCACGCCGCCCGGGCCGATGGCTGTGAGCTGCAGGATGACTTCGCCGTCCTTCGCCCAGGCGTAGTGCGGCACGTGCGGCGGCTCATAAAAGAATGAGCCCGCGGGCAGCGGCGCGAGCTTGGATTCATCCCAGCGCTCGCCGAACGCGTAATAGAGCGTGCCGGACAGAACCACGACCGTGCGCATCTCATCCGGATGCCAGTG
>JAFAXD010000262.1 GCA_019241285.1 Xanthobacteraceae bacterium | reverse complement strand
CTGGCTGCTGACGGTGAACCAGGTGTCCGGCAATCTGGTCGCGTGGCTGCAATCCCTCAACGTGACGTGGTGGATGCTGCTGCTCGTCATCAACGTCACGCTGCTCGCGGTCGGCTGCTTCCTCGATCCGCTCTCGGCGATCCTGCTGCTGAGCCCGTTGCTGGTGCCGATCGTGAAATCAGTCGGCATCAACACGGTGCATTTCGGCATCGTGGTCACCGTCAACCTGGCGATCGGCCTGTTTCATCCGCCGTTCGGGATCAACATCTTTGTTGCTCAGTCGGTGCTCGGCCTCAAGCTTGAGACCATCTATCGCGGCATCATCCCGTTCGTGATCATCTACCTGATCGCGCTCGCGCTCATCACCTATGTTCCCGAGATCTCGCTCATCGGCGTGCGCACGCTGCTCGCCAAGGGGTGAACCACGTCGCGATAACAACTGGGAGGAAACAACACATGCGAACTCTGATGAAATACGTCGCGATCGGAGTAGTCGCGGCAGTTCTGGCTTACGCAGGCCAGGCGCGCGCGCAGTTCACCATGAAGCTGTCGCAGCCGACCATCAACGACGTGACCTATGAGTATTTCAAGCGGATGAAGGCCGGCATCGAGCAGCGCGCGGGCGGCAAGATCAAGGTTGAGATCTATCCGGCGAACCAGCTCGGCCAGCTACCCGCCGTGGTCGAGGGCGTGGCGCTCGGCACCATCGAGGCCGCCGCGTCGGCAAATGGATTCTGGATCAGCCTCGAGCCGCGGTTTCAGGTCCTCGATGCACCCGGTTTGTTTGACAGCGTGAGCCACGGCTACAAGATGCTCAACGATCCGGCGATCCGTGCCCGCATGGCGACCTGGGGCGCCGATAAAGGGATCGAGCTGCTGGCGCCTAGTCTCTACAGCCCGCTGATGTTGTTGAGCCACAAGGCGGTGCGCACCGCCGGCGATCTGCAGGGCCAGAAGATTCGCACCCAGGGCGGCGCGCCGATCCAGGTCGAACCGCTGAAGAAGCTTGGCGTCATTCCGGTATCGCTGCCGCTCGGTGAAGCGCTGCCGGCAATGCAGAACAAGACCATCGACGGCATGGTCGGCGCCGCCGCGCCCTACGTGGCGTTCAAGTATTATGATATCGCCAAGCCAATGACCTACCTGCCCAGCACACTGTTTGCGGCGCCGGTTGTGGTGAACCGGGCGTGGCTCAAGTCGCTCGGACCCGACTTGGAGAAGATCGTGCGCGAGGAATCGCGCAAGGCGGAAGACGCTTTCGGCGACTGGAACATCAACGACATCAAGAGCAAAGAAGAAGCCTGGAAGCAGAATGGCGGCGAGATCATCACCATGTCGCCGGAGGAAGCCAAACGCTACGTCGACACGGTCACCCCTGTCGCTGCCTCAATCCTCTCGGCGAATCCCAAAGTCAAAGAGGATTATGACGCCTTGCTGGCGGCGGCGAAGCAGTATCGCTAAGCACCGCCCTTCTTGGCCGGCGGGCGTTGGGCTTCACCCGTGAGCGGCGTATGGCGTGCCGCCTCGCCGGTGCCCATCTGCGTTGACCCGCCCACGCGCGGCCGCGTCAAACCCTCAGGAAGATCCGTTTCGCTGTCGTGATTGAGTTCGGCGTCAGAGACGCCCTGCCGCACGTCAGCGCCGGTCTGGGCACGCTGATGATCGGTCCGCTGTGCCTCTTGCCGGGTCGGGGCGTCACTCGCGCCGCCATGGTCATAAGCGCCGCTGCGGGTGTCGCGCAGCGCGTCCTGCTTGCTGTTCGGGCCGCGCAGTCCCTTACCGTCTTTGCTGGCCGTCATGACATGTCTCCGTCTTGGAGGAAACGTGCGCACGACGTCACCGGTTCCGATGCTGGGCCGCCAAAGGATTTCGTATTTTTGTTTGACATACGAAAAGCAAAATAGATTGTGCCTTCATACGCAGGTCTGCGTCGGGCTGTTTGACAACTGAATCAACCCGTAGCCCCTGCGGTGAAGCATCAAACGAACGTGAGATTGTCGCGATGTCGTCCCGGATTCATCCGGGCTACAAGACGTCATCTATGTGAAAACGTCATCTAAGCGTGCGGCCATCCTTCGAGACGCCCGAGCTTCGCTCGGGCTCCTCAGGATGAGGGCTGCGGCTGGTTGCGGCGCTTCAGCAATTTCAGACCTCATCCTGAGGAGCACGCGGGCTCTGCCCGCGTGCGTCTCGAAGGATGGCCGCACACGTCATCAATGGATCGGGGCGCCATCTATGCGCAACAACGTCACGTATGGAGGGAATTGTCACCTATGTGGGAAGGGTCACCTATGCGGGCACGTTCTGGCGCGCCGTCATCTATGGAATCTATGCTGCGGCCCCACGATAAAAATTTGAGCGATCAATAACTTAGCCATAGATGACAGAACTTGCCGAATGGCGACGCGACGCATTTGCCTGCAGCCCGATCCGGTGATTGAAATAATGGGACCAAAAGGGCCGAACAGGCCAAGGACCAACCGGGAGAGGAAACCCCATGAGCGCATCCCTCGCCAGCGCGCCCGCCGTCAAGCCGGACGCCGACCCGTACCGCGCGGCAAATCTGCTCGCCCGCGCCCGCGCGCTTGCACCGAAACTGCGCGAGCGCTCCTACGCCACCAACAAGTCCGGACGCATCCCAGAAGAGACCATCGCGGACTTGTGGGATTACAAACTGAACTACCTGCTGCGCCCGAAAAAGTTTGGCGGCCCGGCGATGCGCCCGGATGAGGCCTTCGCGGCGGGTTTTGAGCTCGGCCGCGGCGACGGCTCCGCCGCGTGGGTGTGGTCGGTCATGTTGATCCACGACCTCTTCGTGGCGCATTTTCCGGAGGAGTTTCAGCACGAGTACTGGGGCAAGGATCGCACGCTCAGCGCCTCGAGCTTCCTGCCGAACGGCAAGCCGACGCCAGCCAATGGCGGCGTTCGCGTCTCCGGGAAATGGTCGTTCTGCAGCGGCGTCGATAATGCCGATTGGCTTTTCCTGGGCGCGTTCTTCGGGCCGCCGAGCGGCGGGTCGCCGATGCCGGATATCCGCTACGTCATGGTGCCGAAGGGCGACTACCAGATCCTCGACGACTGGGACGTCATGGGCCTGTGCGGCACCGGCTCAAAAAGCGTGGTGATCGACGACAAGTTTGTACCGAACCACCGCATCGTGTCGCACAAGGAAATGTCCGACGCGACCTCACCCGGCTCGCGGCTGCACGCCGAGCCTGTCTACCGCACACCGATCTGGAGCTTCGTGCCGTTCACGATCTCCTCGCCGGCCTGTGGCATCGCCCAGGGCGCGCTCGACGCCTTCATTGACGAGATGAAGGTGCGCGACGATTCGTTTGCCCATTCTCCGTTGTCAAAGAAGCCCGGCATGCATGTGCGCATCGCCGAAGCGAGCGCCATGATCGACAGCGGCGATCTCCTTTACAAGCGCTCGTATCGGGAAACGATCGACAAGGTTCTGGCCGGCGAGGTGCCGAGTCTTGAGTTCCGATCACGCAGCCGGCGCGACCAGGGCTATTGCGTCAAGCAGGCAAAGGCTGCCGTCGGGTTGCTGGTGGATGCGAGTGGCGGACGCGGTCTATATGCCAGCAATCACGTTCAGCGCTGCTTTCGCGATCTGCAGGCGGTGTCAGGACATATCGTGGCGAACTGGGACGTGGCCGCCTACAGCTATGGCCAGATCGCGCTCGGCGGAACGTCAACCGACACGTTCGTGTAGGCAACGCTCTATTTCGGGCATGTCAAGGCGGCGCCATCGTGCAATGTCCAGTAGGCGCGCTTGTGGTTGGCATCCGGCGCCTGACATTCCATCGGGGCACTGTTGGGCTTGAGCGTAACGTCACATATGAAAGCGCCGGGCGAATAGGTCTTATTCTCAAAGATGCAGTAGTTGGCGATGTCTCCGCCGGTGACCGGAGGAGACGGCGTGAGCGTAGCACCGAATTGGGCATGGGCGGCCCAACTGGTGCCCAGCACGATCAGCAATGCTGTGATAATGCGCATCATACGCAGCTGCAGCTTATACGCCGTGGCTTTGCAGAACCGAGAGGCAGCGTCGGCTCAGCCGCGAGCGATTGCTCTGCAGGCAGGCGAGGATCACCATGGGATCGCGCGACATTCCGCGACACAGGCGGCTGACGTCGGGGCGACAGGCAGCCTCTTCGGGCGACGTTGCCATCTGGGCCCGGGCGCCGGTCGTTGGCAGGCCCACAGCCGCGAGCACGAATCCGAGAAGCATAAATCCGATTGCCAAGCGCACCCGATCCCTCCTTCGTTAGCGAGGCTTAGACCGATACTTGGTTCGGCCACTGATGTCGATGCACATGCCGACAGCCTGGGGAAAGCTTTGTCGTTGTGGGACCAAGGGCATCCGCTGTTTGATTAAAGGGGCTCGACCGCAAACGGCCCGATGGCGATGACGCGGCAATCACGGTCCTGCTTGGCGCAGTCCGCGAGTGCGCCTTCAGTCGCGGCCTGCTCGTTCGCAGCCTTGAGCGCAAGACCGGGGTGCCCGCTAGCCCCCACCGCGACGGCGTTCCAGCCGCTGGCCGCATTGCCCAGCCGCCGCGCCACCTCGTCCTGCAATTGCGGTGTGATCAGCGGATTCGCAGCCGCATGGAACAATCCGACCGGCTTCATGGTGGTCGGAATCGGCACGACGAGATTATCGTCAAGCGCGACCAGCAGGCAGGCGACGCCGGACATGGTCCCGCAGTGCTCGAGTGCGCGGCGCACCGCCTCATCCAGGTCCGGCTGCCCCACGTAGAAGAATGGGACTCCCCGCGGCGACAGAGCAAGGGCCTTCGATAGCCGTGCTTGCGCATAGCGGTTTTCGATTGACGTCCTCGCATCGTCGTTGATCAGCGGCAGGTCCTTGGCGGAAAACGGCCGCTCGATTGCCGGATCGCGGATCATCCACGGCTCCGGCGGCATCGGCGGGCGTCCGCGCGCATACACGACTGTATTGCCGACCGCGTAGAGCTCGCAACGCGCTTTGGAGTTGATCGTGTCCAGCGCCCGCTGACAGCTGTCCATGGCGGCCGTCTTGGCGGTTTCATCGTCCTTCTGACCGGACGTGAACCCGGCCCGATACGGGCTGATGGCGAGTGCCTTATGGTCCGGGGCCGACATGTAGTTCGTCTTGATCGCGCCGCGTTCGCGCTCGCCGATCAGCGGGATTGTTTCCGGGACCACAGGCTCTGCCTGCCGCGCCGCCACCGCTTGGGCTCGCCGCTCCGCCGCCGCGACCGCGGGAGCTTCCGGCGCACGCGCGGCGCGGTGCTCGCGGCCTGGATGCAGGACGACGAAATACAAAATCCCGGCGACGACGAGCACGGCAACGCTCGCCGCGATAATGGCGATCGGCCAGGCAATATCGCGCGGCTGCTTGGGCGAAGGCTTGCGCGCGGGCGCCTGTTTTGGGGTCGCCGCCGCGTCCGCCCCGAGGCTCAGCATGTAGGCGTGAACCGGGGTGGGGATATTCTTGACTTCCTGCTCGCCGATGTCGGCGAACTGCACCGACATCTTGTTGGCGACCTGCTCCCAAACGGCGCGTGAGACACACAGTCCACCGGGTTGCGCCAACCCTTCGAGGCGGGCGGCGATGTTCACGCCGTCGCCGAGGAGATCGCCGTCGCGTTCGACCACGTCGCCGATCGAGATTCCGATTCGGAATGTCATCTGCCGGCTGGCCGGATAGGCGAGGTTGCGTGTGCGCAGGCTTTCCTGCACGTCGATCGCGCAGCGCACCGCTTCGACCGCGCTCGGAAACTCGGCCAGGATGGCATCCCCGGCGGTGTTGAACACGCGGCCGCTGCCTCGCGTGATGAAATCCTCGAACACCGCCCGATACGAGGCGAGCCGGCGCAGGGTTTCTTCCTCGTCCTCGGCGACGAGCTTGCTGTAGCCAAAGACGTCTGCAGCCAGGATCGCGGCGATCTTGCGTTTCATGTCCAACCGGCTTTGGAAAACTGTCGTCTGCCCGCCATAGTCTTAGCATGCCCCAGGGTGCCTCGACAGGGCGTGGCCGTGGCTGTAACAATCGGCGCTTTCCGAGCATGTTCGACATCGCTCGCGAGCACTATGAACATGCAGGCTTGCGTGCTGCACTGCGCAAGACCGCGGCAGGAAACGCAACGCGATGGCTGTGAACGGCGCCCAGATCGTCATTGATCGCCTGAGCCACATGTACCGTCCGCCGCACGGAAAACCCGTGCTGGCCGTCGACGATGTCTCGCTGGCGGTCGGCGAGCGCGAGTTCCTGGCGTTGCTCGGGCCGTCCGGGTGCGGCAAGTCGACCTTGCTCTATTTGCTCGGTGGCTTCCTGCCCACCGAGACCGGCAGCATCACGGTCGATGGAAAACCGATCACTGGACCCGGTCCTGATCGGGGGATTGTGTTTCAGCACTTCGCGCTGTTCCCGTGGAAGACGGTGCGCGCCAACGTCATGTATGGTCTCAAGCGCGCCGGGCTGCCGCGCGATGAGCAGGAAAAGCGCGCCCAGGCTTTTATCGATCTCGTCGGCCTGCATGGGTTCGAAGAGAGCTACCCCTCGCAGCTCTCCGGCGGCATGAAGCAGCGCACTGCCATCGCGCGCACGCTGGCGATCGATCCGGAAATCCTGCTGATGGACGAGCCGTTCGGCGCGCTCGATGCGCAAACGCGCAGCCTCATGCAGACCGAGCTCCTGAGCATCTGGGAGCGCTCGCCCAAAACGGTGATCTTCGTCACCCACGATGTGCAGGAAGCGGTCTATCTGGCGCGGCGCATCGCGGTCATGTCGGCGCGACCGGGGCGCATCAAGGCGATCATCGAAACCAATTTCGACCGCCGCGATCCGCACTTGTTCAAGAGCAAGCCGTTCGTCGACAAGGTGGATGAGATCTGGGATTTGGTGCGGGCGGAGGCCATCAAGGCGCAAGGGACCCGCTCCACATGACGGCCGCACTTTCCGGTGTGGCGTTTCGCTACCTGCCGATTGTCATTCTGGCGGTGCTCTGGCAAATGGCGAGCGAGTTCGGCTGGGTGTCGACCGCGGTGCTGCCGCCCCTGAGCTCGGTGTTCGAGGCCGGCTGGGGCCTGATCACCAGCGACGATTTCTGGGTCAATGCCGGGGCTTCACTCTACCGCGGCGGCGTCGGTTTGCTGCTGGCGATCGTGATCGGCGCTGCGCTGGGAATCGGCATGGCTTGGTGGCGGCCGGTCCGCGCGCTGCTCAGCCCCATCGTCGAGATCTTTTATCCGCTGCCGAAATCGGCGCTCATTCCAGTAACGGCGCTCTGGCTCGGGTTTGGCGATGCCTCGAAGATCCTGCTGATCTTTCTCGGCTGCATGCTGCCGGTGACGATCGGGGCCTTCAACGGCGCGCGCGGCAGCGAGCGGACGCTGGTGTGGTCGGCGCGCAGTCTTGGTGCCGGTCGACTGCGCACGTTGTGGGACGTGGTGGTGCCGAGCGCCATGCCCGAGCTGCTCAACGGTGTCCGCACCGCGCTCGCGCTGTCGTGGGTGCTGCTGGTTGCGTCCGAGCTGATCGTGGCGCGTGCCGGCCTTGGTTATCTGATCGGGTTCATGGGTGACGGCGGCAATTACGACGGCATGTTTGCGGTCGTGCTGTTTGTCGCGCTGCTCGGCTTCATCGCCGATCGGCTTTACCAAATGGCGATGCAGAGGGCGCTGCGATGGCGCGAATAGACGACACGCTCGCGCCGACCGGGGCCTGGCTGCAAGGGCCGCGGTTTGCGTCGGTCCTGCGCGCATGTGGCCGGCAGCTCATCGCGTGGTCGCCGGTAATCGTTCTGCTGATCGCCTGGGAAGCGGTGGCGCGCAGCGGGCTCGTGACGCCATTCATGCTGCCTACCTTCACAGGTGTGCTCGAGCGGATCGCCACCGACACAGCTTCCGGCGACTTGCCGGTCGCGCTGGGGATGACGATGTGGCGCGCGCTCGCCGGCTTTTTCATCTCGGCGGTGGCGGGCATCGCGCTCGGCGTTGCCATGGCGCGCAGCCGCGCCTTCAACTGGTTCTTTGATCCGATCATATCGATCGGGTTTCCGGTGCCGAAGATCGCGTTCCTGCCCATCATCGTGCTGTGGCTCGGGTTCTTCGATCTGTCGAAGATCACGATCATCGTCTTCAACAGCATCTTCCCGGTGGTGACCGCGACTGTGGTGGGCGTGCGCGGCGTGGAAAAAGAGCTGATCTGGTCGGCCCGCAACTTCGGCACCAGCGAGCGGGCACTGACGTGGGACGTGTTGTTGCCGGCGGCCCTGCCGCAGATCTTCACCGGCCTGCAGGTCACGCTGCCGATTGCGTTGATCGTGGGCATCCTGACCGAGATGGCGATGGGCGGGTATGGGATCGGCGCCAGCATGCAGACCGCGTCACGCTTTGCCGATTCGCTCGGCGTCTTCGCCGGGATCGTTGAGATCGCCGTGGTCGGCTATGTGCTGGTGAAATTGATGTCGCTGCTACGCGCGCGGCTGCTGGTTTGGCACCCCGAGGCGCTCGAGCCGACGACGGCCTGACACGAAACCAATTGCTAGACCTATTGAGGTGTGCGAGCGGGCAACCGCCCGCTCGCAGCGAGGACAGACCTCTTACCACCACCAGCGACGGCGCCAGCCCCAAAACGGCCGCGGGCCCCAGTAGCGGCGATAGCCATAACCCCAACCGGGGCGCCACCAGCAGCGATACGGCCCACACACCCAGGCAGCTTGCTGCACGTCGGTTGCGAGCTGATTGGCAGCGGGCGCGAGCCCGCTGATGGGCATCGCCGACGCAGCCGGCGCGATCAGGCTGGCACCGCCCAGCGCGGTGGCAGCAACAAGAGCGACTTTCAGAGAACGCATTGGGGCTCCTTCTCCTTTTCCGCGACAATTGAGTCTTTAACCCCCATCGCAAGTTCTCATAAAGACGATGTCGGGAATATGAAAGCCGCATTAATCTTGCGTTCAACTTTGTCGGTCCGTTTTTGCGATGCACAAGCAGGCGATCTTGCGGGACGCGCGCGCCGTGCTTGACAAGGCGCGGGGCGGCACCTGATATCGCGCCAACACGAACAACAAGAGTGGAACTCGTTCGTCCCGCAACCAAGGGGAGGAAAGTCGATGCGGTTTCGTACCTTCGCGTTTGCGGCCATGATGGCCGTGGGCTTGGCGGCAACGACGGCCGAGGCTCAGCAACCGGTGAAAATCCGCATCGCCTGGGTCGTCCCGGTCGCGAACTCGCCGACCATCCTCTACGAGATTCCCTCGATCCTGAAACACAAGGGCAAGAGCTACGATATCGATCTGGTGCGCTTTCAGGGCACGCCGCCGATGATCACGGCGCTGCAGGCCGGCGAATTGGATATCGCGTTGTTCGCGTTCTCGACGTTCGCGCTGGCGGTCCAAAACGCCAATATGCAGGACTTGCGCGTGATCGCGGATGAGGCACAGGAAGGCGTCGATGGCTATTTCACCGGGCCATACAATGTGCTGAAGGACAGTCCAATCCAGAAAATTCAGGACCTCAAGGGTAAGGTCATCGCTTCCGTCGGTCCCGGTGCCGCCGTCGACATCGCCATGCGGGCGGCGCTCAAGCGCGCCGGTCTCGAGGACAAGCGGGACTACACCGTCGTCGAGGCGGGCTTCCCGAACATGCGGGCCATGCTGGCGGATAAGAAGGCTGATCTGATCACAAGCGTGCTTCCATTCGCCGGCGATCCCGAATTGCTGAAGATTGCGCGGCCGCTGTTCACCGTGAGAGATGCGCTTCAGGGGCCCTCTCAGTTTGTTGTTTGGGCGGCGCGGGAATCGTTCCTTCAGAAGAATAAAGATGTCATGAACGACCTGATGGAGGATTCGGCGCGAGCGCTGCACTTCTACATGGATCCGAAAAATCGCGAGCAGTTCCTTGAAGTGGCCTCGCGCGTGAGCAAGCAACCGCCATCGGCATTCGGGTTCGCCTACACGAAAAACGATCTCTACCGGGATCCGAATTTTCGCCCCAACCTTGAGTCGCTGCAACGGGCGGTCGATGTTCTGCCGGAGCTCGGATTGCTCAAAGCGAAAATGGACGTCACAAAATATGCGGATTTGAGCTATGTCGAAGAGGCGGCGCGGCGGCTCAAGTGAAGCGCCGTCTCGATGCTATGATGTAAAGTCTCTGATCCAATGCACTCATTCTCCACCCTGCTGACCTGAAGGAGCGTTTATCTTGACCAGCATTCCAAAGCCTCTGCAC
>JAFAXD010000673.1 GCA_019241285.1 Xanthobacteraceae bacterium | reverse complement strand
ATAGCCACCGCGCTCGACCAGGTAGCGCGCCGTGCCGGCAAGCGCGTCCTGCGGGTCACCGAACGGGGTGATGCGGCCGTTCTGGTCATAGTCGACGCCCATGTGCAGCCATACCTCCGGCATCCACTGGGTGTGGCCCATGGCGCCCGCCCAGGAGCCGATCATCTCCTCCGGGGTGCTCCAGCCGCGGTCGATGATGATCAGCGCGTTGATGAGCTCCTGCTCCCAATAGGCGCGCCGGCGCGGCTCCCCCCAGGCGAGTGCGGCCAAAGCCGGGATCACCGGCCGCATGTATTTTGGATTGTCGACGACGTCGCCGTAGCCCGATTCGATGCCCCACAGCGCCAGCAGGATGTAGCGATCGACCCCATAATCCTGCTCGATGTGGTCGAGCAGCGGCGCGTATTGCCGGGCGCGCTCCTTACCGGTCGTTATGCGCCAGTCGGAGACGCGGCGGTTGAGATATTGCCAGAGCTGCTCGGCGAACTCATCCTGGCGGGCGACGAGGGCGTAAACGCCGGTGTCGGGCTTCACTGCGCCCATCACCCGGTTGTAGGTTTCCTCGGAGACCCCGCGTGCGACCGCCTTGGCGCGGAAGGCGTTGACCCATTGGTCGAACGGCATGCGCGCGCTCTGCGCCAGGGCTGGCCGGCCGGCGACGAGCCCAAGCGTTGCGGTGACAGCGCCAAGCAGGAATGACCGGCGATTGGCCGGTGTCTTACCTTCGGGGACTGCGGCGTTGCGCATTTGGGTATCGCGCACCGGCTGGTGTAATCTTGAGGTTAAGGGTCGACTCTCTCGTTGACGGGTATGGAATATGTCATCCGCGAGCAATTGGGAATTCCCGCGCTCGGTGCAGCCAAAGCCCGAGGATTATTCTTTCGATCTCGACCGCGCACTGGGCGCGGCCGTGGGGCTGAGTGCCGTCGTGCCGGCGGATGCCTTCACGGCAGAGACCCTGGGCACGGAGCGCGCCGGCAACGGCGTCCTCATTCGCAATAGCGTCGTGCTGACAATCGGATACCTGATCACCGAAGCCGAGACGATCTGGCTTACGCTGAGCGATGGCCGCGCTGTCCCGGGTACGGTCTTGGCCTACGACCAGGAGACCGGCTTTGGCCTCGTGCAGGCGCTGGCCAAGCTCGATATCCCGCCGCTGGCGCTGGGCAGCTCTGCCGCGGTCAAGGTCGGCGATTCGGTCGTGGTCGCGGGCGCCGGCGGGCGCAAGCACTCGCTCGCGGCGCGGGTCATCAGCAAGCAGGAATATGCCGGCTATTGGGAATACGTGCTCGATGAGGCGATCTTCACCGCACCAGCGCATCCCAACTGGGGCGGCACCGCGCTGGTCGGGCCGGCCGGGGATCTGATCGGCATCGGCTCGCTGCAGCTGCAGCAGGCACAAGGGCAGGGCGTCCTGGCCCACCTCAACATGAGCGTGCCGATCGACCTGCTCAAGCCGATCCTCAATGACCTGCTCACCATCGGCCGCGCCAACCGTCCGCCACGCCCGTGGCTCGGGCTTTACGCGACGGAGGTCGAGGACAAGCTGGTGATCGCCGGCCTTGCCAAGAGCGGGCCGGCCGCGCGCGCGGATTTGCGGGTTGGCGACATGGTTGTTGCGGTTGCCGGCACCAAAGTCGATTCGCTCGGCGGCCTGTTCCGCCGCATCTGGTCGGTCGGCAACGCGGGCGTCGAAGTGCCGTTCACCATCTACCGCGACGGGCGTACCTTCGAGACGCGCGTTGCCTCTACCGATCGCAACCGACTGCTGAAGGGTCCGAGCCTGCACTAATCTGATAAGCGTGTCCTTTTCGCAAACCGGTGACCACTTTTGCGGGACACGCTTTAAGCTTGGATGGGCGGGGCGGCTCGCTCGCTCTCGATCGCAGCGACCAGGCCCAGGAATGCCGGGTCGGTGTGCATGATGATGCTGGTCGGGATCGTCTCGAGGTAGCCGCGCATGCGGCCCTTGGCTTCGAAGCGCGCGCGGAATTCTGATTGTGCCACATAGTCGGTGATGCGCGGCAGGATGCCGCCGGCGAGGTAGACACCACCGCGCGCCCGGAACAGCAACGCCGCGTCGCCCGCGACGGTGCCGAGCATGGCGCAGAACATGTCCAGTGCGGCCTTGCTGATCGGGCAGCTTCCGTCGATCGCGGACTGGCTGATCTCGGCGGCGCTGCGCGGCGGGACGTCGACATGGTCGAGCTCGACGATCGCTTCATAGAGGTTCTGCAGCCCCGGCCCGGAAATCGCGCGCTCGACCGAGACGCGCCCTAACTTGCGGCGCATCTGCGCGATGACGGCGTCCTCACGCTCGGAGCTCGCGGCGAGGTTGACGTGCCCGCCTTCGGTCGCGATGACCCGGTTGGGGTCGCCTGGGATGATGGCGGCCAGCCCGAGCCCGGTACCTGGCCCGAGCGCCGCCATGACGCGGCCCGGCTGCGCGCTTCCGCCGCCAATCGACTTGAGGTGCTCCGGCTTGAACTTGAGTAGCGCCCAGGCGATCGCCTCGAAGTCGTTGATGAGGGTGACTCGACTGAAACCCAGGCCCGTGCGCAAGGCGGCGGCATCGATCACCCAGCCGCTGTTGACGAGCTCGGTGTGGCCGTCTTCAACCGGACCGGCAACGCCGAGCACCGCGGATGTGATCGTCTCAGGTTGCTCCTGCCGCGCCAGGAATACCGTGATCGCGGCGGCGATATTGGCATAGGCCGCGACCGGATAATGTTCGACCGGACCGAGCACGCCGCCGGCGAACACGGCAAAACGCGCGTTGGTCCCGCCGATATCACCAAGCAGAACGCGCTCGTCCTCGGCCCCTGAAAGCGAGCGCGCCGCCGTCGAGTAGAACGGTTCGAGGGTCATCGTTTCGTCTGTTACGTTTTCAGCCGACTGAGGCGATGAACTCCCGCACCCGTGCGCCAACATCGTCCTGGGGGGTGCCAAAGCTCATCACGGTCGAGACGTGATTGTGGCCCGCGAAGTAGGCGACGCTTGGGCTTTTTCCGTCCCGCAGCGTGACCGCGCGCGCGAGCTCGTAGGTCGGCGCCGCCAAGAATGCGGGGTCGTATTCGGCAACCGAGAGCAGCAACGGCGTGCGGCTCTTACCCACATGGGTGAGCGGTGATCGCTCCGCATAGCGGCTCGGATCATCGCCAAAATAGGCCTTGAGGTTTGGGCGCAACTCGCCCTGGAAGAGGTAAGGCCCGCTCATCAAGATGCCGGCGGCGACGCCGGCCTGGCCTGCGGGATGGAAGGTTGGATCGAACAGATAGGTCGCGGCGTGCGTCGAACCTGCTGACTGGCCGAACAAGACGATGCGGGCCGGATCGCCGCCAAAGCTCTTGGCATTGGCGCGGGCCCACGCGACCGCGCCAGCAACGTCCTGCGCGCCCGCCGGCCAGGCATGTGCCGGGGCGAGGCGATAGTTGGCGACGATAGTGAGGATGCCGTGGCTTGCGAAGTAGTTGCCGAGATTGACGTAGAAGACGCCGTCGAGGTTCTTGTCGCCGGCGACGAAACCGCCGCCCGGAATGTAGACCAGCACATGCTCGGCCGCGCCAGCGGGTTGATAGACGTCGAGCTTCTGGCGCGGGTCGCTGCCGTAGGCCACGTCCGCCGTTACCTTCACGGCCGCGGATGGCTTGCGGATCAGCGGTGCATAGAGGGCACGCGTCGCTCCCAGGATCTCCTCATCGAAGTTCGGCCCCATGGCGGCGATCTTACGGCGCGCGTCGGCGATCTCGCGTGCTGCGTCTTTGACTTGATCAAGCATTGCGTCTCTCCCTATTGCGGTTGCTCGCCGCTGCGCGCCTACTCGTTTGGCGGCGGCAATGTCGCGCCGGCTCCGACCCGCGTCAACGCCGGTCGGCTGAGGATTGATCGGGAGATGGCGTACCATGGCACTGCTTCTCACCTCTTTTTTCGGCGCCCCGGCGGAGTGGCGCAAATTGTTCGCCGCGCAGATGCCGGACCTCGACGTGCGCATCTGGCCGGAGGTCGGCAACGAAGCCGATATCGAGGTCGCGGCGGTGACCACGCTTCCGCGCGGCAAGCTCAGGTCGTTTCCCAATCTGAAGATGATCGTGTCATTGCTTGCCGGAGCCGATGTGCTGCTCAGCGATCCGGACCTTCCCGATGTGCCGATCGTGCGCGCCGGCAATCCCGACGGCGACGAGATGATGAGCGAGGCGGCGCTGGTGCACGTGCTGCGCCATCATCGCCACCTGCCGGCCTACTGGGCCGCACAGCAGCGCTGTGAGTGGATCTCGCTGCCGCGGCTGCGCGCGCGCGAGCGCAAGGTCGGTGTGATGGGGCTCGGCGTGATCGGGCTTCCCGTCGCCAAGGCGCTCGCGGCGCACGGCTTTGCTGTCGCCGGTTGGGTACGTTCGCCGCGCCGTCACGACGGGATTGAGACCTTCGCCGGCCGCGAACAGTTGCCGGCCTTCCTGGCGCGCAGCGAGATCGTAGTGAACCTGCTGCCGCTCACGCCAGAAACGCGTGGCATTCTTAATGCCGGGGCGTTTGCGCAGATGCCAAGGGGTGGTGCGATCGTGAACTTGGGGCGCGGTGCGCACGTGGTCGAGGCCGACCTGATGGTCGCGCTCGACG
The DNA here is from genome assembly GCA_019241285.1 of Xanthobacteraceae bacterium. Classification (GTDB taxonomy): domain Bacteria; phylum Pseudomonadota; class Alphaproteobacteria; order Rhizobiales; family Xanthobacteraceae; genus JAFAXD01. The sequence goes on along the minus strand of JAFAXD010000673.1, from coordinate 11,077 downwards.
CCGATCATCTCGCGGGCGCGACCCTGGACGTCTTTCCGGTCGAGCCGCTGCCCAAGGAAAGCCCGCTCTGGCGGCATTCCAAGATCACCATCACGCCACACGTGGCGCGCCGGATCGATGCGAGCGAGCTCGTCCCCAATATCTGCGGGGCCATCCGCGCATTCCAGGCCGGACGCCCCCTAGAACATCTCATCGACCGCAAGCGCGGCTATTAAATTTTTTCCACCGTCCGGGTCGCCGTTGTCGATCCGGCGGTCGCCCGATCGACTGAAGGCTGATCATGCCAGCCAACACAGGGAGCCCAGCATGCAATACCTTCTGCTGATCTACGCCAACGAAGCCGAGGCCGCCAAGATGGGGGACGCCGGCCGCAAGGAAATGATGAGCGAATATCAGACGTTCACCCAATCGATCATCAAGAGCGGCAACTTCAAGGGCGGCGATGCCTTGCAGGCAACCGCGAACGCTACGACGGTCCGCGTTCGCAACGGCAAGGCCATGACCACGGACGGACCTTTTGCCGAGACGCGCGAGCAGCTCGGCGGCTACTATCTGATCGAGGCCAAGGATCTCGACGAAGCGACCGCGATCGCCGCGCGGGTGCCGTCGGCGAAGTTCGGTTCGATCGAAGTCCGGCCGGTCATGGTCTACTCATGATGGTCGCGCTCCGGCGCGAGCGAGGAATGCGCCGCGAGGAGATCGAGCATCTGTTCCGTCACGATGGGGGTCGCGTTCTCGCGACCCTGATCCGCCTCGTCGGCGATTTCGAGGTCGCCGAGGAAGTGCTGCAGGAGGCGTTTGCGGCCGCGCTCGAGCAGTGGAGCGCAGTTCCGGATAATCCGCGCGCCTGGCTGGTGAATGTCGGTCGCCATAAGGCGATCGACCGGATCCGCCGGCAGATGCGGCTGCGTGCCAAGCGACCTTTTCTCGAGGCGGAGGCGGCGCTTGCCGGCGACGCGCTGCCGCTCGAGCCTGACGACGACAGCCTCAGTGACGACATGCTGCGGCTGATTTTCATTTGCTGCCATCCCGCGCTCAACATGGAGACGCGCGTGGCGCTGACCTTGCGCGCAGTGTGCGGACTGACCACCGAAGCGGTCGCGCGCGCCTTCCTGGTGAGCGAAGATGCCATGGCGCAACGGCTCGTGCGCGCCAAGGCCAAGATCCGCGGAGCGCGCATCCCTTATGAGACACCGGATCCGGACCGGTTGGATGAGCGGCTCGAGGGCGTGCTCGCCGTGATCTATTTGGTGTTCTCCGAAGGATATGCGGGCACCTCTGGTGAGTCGCTGACGCGCGAGAATCTCTCCCGGGAGGCGATCCGTCTCGCACGATTGCTTGATGAGCTGCTGCCGGGGCGAGCAGAGATCGCCGGGCTTCTGGCGCTGATGTTGTTGCATGATGCACGCCGGTCGGCGCGCGCGAGCGCCGAGGGCGATATCATCCTGCTCGAGGATCAGGACCGCAGCCTGTGGGATGAGGTACAGATCGGAGAAGGACTACAACTGATCGAGCGGGCGCTGCGCGCGCCGGGTCGACCCAGCAGCTATACGGTCCAAGCCGCGATTGCCGCATTGCACGCGCGGGCGCGCCGGCATGAAGATACGGATTGGCCGCAGATCGTCGGGCTCTATGAAGTGCTGATGCGGCTTTCGCCTTCGCCGGTGGTCGAGCTCAATCATGCGGCAGCCGTCGCCATGGTTGACGGCCCGGCGCGTGCGCTCGATCTGATCGATGCGCTGATCGGGCGCGGCGAGTTGGAGGCCTATCATCTCCTGCCCGCGGTGCGCGGCAATCTGCTCAGCCGCCTGGGCCGGCGCGAAGAAGCAAAAAGTGCGTATACGCAGGCGCTTGCCCTCGCCAAACTCGAACCGGAGCGGCGGTTGATGGCGCGCCGGCTCGCTGAGCTCGACTGAAGCTCGAAAAATTTTTCGCTTATCGCCCCAGATATTGTCGATCGGCGGCCCTCTGGTTCGACTGCATGGTTGGGGAGGGCGCCAGCCCTCCGAATCTCGGGCGAGGGAGCTCTTACAATGAACGCAACGGTTCCGACTATTGCGGCCTTATATGCGGCCCTGCTTGGTATGCTCGGTGCGGCGCTGACCATCAACGTCATCGTCAACCGTGTGCGCGCTAAAGTCGAGATCGCCGACGGCGGGGTGGCGGCGCTCGCCCAGGCGATCCGGGCGCACGCCAATTTCGCCGAGCAGGCGCCAATTGCCTTGATCCTCATCGTGCTGGCGGAGGTACTTGGAACCCGTCCTTTGATCGTGCATGTGTTTGGTATTGTGCTGGTGCTCGCGCGGCTCGCCAGCGCCATTGGGCTCAATCGCACCCTGAAGCAGTCGCCGCCCCGGCAACTCGGCGCCAGCGGCACCATCCTGGTGTTGATCGCCGCATCGCTTGCAATTCTGCTTGCTCTCGCCGGCATCAGGTGATCACCGACTTAGACCCTCCGAACGAGGATCTACTTTCCTCCGGTCCCTTCTGGGCTGGTGGCGGAACTTTTCGTTCGGGCGTGCGTTAAGGCCCGACCTCACAAAGCGGTGGCCCGCTGCGCGGTCCCTGGGGCCAAGCGGAGGTCGGGAGGAGCCGCAAGCGCAATGACCGGATTGCAGCCGGCGCGATCGCCTGACCCGCTGCCTGTGCCCTCCTTCGATGGCCGTACGCGCTTGCTCGATCCGTTCGCCGGCGCAAGCGGAATGGGAGCGCTGATCCGCTCCAGCGATTGGTCGCAGACGCCGATCGGCGCTATCGAGACCTGGTCGCCTGCATTGCGAATGATGGTGAGCATCCTGCTCGCCAATCGCTTCCCATTGTTGCTGTGGTGGGGTCCCCAGTACGTCCAGATCTACAACGACGCCTACCGTCCCATTCCGGGGGCCAAACATCCCTGCGCCCTTGGTCAACCCGCGAGCGAGTGTTGGAAGGAGATCTGGCACGTCATCGGGCCGCTGATCGATACCCCGTTTCGTGGCGGCCCGGCGACCTGGATGGAAGACATCCTGCTGGAGATCAACCGGCATGGATTCATGGAAGAATCGCACTTCACCATTGCCTATAGCCCGGTGCCTGATGAAACAGTTGCCGGCGGTATCGGCGGCGTGCTCGCGACCGTTCACGAGATTTCGGAGAAGGTCATCGGCGAGCGCCGGGTCGCGGCGCTCGGCGATCTGGGCGCGCGGGTCGCGGAAGCGCGCACTGCCGAAGAAGCGTGTGCGATTGCGGCCGAAACGTTGTCGCGCTATGCGCACGATGTGCCGTTTGCGCTGCTCTATCTCACCGACAACGCGTCCCGGCAGGCAAGGCTCGTCAGCGTCACCGGTCTTGCGGAGGACGAACGCGTGCGCGTGCCGGTGCTGAGTTTGGAGCCACGCGGCGAGACGACAGACGGCCAGCCGACTTGGCCGATCGCCGACGCGCTCCAGACCGAGACCATACAAATCGTGGACAACATAACGGGCTGGCTCTCCCATCGCCGCATCGGCCCATGGTCGGATCCGCCCAACATGGCGGCCATCATCCCGATCAAGTCGAATATCATCAACAAGCCGGCGGGAGTGCTCGTCGCCGGCATTAGCTCGAGACTGAAGTTTGACGGCCTGTATCGCAGCTTCTTCGAGCTGGTCGCCGGCCAGATCGCGACGGCGGTCGCGAACGCGCGCGCCTATGAAGAGGAGCGCAAACGCCCTGAAGCACTGGCCGCACTCGACCGCGCCAAGACGGCCTTCTTCTCCAACGTCAGTCATGAATTCCGCACGCCGCTCACTCTCATGCTTGGGCCGCTCGATGACCTGTTGCGCATGGGCGTCAGCGACTTAGCCCCGGCGGTCCGGGGTCAGCTCGAAGTCGCGCAACGTAACGGCCGCAGGCTGCTGCGTCTCGTCAACACGCTGCTCGATTTCTCTCGAATCGAGGCGGGGCGTGCGCGCGCCCGTTACCAGCCGACGGACCTGGCGGCGTTCACGGCAGAGCTCGCCAGCGCATTCCGCTCTGCCTGTGAACGGGCCGGCTTGCGGCTTGTCGTCGATTGCCCGCCCTCTGATCCCGCGCAGACCTATGTCGACCGTGGCATGTGGGAAAAGATCGTCCTCAACCTGATCAGCAACGCATTCAAGTTCACGTTCACAGGCGAGATCAACGTCAGCATGCGCTTTGTTGACGACAAGGCTGAACTGAAGGTCGCCGATACCGGGATCGGGATTCCGGCCCAGGAACTCGCGCACGTGTTTGATCGCTTCCACCGCGTCCCCAACACGCGTGGGCGAAGCTTCGAGGGCAGCGGCATTGGCCTCGCCCTGGTCAAGGAACTTGTCGCGCTGCACGGCGGAGACGTCGCCGTACAGAGCGGCGAAAATGTGGGAACCTGCTTCACGGTCCATATCCCGCTCGGCACGTCTCATCTGGATCCCGCGCAACTCACTGATGACTTCAACACCGCGGTCGGCAATGGCACGGCGCCGTTTGTCGACGAGGCGTTGAGTTGGCTGGCTGAAGCACAAGGTACGGCGGCACCAAACGGGGATATCCCGGATCTCGCGCCGCTACGTGTGCAAGGGCCGCGGCTGCGCATCGTGTGGGCTGATGACAATTCGGACATGCGCCAATACGTGAGGCGATTGCTCGCCCCACGTTGCGACGTGGAGGCATTCGCGGACGGTCAGGCCGCTCTGGAGCGGGCCGTGCGCGATCCGCCGGACTTAGTCCTCTGCGACGTGATGATGCCGCGCCTCGATGGCTTCGGGCTGCTCGCGGCGCTTCGCGCCAACCCGGCGACGGCGGACTGTGCGGTGGTGCTGATCTCGGCACGCGCCGGCGAGGAAAGCCGCATCGACGGGATGCAGGCTGGCGCCGACGACTACATCGTCAAGCCGTTCACCGCGAGCGAGCTGATCGCGCGTGTGGAAGCGCACGCCCGGATGGCGCGCGCGCGGCGGGACGCGCGCAAGACCGAAAAGTTGTTGATCGCTGAGCTGAATCACCGCGTGAAGAACACGCTCGCCAGCGTCCAGGCGATTGCGCAACAAACCTTGCGCGGGACAAAAAGCGTCGACGAATTCAGGCAAAGCTTTTCCGGCCGGATTCAGGCCATGGCGCGCATCAACTCGATGCTTAGCAGCACGAGCTGGTCCGGTGCCGATCTGCGCGACATCATTCGCGATCAGGTGCGACTCGGACCGGTGGACGAAACCCGGCTGACTGCGTGGGGACCGCCGGTTCATCTCGGCCCGCAAATGGCGCATCAGCTGGCGATGGTGCTGCATGAGCTCGGCACGAATTCGAGCAAATACGGCGCGCTGTCCACGCCCGGCGGATGGATCACGGTCAACTGGCGCGTTGAGGCCGGCCGATTGCAACTTCGGTGGGTCGAGCACAACGGTCCGGCTATCAAGATGCCGGTCAAGCGCGGATTCGGGACCACCTTTATCGAACAGAGCACGCGTAGCGCAGGCGGAGAGGCACAGATGTCAATTGATACCGAGGGCGTGACTTGGGATTTATTGCTGACCTTGCCAACGGGCTCCGAGGCTGCGACCAGCTCGACGGCCATGTCCGCGCAGTTGGTTGAGACCGCAACGCGTGCCGGGGAGCCGGTTGCCCAGGTGCAACGGCCGTCGGCGCTCGGCGGCAAGCGCTTCCTGGTCGTCGAGGATGAATCGCTGGTCGCCATGGATATTGTTGAGGCACTCGAGGAATTGGGCGCGACCGTTCTCGGGCCGGCCGGCTCGGCTGACGAAGCGTTCGCCGTTTTGAGCAACAACGAGTCGATCGACGCCGTGTTGTTGGACGCCAATCTGCACGGCCGGCCGTCGGACCGGATCGCTGACGCATTGACAGGGGCCAAAGTGCCGTTTGCGTTCGTGACCGGCTACGGTCGTGAAGGTTTGCCGGATGTTTTTGCGGCGGCTCCCGTTCTCTCCAAGCCCTTCAGCCGCAGCGAGCTGACAAAGCTCGCGACGAGCCTTGTCGCGGCCGGGGCGGTGTAGGGCGGGCGTGCTGTCCTGACTTACTGCGGCTGAATTTTCGCTAGTTTCACGAACTCGCCCCAGCGCAAGATGTCGCGCTTGAGCAGCGCCGTCATCGCGGCGCCGTCGCCGTCGAGCGGATCCATGCCGAATTGCAGGAGCGTTTTCTTGGCGTCCTCGGTGGAATTGATCTGCCGGTGCCAGGCGGCGAGCTTGTCAATGATCGGCTGCGGGGTGCCGGCCGGCACGACCAGGCCAATCCAGGGACTGATGTCATAGTCGGGAATTCCTGCTTCCTGCATGGTCGGCACATCGGGAAAGGAACCCAGGCGCGTGCCCGATGAGACCGCCAGCGCTTTGAGCTTGCCGGTACGGATCGGCTCGAATGCCGCCGTCGGGTCGAGCGTCGCAAAGTCGATCTGTCCGCCGTAGAGATCGAGCAGGTTCTCGTAGATACCCTTGTAGAGCACCTGATTGGTCTCGAGTCCCGTTCGGACCTTGTAGAGCTCGGCAGCCACGATGCCGGTGTTGGCGCCGGTCCCATAAGCGCCGTTGCCGGGCTTTTGTTTCAACGCGACGGTCAGTTCGGCAATGTTGTTGACCGGGCTCTTGCCGTCGACCACCAACACGAACCCGAGCTTCGAGATCAGCATGACCGGAGCGAAATCCTTGACCGGATCGAAGGGCAGCTTCTTGAAGGTCGACACCGCGGTCGCCAATGTCGAGCTCGCGGGCGTGATCATGATGGTGTAGCCATCCGGCTTGGAACGCGCGACGTATTCGCTGGCGATATTGCCCAGCGCGCCGGGCTTGTTTTCAACAATGACCGGCTTGCCGACTAACTCGCTCAGCTTTGCGCCGTACCAGCGGTTCATGATGTCCATGCCGGTGCCAGGCGGGAAATTCACGATCGAATGAATCTCGCGCGTCGGATAGTCTTGCGCGCGGGCAGGGGAGAAGGCGAGCAGCACGACGGTGCTCAGCGCGACCAGGCACGCGTAGAACGGCATGTGATGCTCCCAAGCTATTTTGCCCGACTGTAGAGCAATTTTCTCGCGCGCGCTTGGGCATAAATACCTCTAAAAGCTCAGCTAATCCGCTCATCCAGTGGTTGCACAATGGAATGATTATTTCGCGTTCTCGTTTCGGTCTTGACCCTCGGGGCGCGAGAGGGTAGGTAGCGCGCTGCACCCCGCAGCCTGGCGGGGTTTTTTCTGCACAAAGTGGGGGTGTGCGTTCAACTCTGAAGGAACGACAATGACGATGTGGGTTTTGTTTTCGATCCTCGCTTTTTTGGTATTCGGCTTCCCGCTTATTGACGAAATTCATCGCCGGCGGACGCGGCGGGCGGCGACGGTTCCGGCACGTAAAGTGGCTTACGGTGCGACGCGCGAATAGCTGCGCGGGCTCAGTTATTTTCCGCCGATCACGGCGTAGCCCTGAATTTCGATCTTGGCCTCAGGCACGGCGAGGGCAGTGATTGTTATCAGGGCGCTGCCCGGAAAATTGTCGCCAAACACCTCGCGGCGGATTTCGGTTAGGCGATCACCGTAGCGAACATCGGTGATGAACACGGTCATCTGCACCATGTCGCTCAGTTTGCCGCCAGTTTTCTGCAGCGTGCGATCGAGATTCTTGAACAGCTGACGAGCTTGGCCTTCGAAGTCGCCGGCTAGTGATTTGCCGTTGTCATCGACGATGGCGATCTGGCCGGCGAGCCAAACCGTTTTGCCTCCCTCGGTTATGACGGCTTCCGAATAGCCGCGCTGCTGCGGACGATCGCCCTTGATGTATTCTTTTGCGTTCGCCACAACGGACAGCGTACCAACCATGCTCAATGCGCCGACGCTGATCAGGATACGCGCACGTGTGCTGGGGCTCATGTCCCTCTCCTCGGTGATCGGAAACGATGATGGTGTGGAACGTAATCCTGAAGAGCGCGGTTGTCGTGCGTCACGTGCGGACTTCCACTTGGCATGATGGTTGCCTATAGCGAGCCATGACTATTCTCAGAGATGCAATTTTCTCCATTGCGGTGGCGCTCGCGATCGTCATGGGAGTTCATATGGTGGTATGGGCGGCGACGCGCTTTCCGGTGAATGACCCGGAAATCGCAACCCCGATCGAGCCGTGAGACCATGATCGCTTGGGGGTGGCGAGCGACAGGAACAGAACGCCCCCCGGTTTCCCGTCGCTCAGCATGACAAGGCCGCCGGGCACGGACCTGTCCGCCATCACCAGTTGCCGCAATAAGCGCGCGGACCAGGCTCGGTTCCGTTGGTTGGCGACGAGAGTCGCAATTCGTCTCCGGGTGTTGCTTTTTTCTCACACTGGGCAGGCTGCCGTTACCGCGCCGGAATGTGCAGTGGTACGATGACGTCGAACAGGCCGGAAAAGATCTCGACGACGGCGTAGACGAGGGCGATCACCACAATCGCCATGAATGCCGAGCCCAGCACCCATTTACCGACATAGGGGTGCCAGGAACGCGGCAGTTCCGTCTGCATGATCGCATCGAGAACATAGGTCAAATAATGCCCGACAAAGATCAGTATGGTCGCATAAGCAAATAGCGTGACCAGCCAATCCTGACTGCGGCGCGCCAGCGCGAGAAGCACAGAGGCAACGATCAAGTTGCGCGCAAGCTCCATCCAGCCTTTGGCGAACTCGTGCAGCTTTGCTCTCATGCCAATCCCCTTGTCATCCCTCGTTCTTGCCTCGCATAGTGCTGGTATCTTGTCATGGCGCGGGGGACCGCGCAGGGATAATGCGGGCCTGGAAGGGACACGCCCTCGATGTCCAGGAGCCCGGTCTGCGGCAGCTGTTGAGGCACACCTTCCGACCCACAGGCACGGCGCAGCTGCGACCCAGAAACTTGCGTTTCACAAGTAAATTTGTAAGGCTGTTTAATGCACCTATCGCGCCGACAGGCGATGCGCCTGAACTGATCCAAGAGGGGCAGAGATGGCGGCTCAGGACGATTACATGACGCTCACTCGGGTGGGTCCCGGGACTCCGATGGGAGCCCTGCTGCGCCGCTATTGGATTCCAGCGGCGATGTCGGAGCAAATGCCGGAGGCCGGAGGGGCGCCAGTGCGGGTACGACTGCTCGGCGAAAACCTGGTCGCGTTTCGCGATCCGGAAGGCGCGCTCGGTCTTGTCAAGGAGCACTGCCCGCACCGGGGCGCATCCCTCGCTTACGGGCGCAACGAAGTCGGCGGCCTGCGTTGCCTCTATCACGGATGGAAGATCAATGCGCAGGGCAGCGTTATCGAAACGCCGGCGGAGCCGCCGGAGAGCACGTTTGCGAAGCGGATCTGCCATCCGTCCTATCCGCTGCATGAGGCTGGCGGAATCATCTGGGCCTACATGGGGCCGCCCGAGCACATGCCGCGGTTTCCGCGGTTTCCGTGGCTTGATTTGAAACCGCCGCATCTGCTCGTCGCAAAGATCTATCAAGCAACCAACTACCTGCAGGGATACGAGGGCGATCTTGATCCTGCTCATCCCAACTTCCTGCATCGGGATCTTGATGTTGAAGAGAATGCAAGCTGGGGCGGCGCCGGGTGGAACTCAGTGTTGCAGCTGATGAACGACAGCACACCGCAAATCCACTGCGAGGAAACGCCCTATTTGTTCCGCGTGGCTGCCGTGCGCAGGTCGCGGGCGCACAACATGAAATACGTCCGTATCTTTGAGCATTGTGCGCCGTTCTACTCCTACATCGCATCCGGCCCGCATGAGATGCAGCTTTTCAAAGCCTGGCATCCGATCGACGACAACAGCTGCTACACCTTCTACATTCACTTCGATCCGCACAAACCGATCGACGCAGCGGCGGCCTATCGCAACTGGGGTCATCGCACCTCGCCTCCCGATTATCGGCCGGCGCAGAACATCGAGAACATGCATCTGCAGGATCGCGCGCGCATGCATCGAAATTTTTCCGGGATCGATGGCGCCGCGCTTCAAGATATTGCCATGCAAGAGAGCATGGGCGCCGTATATGACCGCAGCGAAGAGCATCTCGGGATCAGCGACAAGGCGGTGATCTTCTATCGGCGTCTGGCGTTACGTCTTCTGCGCGATATGGAAGAGGGTAAGCCGCTGCCTGGTCAGGACAGCGAGCTTGACTTTATCCAACGCGGGGCCGCGTGCGACATCCCGGACGATCGCCCCTGGCAGGAAGCTCTGCGCTGGCAGGAGCAATATGAGCGGGCGCATCCCGCGAGCTCGGCTGCTTGAACGTCGTCGATCGGGCGCGCATTCCTAGCAGTCAATTCGTGATCCGTGGTTGGGTGAACCGCAAGCTCACGTTCGGGTTCTTTGCTGTTTCTGCTCCCACTGCGAGGGTGGAAATCCGCAGAAGCAAACTGCCGGCCAGCACGGCCAGGGATGCCGTGGTCGAAACGCGCTTGTTGCCCCCCGCCAGGCGCGACAGTGCATAAAGGCCGAGCGGTAATGCCAGTCCAACCCCAATGGTGCCTGCGCGTTCGAGTGCACGCGACGGACTTGAAGGCATCGAGGCAATGTCGCGATCACGATGCGTTTTCGCCGCGGCGGCCGTGGCCACAGCCTCCACGGCCAGTGCTGCACCGGCGATCGTCTCCAGGCGGTTTCGCATCGCTTCGGAGCGTTCTCCGAGGCTCAGCGCTGCACCGGCGGCCGCTATTGATGAGGCACCAAACCGAACCGCGAGGGCCTCGGGAGCGGCTGCCCAGGAGGGTGTGCTGGTCGCTGAGAGCAGCGAAGCTGTATAGGTCGAGAGGCCCGCTCCGGCGATGGCCGCGGGGACCTGGCAGGCCCGAGCAACAGGGTTCAACCAGCGAAATGCCGGCGCTCGGTCGGACATGAACTGGGCAGTTGCGCTCGCGCCGGCAAAAGCGCTGAAGGCCATGAGGTTCCAGGTGCCGATCGACATGGGCGAGGTGCCCTTGGCAATGCGCAGCATGTTGTAGAAGCGCTTGGGAGTGTGCAGATCGTAGATCAGTAACACCGGCCCGATAGTCATGGTGAGCAACGACAAGTACCGGCCGCGACGCGCGACGCGTTTGGCGGCGAAGCCCCGCTCCCGGTCGGCGACCGCGGCGAGCAGAGCAGCGGCACCTGAG
>JAFAXD010000439.1 GCA_019241285.1 Xanthobacteraceae bacterium | reverse complement strand
GTGGTGCCTTCCTAAGCGAGATGGCCGGGACAAGCCCGGCCATGACGAGCCAAGAGGGTTGATATCGTTTCCGTGCGGGATATACTGTTCTGTCATCGCGAACAACGCGATGCGAAGCTGGAGCACCAAGGCGATGGTCAATGAGGGTTCGGCAGGGGTCCGGTCGGTGAACCTCGCCCTCGACATTCTCGAGGCCGTCGGATTTGCCGATGAAGAACTGGGGGTGACGCAGATCGCGACGCGGCTCCACGTCGCCAAGGGATCCGTGCATCGACATTTGTACACGCTGGTCGAGCGCGGCTATCTCGCCCAGAACCCGGCGACGAGCCGTTATGCGATCGGTCCCAAGAGCCGCCTGCTCGCCCGGCTTGCGCCCGATACGGATCTCATTCAGCTGGCGGAAGGCCCGATGCGCGAGCTGCGCGACGCAGTCGGCCACAGTGTTGTACTGTCGGAAATGACGCCGCGCGGCGCGCTCGTGCTCGCCAAACTTTCAAGTCTGTCGCCGATCGAGATCGGCGTCCGCCCCGGCAGCGAGCTGCCGTTCCACGCCTCCGCGCAGGGGCGCGTGCTGCTCGCCTTCGCGCCGCATCCGTTCCAACAACGTGTGCTGGCCCGCCCGCTCGAAACATTCACCACGAAAACGATCACCTCAATCGAGCGGATCGAGAAAATACTGCTCGAAGTGACCAAACGCGGTTATGCCTCCGCCCCCGAAGAGACGATGCTCGGGCTCAATGCCGTGGCCGCACCGATCTTCGACGGCAATGACGCCTGCGTGGCCGCGCTCGCCATGGTTGGGTCGATTCAATTTCTTCCCGAGCGGCCCAAGCCGGCCGAAGTCATCGCGCTCAAAAATGCCGCCCAGCAGATCTCGCGCAAGCTCGGCCACGGACGGCCGTCGGAGATGCATTCCCCCGACCGGCACGCCGCAAACCGCTTCGCCCGCTAGCATTTGATCGCAGTCGCCGCCAGGATGGCGTGGCTTTGTACGCGCTCGGGATTTTGCTATTCAGGCCAACATCAGCGCTGCGGGGTGATGTCGTGACAACCTGGATGATCGGCCAAGTGAGCGTCACCCGGGTCGAAGAGCAGGTTGGATTTGCCTCGCTTCCGCCGGAGAAATTCATCGCCGGATTGGATCAAGCGATGCTCGATGAGCATCGCGGCTGGCTCGTTCCCAATCACTACGACCCGCAGGCCGATCGCATCATCACCAGCATTCATTCCTGGCTCATCCGGACCGAGCACCACACCATTCTGCTCGACTGCTGCGCTGGCAATCACAAGGACCGGCCCGGGTTCGCACGATTTCATCAGCTCGATACGCCTTTTCTGGCGCGGCTGCGCTCCGCCGGTGCCGCGCCGGAAGAGATCGACATCGTGCTGTGCACCCACTTGCATACCGACCACGTTGGTTGGAACACGGTGCGCAAGGACGGCGAGTGGGTTCCGACGTTCCCCAACGCCAGGTATCTGATTTCGCGCGCCGAGAACGAGTACGGCGATCCACGCCGCAATCCGAAGGCCGACGCCGACCTCCAGCGCAGCAACGCCTACCGCGATAGCGTGCTGCCGGTCATCGAGCACGGCCAGGCGCAGCTGATCGACGGCGCGCACGCAATCGACGACGGGCTCCTGATCGAGCCGGCTCCGGGCCACACTATGGGTCATGTGGTTCTGAAACTCACAGACGGCAGCGACCGCGCCCTGTTCTGCGGCGACGCCTTGCACCATCCGCTGCAGGTCTATGCGCCACACCTGAACTCTGGGTTTTGCGAGATGCCCGAGCAGGCGCGCACCACGCGCGCCTGCGTTCTCGGATATTGCGCCGAGGAGCGCGCACTGCTGATGCCGGCGCATTTCGGCGCTCCGCACGCGGCTGCAATCCATCGCCGTGGTGATGGTTTCGAGCCTGAGTTTGTTGACGGTCAGGCGTAGTTCTCAGACCTCATCCTGAGGAGCCCTCGCGCAGCGAGGGCGTCTCGAAGGATGGCCAAGAATGCAGGCCTTCGCTGCGGCCGACCTTCGAGACGCTTGGTTCCTAACGGAACCAAGCTCCTCAGGACGAGGGTCCGGTTTTCAATTGCGCTGCTGCACCGTGTAGCCATAGTGCCAGGCGAGCACCCTGTTCTCGATCGCAACAAACAGTCGATTGAGCACGTAGCCGACGATTGCGAGCGTCAGCACGCCGGCAAACATCTCACGGATCTTGAAGCCGCGTTGCGCGCTCAGGATGAAGTAGCCGATGCCGCTCGAGGCCGCGACCATCTCGCTGATCACCATCACGATCAGCGCAACCGCCAGGCTGACGCGCATGCCGGTGAAAATGTAAGGAGCGGCCGACGGCAGCACGATCTGCCACAGGAGCTTCCAGCCAGTCACGCCAAACGTGCGCGCGGTCTGCAGCTGAATAGGATCGACACTGCGCACGCCACTGTAGGTGTTGAGCAATACCGGGAACAGCGACGCAAACGCGATCATGAAGATCTTCATCTCGTCGTCGATGCCGAGAAACAAGATGACGATCGGCAGATAAGCTGGGCTCGGAATGGGTCGCAGCACCTCGGTGATCGGCTCGAGCAGGCTGTAGAAAAAGCGGAAGTAGCCCATCAGCAAGCCCAAGGCGACGCCGAGCGCCACGCCGACAAAGTAGCCGGCAAACATGCGCCACAGGCTGGGGACCAGCTCACCCAGAAGTTCCCCGGAGACGATCAGCTCCCACCACGTCATCATCACCGCGCTCATGCGCGGGAAGCTCATCGAAGGCACTGCTCCGCTTGCGGCCGCGATCTCCCACAAGGCCAGCAACAACACGATAAATCCGACACCGAACCAGCGTGTCTTCCAGATCAGCGAAACACGCCGTGCAGACTTTGGCGGAGCTGTCGCCGGCAGTCGCGACGCGTCCGCTTCGATACTAGGGCTCATGCGGCGCCCCTCGCTGCCAGTCCTTCTTCGGCAAAAAGCTGCGCGAGCAGGCGCCCCCGATAGTCCAGATATTCCGGCAGGGCGCGCGTTGCGATCTGATCGCGCGGGTGCGGCAGCTCGATCGGCAGGTCGACGGCGACGGTCGCGGGCGGGCGGCCTAGCGCAACCACGCGGGTCGAGAGATAGACGCCTTCGTCAACGTCGTGGGTCACGAAAACGACTGTGAGGCCGAGCTCGCGCCACAGGCTGCGCACGAGTTCCTGCAAGCCCACTCGTGTCAGCGCATCAACGGCGCTGAACGGCTCGTCCATAAGCAACACGTCCGGCCGGCAGGCTAGCGCGCGAGCGATGGCCACGCGCTGCTGCATGCCGCCTGAGAGCTGCCAGGGATAATGCCGCTCAAATCCGGTGAGCTTCACGAGCGAGATGTATTCTTGGGTACGCGCCGCGATCGCCTCTTTGGACAGTTGCTCGCGATTCTCCAACCCGAACGCGACGTTGCGCTCCACGGTCTTCCAGGGGAATAGCGAGCGCGTGTATTGCTGAAATACATAGATCACGTTGCGCGGCGGGCCGTCGACCTTGCATCCCTCGATCGTGACATTGCCGGTCGTCGGCTCGATCAGCCCAGCCATGATTTGCAGCAAGGTCGACTTGCCACAACCGGACGATCCGATCACAGACACAAAGCTGCCGCGCTCGATCTCGAGGTCGACGCCGTTGAGTGCGATGGTCGTTCCTCCCGCGGCCGCAAATGTCTTACGTATCCCGCGAAGGCTCAGAAACGGCCGTGTGGAGTTCGCCATGCGGGGTTCAGGGCACCGCCAGGACGCGCTTCGAGATGTCGATCGGCTCCTTGAGCAAACCGAACTTCTGCATCAGCTCCATGGTTTTCGCCATCGCCGCAATATTGACGCTCGTCCCGAGCTGCGGCAGCAGCACCTTGTCCTTGAATGCCGGATTGAGACCCGTCCAAGCCAGATTGATGTCGCGCGTCGCCGCTTCATTCGTGCCGGCGAATTGCGAGCCCTTCATCACGGCCCGCGCGAACTTCACGGCCGTGTCGTGATTTTTCTGTGCCCAGGGTCCAAGCGCGATGTATTGCGTGATGTCTGTACCCGGCGCCGTCTCGACGTAAGTCCAACTCAGGATCTCGGCCTTGCCGGTGGCCATCAGGGCTGAGCGGAACGGGTCAACCTGAACGACCGCGTCCACTTGTCCGTTCAGCAGCGGATCGTTCATCTGCGGGAACGGCACTTCAACGAAACGCACCTTGTGCCAATCAACACCGTGCTGATCGAGCGCCGCGACCGCGTGCAGCCAGGCCGAGCTATTGATCACGTTCACC
Source organism: Xanthobacteraceae bacterium (assembly GCA_019241285.1). Taxonomy (GTDB): domain Bacteria; phylum Pseudomonadota; class Alphaproteobacteria; order Rhizobiales; family Xanthobacteraceae; genus JAFAXD01. The sequence continues at coordinate 1,472 of JAFAXD010000439.1, read as the reverse complement.
GCGATACGCTTGCCTTCGAGGTCCTTGATCGACTTGATGTTGTCCTTGAGCGCGATAAGCGCCGTCGTGGTGTCGGGCGGAGCACTGCGCACAACCGCGCCCGGGGCCAGCACGACGGCGTCGAGCCCCTGCCCGATCGCCTGCAAGGTGGAGACCGTGTTGCTCAGCGCGACGTCGAGCCGGCCCGATTGCAGGACCGGTACGGCCGTCGCACCGCTTTCGAATTTGGTGATGTCGACCGCAAGGCCCTCGGCTTTGAAGAAGCCTTCCCGGTCCGCGATCACGGCGCCGAGTGCTTCCGAGATCGGGATGAGACCAAGCCGGATTTTTTCCTGGGCCAGCGTCGGAAGCGACGTCGCGAGCAACGCAAGGACCGCGACCAATGCTGACGACATGCGCCGGATAACCGACATGACCATCCCCGCCTTCATTTGTGAAACGCAATAGACTAGAGAGCGTGTTACCGCGCGTCAACGGCGCGCAGCTTCACGTTCCGTAGGATCCGCGTCATGAGCAATCTCGCCGACCTCGCCCAAGACATCGCCAGCCAGCGCGTTCGCGTCATCGATCTGACGCAGACGCTGTCGCCGGACTTTCCGACACTGATCCTGCCGCCGCAGTTCGGACAATGCGCGCCATTCCGGATCGAAGAGATCTCTCGCTACGACGCACGCGGCGGTGGCGAGTGGTACTGGAACAATTTCAGCTGCAGCGAGCACACCGGCACCCATTTCGACGCGCCGATCCACTGGGTCACTGGGCGCGATCGGGCCAACAATTCCGTCGACACAATCGCGCCGCGCGATTTCATCGCCGGCGCTTGCGTGATCGACTGCTCGCGCGAAGCCGCCGAGAACGAAGATTTCGTGCTGACCGTTCCGCGCATCGAGGCCTGGGAGCGCGAGCATGGGCAAATTCCGCCGCGCAGCTGGGTCCTGTTGCGTACCGACTGGCCGAAGCTGCATCCGGGCGATGCCTATCCCAACCGCCGTGCCGATGGCGCGCACACGCCGGGCCCGTCCCCCGAGGCCGTGAAGTTCCTGCTCGACGAACGGGATATGCATGGCTTCGGCGTGGAATCGATCAACATCGACGCCGGTCAGGGCCGCAAGTTCAATCCACCTAATCCGGCGCACGCACTGATCCTGGGACGCGGACGTTATGGGTTGCAGTGTCTGTGCAATCTCGATCAGCTGCCGCCGACGGGCGCCGTCGTGTTCGCCGCACCGTTAAAGATCAAACAAGGCTCTGGCAGCCCGCTTCGTGTATTGGCGTTGATTGCTGCTCCTGGAATCTCATCCTGAGAAGCTCGCGCGCTTGCGCGAGCGTCTCGAAGGATGGCCAAGAAGGCAGGCCTACATTGCGGCCGTCCTTCGAGACGCCTGGTCGCTAAGGGCGACCAGGACGAGGGCTGCAAATTGCTGCGTCTCCCTACGAGCTCGTTACCGCCGCACTCTCCTCTATCAACAACT
>JAFAXD010000413.1 GCA_019241285.1 Xanthobacteraceae bacterium | reverse complement strand
GCTGTTTGGCGAGGTCCTGTCGGCCGCTTCGAAGGATCAGCTCACCGCCTGGCTCCTCGGCAACCGTACCGGTGACGCGCGCCTGCGTGCCGCACTACCACCTGGATGGCGATGCGGCGACAAGACCGGATCAGGAGAACGCGGCTCGACCAATGATATCGGGGTGATCTGGCCGCCGCAGGGCGCGCCGGTTCTCGTGACGGTTTATCTGACCGAGACCACCGCCGCGACCGAGGCGCGCAACGCAACGCTTGCGGATGTGGGGCGCATGATCGTCAGAGCTTTTGCTGCTTGAGCTTTTTCTCAGCCAATCAGAACGGTACCACCAGCCCGTCGAGCGGTGCGTCGCAGTTGACGAGTTCGACCTTCTTCATGGCAATGCGCATGGCGTCGCCTTCGCCGACCAGCCGGTGGAAATAGGTGCCGGCGAACAGCCGCTGATCCTCCCGCCGGTACTCGACCAGCACGAATTTCGAGCGCACCGTGACACCCGGCTCCCCGGCATCGGGCTCCACTGTGACGTTGGTCACGGTTCGGCTGGTGCGCGAGCGCGGTTCCTGCGAGTAGATGCGCGGATCGGAGAGCCGGCGGACGCGCGTCTCCAGAAGCCGGCGATCGTCATACATCAGCGACACGGTCTCGAACGGATCGGCCTGGTTGGGCTGGATGGGCACCCAATAGCGCGCGTCCTCGGTAAACAATGCCAGCCAATCGTCGAAGTAGCCTTCGTCGAGCAGGCGGGCCTCGTGGATGAGGAAGGTTTCATAAGGCCGCAGATCGATGGCCGTGCTTGGCAGGCGCGGGGTCTTTCTCGTCTTGTCCAGCATGATCAGGCCACCTGCTTTCTGGCGGCGCCGCTGTCGCCGAGCATGTAACCGCGCCAGGCATCGAACATGTTGCGGATATAGACTTCGCTGGTCGAGTTCTTGCCCTTGCGACCGCCGTGCGGGTCCGGCTCATCCGACGTGAAGCCGCGTCCGACCTCAATCCATGGGGCGCCCTCGCTCGAGAGCCCGAGCGTGACCCGGTTGTAGATCTCGAGGTCATCGGTGAGAACCAGCGAGCCGGTGCCGTTCACCACGTTGGCGAAGCTGACGGTGTTGCGGAACATCTGCTCCGGCGCGCCTTTCAGCTTGAAGCAGTAGGTGTGGACTTCCGTCTTATTGACGGCGATCGGGTGTATGACGCGCAGCTGCTGGAACTGGCTCATCATCGACATGTTGGGATAGATATTGCTGTTCCAGCGGCGCACTTCCATGACGCGCTGCGTCTCGCCCTTGCCCTTCTTGGCTTCCATGGCGTGGTGATATTCGCGGAACACCGGGTCGTTCAGCGCTGCGACCAGCTTGGAATCGTCGTGGTAATCGCCGAGATAGCTGTGGCCATTCGGATAGGTCCAAATGCCGACCTGGTTTTCCCAGAAGGAGTAGGGGGCACCGTTCTGCCGCATCTGCCGGATGGCGATTTCACCGGTGCCGTCGCTGAAAACGTCGTCTTTTTGTTGCTGGGCAGCGGCGATTGAGGAGCGGTGCGTGTACCAGGGGTGCGCGGCGTCGCACAGGTTCTCGAGGTAGAGTTTCCAGTTGCCATTGTAGGTGTGCTTGAACACGCCGCCGGCGACTTCGAGCTCGCCATCAGGCGCACGATCCACCGCGTCGTCGAGCGAGGTGCGCATATAGCCGAGGAAATTCTCCAGGCTCTGCCCTTCGCTGGCGAGGCTCAGGAAGATGAAGCCGCGATAGCTCTGCACGCGGGGGACCGCGACCATCGCCGTGTTCGGATTCTTGGTGCTGAAATCGTCCGGATACCCGTGGTTCAGCGGCACGGCCTTGAGGCGGCCATCGAGATGATAGGTCCAGCCGTGATAGCAGCACTGGAACTCGTCCGTTGCTCCCGCGTCGTTCGCCACGACCATCGCGCCACGATGGGCGCACTGATTGTGGAGCGCGCGGATCGAGCCGTCGCTGGCGCGCACGATCACCAGCGGCTTGCGCGCGACGCGGGCGGTGAAATAGTCGCCCGGGTTCTTGATCTGGCTCTCATGGCCGACGTACACCCACGCCGCGCTGAAGATGCGTGACATTTCGAGTTCAAAGATGTCCGGGTCCGTGTAGATTCGGCGGTGAACGCGGGCAGGCTCGACCATCTCGGCGAGCTCTTTCGGGGAATAAGCGGCGGTCATCGACATGCAGGACCTCCAGGCTAAGGCGCGCGCTGCTGCCACGAAGGCGAGCCGGTCACCTCACAATGTCTCCGGCAACATTAAAACGATACCAAGGAGTATCGTTTCTCGCAAGGAAAAGCCGACGGCCGCTGTGTTCAGGCCGGGGCTGCAGGCGAGCGGCAGGCGTGGGCGCCTCAAATCGGACGCCAAGCGCGCGGCGATTCTGCAGGGTGCGAAGGTGGTGTTCCTCGCCTCCGGCTTCGGCGGCGCCAACATGGATGAGGTGGCAGCCCGGGCCGGGGTTTCCAAGATGACGGTCTATCGGCACTTCGGGAGCAAGGAGGATCTGTTCGCCGGCGTCATCACGGAGCTCGGTAACATGATTGTCGCCGAAGATCTCGAGCGCATCTTCGCAGAGCGGCCCGAAGAGGCGCTGCGGCGCTTCGCGCGCAAGATGATCGACATTGTCTTCGATCCCGAAACGATCGAGCTGCATCGAATTGTCGTCGCGGAATGCCATCGGTTTCCGAAGTTGGGGCAGTTCTTCTATGCGTCGGGTCCGCAGGTCTGCATCGATGTGCTGGCCCGCTACCTGAAGCGCAACCGCAGCAACCCGCGCTTCCGGATCATCGACCCGGTGCGCACCGCCGAAGAATTCCTCGAGCTTTTGCGCGGCTATGCGCATCTGCGCGTTCTGTTGCACGTCGGCCAGGCGCTCTCCCCACGCGAGGCCGAGGCGCGCATCGAAGGTGCGGTGCGGCACGTTCTGCACGCGGCGCGTTGAGCGCGCGCATGCATGCGCAATCAATTCGAGACACTGTCCGCCAACGGAATGGATTGTGCCGCCTGGTTGTTGCCGAGGAGAACGCGCGGCCTCGGTTCAAGCTTCAAGCTGGCGGCGCAGGAATTGGCGTGGATTGCCACACCACCATCTGCCAGCCCTTCGGGCTCCTGATCCACACATCGGTGTAGCGGCTGTTGAGCACCTTGGGCTTGCCGTCGGAGATCACGTCCATCCTGGTATGGCCCGTCACCACGACCGTATCGCCATAGACCTGGATGGTCTCGATCGGGCGCTCGATCTTCGTGTACTTGAACTTGCCGTTTTTGCACTGCGCGATGTACTCGGCGCGCGTGTCGGATTGGCCGGTTGAATGGGTGTAGATCAGCCCATCGCCCAGCAACGTGTCGAGCGTGTTGAAGTCGCCATCGATCATCGCTTGGAAGCGGCGGTCCTCAAGTTTTTTGATCTCGGCCGTGGCGTCGCTCATGCTCCTCCCCCTGTTCGCAAACTCGCCGCAGCGTACCACGGCTTTGATTGAGCTTTGAAGCCATGGCGATGCCGCGCAGGTGCAAAGCGGCAACGGTATCAATTAAAGGAACCATGTGGCCAGATTGCACTGTCGGCGGAGCCAAGCCCCTGTCATTCTGCTCACAGGTCCCAGCCCTCTAGCGCCCCTGCCGGGTCCGAGGATTGGATGTCTCGCGGGTGATTTTGGGGGGCTGCCACCATGAACACGCCGTCCTACGTCGAAATTTTGTTCCGCATCCGCAAGTCGCGCCGAAGGTAGGGTGGCGGAACTCAGTGTCTGGCGCAGAGGCAGCCCCCAGCTGCTCGGGGCCGTTTAGGCCCCTTCGTCAGTCAGCAGCGGGACTGATAAGTTCCACATCTGTGTAGGTGTCTGCAGCGACGATTCTGACCGGAATCCCGTTTTGGGTGAATACCAAGTCTCCATCCATGATGCTGAGAGCGTCGGCGCGGATGTCCACCGATTGATTATTCGTCCGGCTCACGCGCCAAGTGTGCTCATCTTTGGCCTTCGCCACTCTGGCCTTCGGCTTTTGTGCCTTTACCACGCCTGTCCCCTCTGTCTGTTATCGAGTGTGCGCAATCGCGACGTCCTGATAGCCGGCCGTTGCCGAATTGACACTGCTTAATTCCAATTTTCTTGCACCCCGGGCCGTTAACCTCTGGTCAACCATAAAAGCACATTCGTTAACGCTCGATTGTTACAGGGGAGGGGGTCATGCGGTGGATAGTTGCGCTTGATCAGGATGACCTGACGCTGGCCATTGCTGCGGCGATCTCAGCCGTCGTGATCTCGCTGGTGTTTATTTAATTCGCAGGGTCGCCGGCGGCCGCTCCGTAGAGCACAGGAACGCAAGGGAGCGGCGGCACGCACGCGCCGCTCAAGCACTTTCATCAGTCGGGGACATTTTCGCACGAATTCGATACGATCAAGGGCATCGCCTAGATGTCCGACGCACAAAGCCCCCGGAAAACAGCGATCCTGAAAGGGCACGTTCGCAGCCTCGGAAAGGGCAGGGAGATTCGACCGATGAATTCCGACAAGAAGATGCGGCTGGCCGCCTACTATAACCCGACCGGTCACCATGTGGCCTCGTGGCGTCATCCCCGTGCCGATGCCGATGCCCATGTCAACATCAAGCATTACGTCAAGATTGCACAGACAGCCGAGAAGGCGAAATTCGACCTGATCTTTCTCGCTGATGGCGTTGCAACGCGTCAGGCGGACATCGAGGCGCAATCCCGGTCGGTGCAATTCATCGCCAACTTTGAGCCGCTGACCTTGCTGTCGGCGCTGGCAATGATGACGGAGAAAATCGGCCTGATCTGCACCATGTCGACGAGCTACAACGAGCCTTACAACGTCGCCCGCCGGTTTGCCTCACTCGATCTGATCAGCGGCGGTCGTGGCGGTTGGAATCTCGTAACGTCCGGCCAGACTGCGGAGGCGCTGAACTTCGGTCGCACCGGTCCGGTGCCGCATGGCGAGCGCTATCAACGTGCACATGAGTTCGCAAAAATCGTAAAGGGTCTCTGGGATTCATGGGACGATGACGCGTTCGTGCGCGACAAGGAGAGCGGACTTTTTTTCGATCCTGCGAAGATGCACTACCTCAATCACATCGGTCAGAACTATCAGGTGCGCGGACCTCTGAATGTGCCGCGGTCGCAGCAGGGCCATCCGGTGATGGTGCAGGCGGGTGCGTCTGACGAAGGCCGTGAGCTCGCCGCCGCCTATGCGGAAGCGATTTTCAGTCCGCATTTGAACGTCGAGGCTGCGAAGGCCTATTACGACGACACCAAAGCCCGTATGGCCAAGTACGATCGCGATCCTGACCACCTCAAGATCCTTCCCGGCCTGAGCGTGATCGTTGCCAAGGACGAGCAGAAGGCCAAGGACGACTTCGAGTTCTTGCAGAGCCTCATTCATCCCATCGTCGGCCGTGAAATCCTGTCCACCATGCTCGGCGAATTGGATCTGCGCCCTTATTCGCTCGATCAGGAATTGCCGGATGTTCTGACACCGCCCAACGGCAGCAGGGGGCATTTCGACAGCATCCTGGCGATGGCGAGAAAGGAAAAGCTCACCATTCGCCAGCTCGGTCAGCGCGTTGCGGGTGCGCGCGGCAAGAACGTCTTTGTTGGAACGCCGACGCAGGTCGCCGACTACATGGAGGACTGGTTCAGCAAAGAAGCCTGCGACGGCTTCACCGTGATGCCGCCTTACATCCCGGGCGCGCTCGACGATTTCTGCGAGCTGGTGATCCCGGAATTGCAGCGCCGCGGGCTGTTCCGCACGGAGTACCAAGGCTCGACCTTGCGCGATCACCTCGGCCTGCCAAAGCCGGAGAGCATCTATAAACACGCGCAGCAAAGATCCGGCGCGGCGTGAGCTTGGTCCTCGGCTGAGGGCGAAGGGGAGCTCGTCGGGGGACGATGACTGTACGCGGGCGGAAAGCCTCGGATGACCATCGTTCAAACGGTGTCATCTCTTTCCGGCCGTAGCCCGACAGTGCGCCCTCCGTGAAGTGAGCGAGGTGTGCTCCTTCGGCCTTGGCCCGCCGCATCATGGTTCGGATGGTCGCGGAGTTCCTTGCGAGGTCTACCGTGACAGGCGTTTGTGCCGCCGCGATTATCAGCCTCCCCATCGACGTTCCAACCTCTTCCACGTCTGTTCATGTGAAGCCGCGACGGGGGCTATGGCGACGCGAACGCGCATCAACATTTTCTGTTTCTGACGCGAGGGCACTGGCACCATCAATGATCTGCGCGCCCGGCCGCGCCCTGGCGATCGAGCGCTTCTTTGATCGCAGCCTCGTCGCCGCAGCGGATCGCGTCATACTCGGTTTTGTCGGTTCGGCCTGGCATCAGTTCGCATGTGTCGCCGATCGACGAGGGCGCGATGCATCCATCGCAATGGTTCAAGCTCGGAATGAAGTAGGCGCCGCCCGCGTGCGCGGTCTTGGCGCTCTCGACAATCAGGAACCGGCGGTTGGCCCCGTCGAGCTCCATGAGCCGCCGCAGGTCGTCCTGAGCCGGATCCCAATTGTCGATGTAGAAGAACAGGCGTGTCCGAGACGGCGATCGGGCGCGAAAATCGCTGATGATCCGCGGCGACAGCACATAAGAATAGCCGACGCCGATGCCGGGCCGCGGGACCTTGTTCTGGTAGTTTTTATACTGCGGGATTGTGATGTGATAGAACCGGGAAGGCAGGTAAGCGGCGTCGATTTCGACCCCAGCCTGCAGCATGTCGACATCGCCTGAGACGAAGACCGCGCGCCCGATCGACTGGCCATAAGCTTTCAAGCTGGCAAATACCTGATTGAAGTTCCGGACGGCCTTTTGCGGCGAGGCGGCGTTCTTGATGACCAGCCCTCCGCCGTCGGGATTGATCAGCGAGTAACCGGCGTGGATGAGCTTGCGCCCCTGACATTCATAGAAGTCCCGGCCGGCATCGGTGCTGACGTCGATCCACGCGGTTCCGCTCAGAAGCGGCCGCTGGGGATTGGTCATGGGTGCCGCAGGGAAGCGGCGGGTAGCGCCTTCGCAGTCGAGCGTGACGTCGAGATCAGGCTTCACCGTTTCGCCCATGCCGATTCCGAGCATGATGTCGGGAAGTCTGGCTTTGACGACGCCCGCTATGTCGGCTGCGGATTTGAACGTCTTCTCATCGACCTGTCCCCAGCCGGTCCTGAGGCCGATCTTGTAGATGAGGCCTGGATGGAGCCGCTGCAGAAGCCCGAGCTCGCCATCCTTGGTCGCCGGCCACTGCGGATCGATGCGCCAGTTCACGACGCCTTGCGCGATCGCCCGATCCAGCGCGTTGGCGGCGGTCTCGGCGTGGGCCGGCCATGGGCTGAAGGAGATGCTGACGAGTGTTGCGGCTAAGGCTGGGCTGAGGGCACGGTGTCGCGTCATCATTTGTCCTCGCTCGGCTCATTGCTTCAACGCATAGCCGAGCAGCCGCTGCATGTCGCCGAGCCTCTCGCAGTCCGGTGCGTTCGAAGCGAAGTGGGACTGTTCCTTCGCGTTGTAGCAGCGATAGAGCGAGATCGTGCCCGGCTTGGGCTCTGCAAAGATCCAGCCGGCTGTGCGCAGGCGCTGATAATCGTGCGCCCCACAGAAACCCTTTTCGGCCAGGAGATGGTCCGGATGTCCAGGCCGGCCGCTGACGCAATCCTCCAGTTCGAGGCTGGGCGTTCCGGCCGGCGCGGCGGTCAGCAAATATCCCGATTGCGCGTCGAGCTTGTAGGACGCGTCATTGCCGGGAACCGGCCCCGTCGTTGACCAGCGGTCATGGAGCGAAGGATTGTACCAGCGTGCGAGCAGCACGCCGACTTGTGCGTCGTCGGGGGCCGTCGTCGGGGAGAGCTTGATATCGCGAAAGACCAGATATTTGTCGGCGTGTCCGCCGCCCGGCGGCCAATAGGCGTAGACCAGCATCCAGGAATTCGAGAGCTGGTTGCCGCCGTTCCTCGCATCGAGCAGGACCGGATAGGTGACGAGCTCCGACGGGGCTGGGCGCCGCCAGATGCCCGGATCGAGGACGAGTAGCGGCGCAGCCACGGCCTTGAATGAGACGTGGTCTCGGGTCAGGAACAGGCCGAGACCGCCCGGCACCCAGCCCGTCAGCACGAGGTCTCCCGTGGCGGTCCAGCGCGCGACGCTGGTCCCGGACCCGTTCATCAGGCGCGTCGCATCGCCGCCTAACCCAGGCTGGTCCCATCGTCCGTTGAGATATTTCCTCCAGCTGCCAGGGCCGGGGTTGGCGGTCGGCGCGCGCGCCACGATCAGGCCGCCGTCGCGCGGACGAAAGCAGTAGGCGTAGTCGTAGCCGTCGTGTCCATCGACCGCCGTGCAGTCACCCTCGCCGGTATTCTTTCCCGCAGCAGGACTATCCGTGCCGGTGATGAATTGTCCGAGATCCCGCCAGGTGAGCCCGTCGTCATTCGAGGTCGCGAGCGCCATGGATTTGTGCGTCTGGCCTGCCGCGTAGTTGCAGGCCGTCTCGGCATGAACGAAACCCAGAACGGTCGTGCCGACACGCTCGGCATGGTTCAACCACTGCCCACAGGAGGAGTAGCTTCCCGGCGGTCCCGGCTTCAGCACCGCGCGTCCGGTGGCGCCCATGTCCAATGGTGTCTTCCCATCGATCGCCCGTGTCTCGCCATGGGCGTCGAAGCCGCGAAAGCCGCCGGTCGGCAACGCGATCTCGCTAAAGCGGTTGTCGGCAATGTCGGTCCTCGGGCCACGCACCACGTGCGCGAGCCCGACACGGAAGGTAAAACAAGTGGCGCAAACGCCGTCGACACCGGATGTCCGATCTTCCGCCGTGGCCTTGTGCGGCTCGGTCGTCACAATGGCGAGGAGTACGGCGGCCACGAGGACGGCTCCAGCTGCGCGCCGGTCCATCTTCACCTACCGGTCGGCCAGCGGCGCGATCGCCAGCCGCCCGCTCTCCGACGTCGCGCCACAGCGATCGAGATCGAAGATCGGATCGCCCGTCCAGGAATAATAGATGAGCCCGGTGAGCCGACCTTCGTGCGCCAATTGGGAGAAGTCGCTCATCATGTCTTGCACCACCAGCACGTGGTCTCTTTCCTCCTGCGCGGTGCAGGTCTTGCTCGCATATGCAAAGCCCCACTCGGTGATCCAGCAAGGCTTGCTGCCCGGCCCGCAAACCGGATCGACCAGAGCACGCAGGTTGCGCATCCGATGGATCGCAGCCGCCTTGTCGCCTGGATGATCGCCCGACGGATAAATGTGCAGATTGTAGGCGTCGACGAGTTGGTCGAGCCCGTGCGCGCGGAGGAACGCCATGGTGGCGCCGACGCTGACCCCGTCATACGGCTTCGGCGTCGGCCATGGCCCTTCCTGCGTTATGGCGACCAGGCTCGTCGGCAGCAGCGGCGTGTGGTTGTTGAGCTTGGCGTGCTCGCGCGCGTCCTTCAGTGCGGCAAGGACCTTGAGATATTGGAGGTAGCCTTTCGCGACGTGCTGGCCTTCAGGATCGTTCGAGAGATCGGTCAAGCCCAGCACCCGTCCTTCGCCAGGCAACTGGAAATCCGGATTGTTTCCCGCCATGTTGATCTCGTTTTCGAGCTCCAGGCCGGCAAGTGGGACGCCGCCGGCATCGAGCTTCCCGAAGAGCTCACGGAAATATTGCGCCGAACGGCCCGGATCGAGGTCGGACATCGGCGGTCCCGGCCACATGCCCGGAAATTCCTTGGGGCGAAACGGCCGTTCCGGCGCGCCCGGCACATATAGCCCGTGCAGGATGAGAACGACCGCGATCTTGTGGGCATAAGCCCGCTTGATGAAATCGACGTTCTTGTCCTCGTCCTGAGCGTACATGCCGAACCGGATGACCCGGACGCCGAGGGATTGCAGTTCGGACAGCTTGGCGTTCTGCTGCTCGGCGCTGAACTGCAGGGGATGCACGAAGTCGACGCCCCGAAGCACCTCTCTTGCCCACGTTGGGCTCGCACAGAGCGCTAGACTCACCAGCGCGCCGAGCAGCAAGAGGCGCCCGGCCCACAGTGAGTGATGGATTGAGTCTGCATATGGCATTTCATCACCCGATTGGCGCTTGGGACTATCCCTTGCTTGCATCTTGAGTCGAATTGATGATGGTTGCGCGACGCAGACGTCGCCGGGTCACTTGGCTCGTTGTCCCGTCCGCGGCGCGACGCTTGTGACCGTGCCGGCCGTGACACCGCGCAAACCTGTTTGTCACCGAATGATTCGAACGTGGCATCGCGACCTCCGCTCCGAAATTGGCGGTTTGAAATTTCCGCGCCATCGAGTCCGGTGGCCGCGGTTCTGCCATCGTGATCACTCATGCAGAACTGTGAATACCTGGAAGGGACGATGATCAAACGTCGGGATTTTTTGAAACTATCAGCCAGGGTTGGCGCCGCGTCGTTGATCTGCACGGCAAACCCGCCCGCACCAGCGCGGGCGGGTGAACTGACTGATACCCTGCCGGCACCGTCGCACGATAATTTGCCGAAATCTGTCGAGGACATACCCTTCGTCAACGGCGCGCTCAATATTCCGACTTTCCCGCGCGGACCGAACAACCGCGGCGTGATCACCGATCAGACTCTGCCGGGCATGACCCATATCGAGATCTATATGAACTGGGCGCGGCTTGAGGCCGAGCGCGACCGATGGAACATGCAGGAGTTCGACGACATGCTGCGCCTCAGTCAGCAGCATGGCCTGAAGATATTGGCGTTTCCCAATCTCAACAACACCCCTGACTGGCTGAAGCAGACCGCCGGCTTCCAGCCGGTGGTCAATATGCGCACGGGTGAGACACATGATTTTCCATCACCGTGGGCGCCAGGGACCTATGACGGCTTTGATCATTTCTATTCCTATCTCGCCGCGCATTACGAAGGCCAGATCGACATCATCAAATACTTCATCGAAGTCGGGTTGATGTCCGGCATCGGCAGCGATTTCTGGTGCGGCGACCGCTTCGCCAAAGCCGATTTCCGTCAAAGCATGGCAGAGCGATATGGCGGTCTCGCCGCTCTGAACACGGCTTGGGGGACGCGGATATCCGCGTTGAATGACATCTCGTTCCCGGCTTCCGCCAAGGCCGTATCAACGCGCCAATGGGTCGATTTCGTCACCTGGTATCAGGAAAGCCAGGTCCGGGCGCTGCGCCGTCATTTGACTGTGATCCGTAAGCATTTTCCCAAGACCCATATCGATGTGCCCATGGGATTCGGCTCGGACCTGCAGCGCGACGGCTGCGACCGGACGGCGATTTGCGCCGCCGTCGCAGCGTTTGCGCCCATCTCGATCAGATCGACCCATGGCAGTTTCAATCGGGATCAGCCACCGCGGGCCTATTGGTTCTATAAGCGGATGGCGCCGGTCTGCCACATCCTGAACGTCGGATTCGGTACCGAGCCGCCCGGCGGTGACCTCAAATATCCTGAAATCTGCCGTCAATATTTCGAGGATGCGAGTGCGGGCGCGACGCTGATCTTCCAGTACTATCAGAATTTCCACTTGAGACCAGCCTCCGCCACGCGCGCCCAGGCCATCTCCGACTACAAGCGCATCCTCAGGCCCGGTCGACGCCCGATCGTCGACATCGCCGTGTTGTACCCGACCACACAGATGATGCTCGACTTGACGGGCTTTCCGGCGGGGCAGCTTGCTTTCTGCTCTCAGGGCCGAGCCCATTTCGACTATGATCTGGTGGACGAGAACATGGTCGGCTGGAATCTGTTGCGGCGATACAAGGTCCTTCTGCACACCAGCGGCAAGATATTCCGCCAATCCACCTTGACCGGCATCGATCATTGGATCCGTGCCGGTGGCGTGATGATCACCTATGGCGCCCCGAATTGGCAGTCCCTTGAAACGCAACGCATGACGGGGGCAGCTTGGATGGTCCTACAGAACCGGAACGCCGCGCCGCCATCGATGGTTCAGGTGGCCGGCGGCGTTCAGGTCTTTGGCCTCGACAAAGGGACGATTCTGTCAATTCCCGCCGGCGGCATCCCCGACTATCTGACCAAGACCGTTGCTCTGCTTGCAGTTCTCGCCTCAAGTCAGGGAAAGCTCCAGGCGCTGCGAGGATTTAAGGCGCGAAGCGACGGCAAGTACGACACCGTTTTCCCGGATGGTCGACTGACATTCGACACCGCTACTTTCGACACCAGCTTTCATTCTTGAATTGACCTCGCGGCAAATGACCCTTTCCCAAAGGACCGAGAGAAAATGGTGCAAATCGGTAAAAGACTCCAGATGGCAGCGGCTCTGCTTCTCGTTGCGGGCGCCACGGTGAGTGCGACCCCTTCCGAGAGCGCGCAATTGAAAAAATTGGTGATAAACGCCCCATCGACCGATGAACTGAAGCAAATGCTTGCCGAGGAGGGAAAATGGAAGGATGCCCGATCCGCCGTCGGCAGCCTGCTGCTGGTCGAAGGCAATTTCAAGAAGATGTCAAATGACGAGCTCGATGCATTTATCAAGAAAATCGATGCTTGGAACATCTCTCTCGAACTGGAGGTGGGTGCGATCAAGGAATGGGCCCATGAGGGGGAGAAAAGCTTCACCGTACAGAAGAGTTGGTGGGATCGGATCACCAAGCATGGCGGTGAAATAAGCTCGTTCGCGATGGATGGGCCTCGAGAGAATGCCCTCAAGACTCTTCATCTCTCCGAGGATTTTGCGGTCGAGCAGGTCGCGCAATTTATTGTTAACGTACGCCGGACCTATCCGCAGGCATTGATCGGTGACGTCGAGCCCTATCCGGCCTCGACGACGGATGAGCATAATCATTGGATTGATCGTCTTGAGCAGCGGCTAAAGGAATTGGGCGTTCGTGGACTGGATTTCTATCGCACAGATGTCAACTGGGTTGCTTTCAAGGGTGGGCAACAGGGGTCCTGGGCAGGCTTGAAGGCGATCGAGGATCATTGCCACGCCAAAAAGATCAAGTTCAGCTTGGTCTACTGGGCTTCAGACTATCCCCTCGCGAAAGCGGCCGGTCATCTCAATGACAAGACCTGGTATGACGGCATCATGACGGCCGGCCATGCCTATGCTCAGACCGGCGCGGTACCCGACCAGTTCGTCATCGAAAGTTGGATCGGCTTGCCCAAGGAGGCGATCCCGGATTCGAAAGACTATACCTTTACGCGCTCGGTTCGGGATTTTGAACGGTCTTACGTGCATTAGCGGGATTTCTTGTTCGTGACTGGGCCTTTTCCGTTTGTAAAGAAGTGACAAGTTGTTTCTTTCGCTACAGGTCCGGTGGCGAGATCAGCAAGAACGATGTTTTTTGCGACGGTCCGCACCTCTCCGATATCTCTGATGCCGCCTACCCGGTCCGTGCGATGATGGTCTGCATTACGCCGAGCCTACCTTTCCGACCGGAAGGCTTGGTCGCGAGAACGCCGGCAAGGTTTGCCGCCGGGCATGCAGACCGGATCAACCAGAGCACCTAGGTCGCGCATCCGATGGATCGCAGTTCGGACAGCTTGGCGTTCTGCTGCTCGGCGCTGAACTGCAGTGGATGCACGAAGTCGACGTTCCGAAGCGATGGCAGGCGCGGGCCCGCTCTGGATCGACCCAGCCTCGACAGAAGGGATCAGGCATTGAGTGCGTCACCCTGCGGGCTCGCGCCGATCAAATCCCTTCGGACCAAAAACACTACCTGGCCGTTCGCAATCTCGCGCGATCATCTCGGCCTGCCAAAGCCGGAGAGCATGTACAAACAGGCGCAACAAAGATCCGCCGCACCGTGAGTTGCGGACTCACCCGTATAGGCGGGCTGGCGATGTTGTGCGCGCAGGAAATCTCGAGGTCGAGCGGGTTGCTGTCAGCCTGCACGCGAAGTCACCCGCGCCGGGCAATAAGGGCGGTCCATTCGAGAACTTCCGTAACAAGGCCGCCCATGGAGGGAACACTCGTCAATAGAGTACTCAGGTCTCGCTCAAGCTCGGCTGCCCGGTCTCCTATTCGCTCCCGCGCTAGACTCGACATCGATCGCGCTCGCTCGATCAAACCGTCGATCGTGCTCTGCCGCCGTCCAACAACTGAGACGAGCTCGAGCTGGCTGAATGGCGATGACAACAAAACCTGTTCGTGAGAGGGCCAACGGCTATCGTGTCGCCGGGCGCGGGCCGGATCATCTTTGGCGTACCGTTCGGTGACGGTGCGCCACTCCTTGTACCATTGGTTTTCTTGAACATCGACGTGAGATTCGCGAAATAACGCGACCGCTCCTCCGTGCTCGATCATCCCGTCCAAGGTCCGCAGTGTTTCTGATCGGTCCATCCAATGGAAGCTTCGGCCCATCGTGACCAGCCGGAAATTGCCGAGCGCGCGATCAAGCTCAAACGAACTGCCAAGGCGAAATGTCACGTTCGGCGTCAGCCCTTCTGCCGCACTCGCTGCGATAGCAAGCATTCGCGGCTCTGGATCGATGCCGATCACCTCTCCACTGAAATACGCAAAGCCGATCGCGAGTTGACCTGGTCCGCATCCCAGATCGAGCACGCGGTGCTGCTCCTGCAGCTGCATCAATTCAGCGACGCGGCGGATCAATTTCGGAGGGTAGGGCGTGCGGCCACGAAGATAATGTGCCGCTGCGCTTTGGAAGCGATGTGGTTCGAACTGTGGCGAGTCGGAGAGGTTCAATGATCAGTTCTTCGAAAGATGATCGATGATGAGACCGGCCGCCACTCTCTAGCACCCGGCGGGGGCCTTCGGAACTGGTCGTGATCCCGTCGTTCAGGAGCCCGCGGCCGAATTACCGCCGTGGAATTGGCCGAACGTGCGCGCGGAGAACACGCCAAGCAGAAGGACGCCGATACCCGCGGCGATAACGTGATCCGCAGCATGTATGTCGAAGTCTCCCACCTGGGCGATCAACAGGTAGGCGATAACGAAGTTCGCAAATCCCCAGAGCACGTTCACGGTCGAAGATGAGAGACCCTTTCCCGGCGGCTTGGCGAAGGGGCTCTGGAAGGGCCGCCCCATCACGCCGCTGACAAAATGCGGAACAGCATTGGCGAGGAAGGCGCCGCCAAACAAGTAGGATATTTCGTGAAGCCAATTCACGGTCACGCGCTCGCTTCTGGAAGGCCAATTAAAATAGCTGGCGCGCCACGGTCAATGAAGATGGGGACTATTCTTTCGCCGTGGCGCGATGATGCCGTGCGAGAGTCCACGCTATGCTATCCGGCAACTTGCTCCTCTTTGCGCGCACACCCCGACCGGAGCGTGCATGTGCCGCTATTCGCTTTCGATGTCTTCGAGCCTGGTCCCACGTCCCACGCGCAAGCTGTTTCGCGCTTGTTCGATACGACGCAGAAAGCGCGGGTCATGTTCGAGACGGTACTCGAACCAGTCTTCTTCCGACTCGAAGCCGATCAACACGCCTGCGGGCTTCCCATGGCGCGTGATAACGATCTCCTGCGCCTCAGCTTCTCGAAGAAAGCGAGACAGATCATCCTTGACCTCGGAAAGAGGAACTTCTTTCACTCCGGATCTCCGAATTGTGCGAGCCATGACACGGTCTCCGATTTGGGCACTATTGCCAGAACCTCTACGGTCGTGCCGGATACGTCGTAGAAAACCCGAACTTCGTCTACTCGCAGCCGATACTGCGGACGGAGCAATCCTCGCAATCGCTTGATCCGACTGCGGCTCGTTTTCTTGGGCTCGTGCCTCAGATGCGTTTCGAGCGCAGTTCGGACAGTCGCGCGAGCATTTGCCGTAAGCCTCCTGAGGTCTTCGACGGCTTCGGGAGCAAGGACGATCTCGAAAGGCATTCTGGCCAGATTATAGCCAGATTGCACGAAGCGTCAAACGAGGCGAATAGTGTCCCTCCGAGCGAGCATTGGCGCACCTTCGGCTAGGCCGAGGTTGCCGCTGCCTATTCTGGCGCAGATGAAAAAGTGGCGCGCCACGGTCCATGAAGATGGCACTACTCGTGCGCTACTCCTTTATGATATTGGAGCCAGAATCACGCCTCAATCGCCAAAACTGCGACTGTCCTCCGACCTTGCACTACGCATGTTGGGGGCCTGCCTTCCAACATCGCGAGGCCGTCAGGTCAGCCTTCGATGGCTGTCGTCGCGCGCAATTTAGAGCGACGCGGATCGGCGACGATCAATTTCGCAACTTCGCGGGCGCATTCGATGAAGCGCTCCACCACCGGACTCAGGGTCCGACCTTTCAACCTCAAGACAACGACCGACCGCGGCCGGGTGGAAAAATCGACGGGCAATACTTTCAAAGATTGTCGGTTCGGATTGAGCGTCACCACCGAATTGGCAAACGCCGTAACGTAAGGGCCGTTGGCCAGCATGGATGTTCGCAGCGGCACGGACAACGTTATCAGGCTGGCCTTCGGTGGCTCGAGGTTCCTCGATCGAAAGGCCTCGGCTACAAGAAGATAATAAGATGAACTGGGCGGTGCAAGAATCCACGGCTCTCCGACGAGTTCCGCAAGATCGATACTGCGGCGACGCGCCAATCGATTTTGAATGCCTGCAGCGACGACCATTCGATCCTCGAACAGGGTCTCGACCTTTAAATCCGACGCTGGGTCGTATCCCAGCCCAGGGGTCCATCGCGTAAGAACGAGATCGTGTCTTCGCTCTCGCAATCCTGACAAGTCTAGCACCGGCGGAGGGAGTGGCACGTCGTCCACCTGAATCACGATGCGTGGATATTGTTGACGTACTCGCTGAATGATCGCCGGAAGCAAGGTATCGGTAATCGGACTGGCGGACCCGATGCGCACCTCGCCGGATGTCGGATCTGCCAGAAATTCGATATCTCTAATTCCCTGCCTCAATTCGTCGAATGCGGCGCGGCCACGAGCAAACAGAGCGTGGCCGTATATCGTGGGTTCCATCCCGCGCGAGCTGCGATCGAACAATCGCGCCCCTAAGCAACGCTCCAACTCAACAATCACCTGCGACACGGCCGGCTGGGAAACGCGTAGCTGTGCGGCCGCCTTGGCCAGGCTGCCCGATTGCACCACCGAGAAGAACACACGGAGATCGCGCAGCCTCAGCCGTCGACCTATGTGATCGTCCAAGTCGGTAATTTTGGACATAAGCCGGTGCTTTTGTCGACCAAAGAGATCTCGGTATTCCACTTTAGCCGATGTTGGCTTAGCCTTGCAATCAATGGCCAACCTGGGCTCGACGCCATGAAACTTCCTCGCCGTGAGTTTCTATGCTTAGCCGCGGGCGCCGCCGGTCTCTCCAGCACGTCGCGCATCGCAACGGCGCAAGCCTATCCGTCGCGGCCGATCACCATGATCGTGCCGTTTCCAGCAGGTTTCCCGCCGGACACTGTCGGACGAATCCTAGCCGAGCGGATGCGAGATTCACTGGGACAGCCCATCATCATCGAAAATGGGAGCGGAGCGGATGGGAGCATTGCGACCGGCCGGGCTGCCCGCGCGAGGCCCGATGGCTATACGATAGAGCTGGGTGTCGCATCCACACACGTGCTGAACAGCGTCTTGTATTCGCTTCCATATGACGTGCTGGATGATTTTTTGCCTATCTCGCCTCTGTTTACGAGCCCGTTTCTCTTCGTCGCAAGGAAAACGATGCCGGCGAAAGATTTAGGAGAACTGATTGCATGGCTGAAAGCTAATCCTGACAAGGCGTCGACAGCAATTGTCGCGTCGTATCTCCGCGTTGCCGTCGTGCTCTTTCAGAGAGCAACCGGGACGCATTTCGTCCAGGTGCCCTATCGGGGCTCCCCGGTGCTTGACCTTTTGGCCGATCACATTGACCTCGCCATACTGACACCGACTTCTACAATCCCGCTGGTGCGGGCGGGGAGCATAAAGGCCTATGCGGTGACAAGCGACACGCGTCTGCCGCTAGCACCCGATATCCCGACCTTTGCCGAGATGGGACTCCCGCAACTTTCCTTGTCCTATTGGGGCGGCCTCTTCGCGCCACGCGGCACGTCAAAGGAGACCATCGGCAGACTCAATGCCGCGGTCGTCGAGGCGCTGGCCGATCCAGCCGTGCGATCGCACATCCTCGATCTCGGAATGGAGATTTTCCCACACGAACAGCAAACGCCGGAACATCTCGCCGCCTTGCAGAAGGCCGATGCCGAGAAATGGCGGCCGCTCATCAGGGACTTGGGGATCAGGGCGGAATGATGACGTGCCTAAGCCTGAGGATGATGACAGTATGAAGTGGCAAGTTGGCAGAGTGACAATCACGCAATTCATCGAAATCGAAACGATCGGGGGCAAGGAATATATCCTGCCGCAGGCAACGCCCGAGGCGCTTCGCAGACTCGAATGGCTGCGCCCGCAATTCGCTGATGACGATGGCCGGATCAAGATGAGCATCCACTCGTTCCTGGTCGAGACGCCGACCCGGCGGATTATCGTCGATACCGGCATTGGGAATGACAAACAGAACCGCCGCATACCGGGCTGGAACGGGCGCAATGGTCCGTTTCTGCGCGATCTCGCCGCAGCGGGCTGCCCGGCCGAGACGATCGATACGGTATTATGTACTCATCTTGATGTGGATCACGTCGGCTGGAACACGACGCTTGCCGGCGGCCGTTGGATTCCGACATTTCCTCGCGCGCGCTACCTTATGGGGCGCACTGAATTCGAACGCTATGATGAGAAACCAAACCCGTCGCGCGACGCGATATTCGATGACTCGATACGTCCTGTCACGGACGCAGAACTCGTCGACTTAGTCGACCCCGGTCATCAAGTCTGTGAGGAGGTCAGCTTGATCGCAACGCCCGGCCATTCGCCGGGCCACCTCAGCGCGGAGGTTGAGTCGCAGGGTCAGCAGGCCTTGTTGGTCGGCGATGTCGCGCACCATCCTTGCCAGTTGGCGCACCTCGACTGGTCCTCCACAATCGATTACGACCCCGCGCAATCCACACGCACTCGCCACGACTTGTTCGGGCGCCTCGCCGGCACACCCACCATCATTTTGGGCGGTCACTTCGTCGGTGGAACGATCGTACGGGAGGACAATGCATTTCGCCTCGCCGTGTGAGCGCCGCGTCTGTGCCGCAAGGTTCACGCGATATACCGATACGCAAAGCGTGAGGCGAATGAACGGCGACAATTGGCGCCGATAGCGTATTCCAGAGTGGCGCGCCCGAGAAGATTCGAACTTCTGACCTTTGCCTTCGGAGGGCAAACACGTAGGTTTGTGTTTGTTTGTTTGGTATTGTTTTTTGTTGCAGCAGAGTTACATCAGCTTGGATTTATTTTGCGAAGGTCACCATTGATTTGAGCCGAATTGCAATTATGTGGTTGCTACGTGGTAGCTAGCATCGCAGCGCGCGCTCCACTTTTTTCCTCCGGGTACGC
>JAFAXD010000209.1 GCA_019241285.1 Xanthobacteraceae bacterium | reverse complement strand
ACGTGCCGAAGTCCTCTGGGAGCGCAGCGCCATGCCGTCGGCGGGCACCCGTTTCTACATACCGATTGACGTTTATCTGAAGAGTGTAGCGCGCCGGTAGAGCTGCCAGCTCCAGGTGTTTCCGGATATCTCGGAGTTCACGTCATGAAACTTCGCTACCGAGCGTTTCTCTATTTCATGGCAACTGCGACGACCATTTGGGGCGCCGTTCAGCTTTCGTGGGGCCAATCCTATCCATCGCATCCGGTGCGCATCGTCATCGGCTTTGCTGCGGGCGGCGCGCCCGACATAGCCGCGCGTCTTATAGCGCATGCGTTGTCCGACCGGCTCGGCCAGCAATTCATCGTGGAGAACCAGCCTGGAGCGGGGAGCAACATCGCCACCAAGGCGGTGCTCGATGCGCCTGCCGATGGCTATACACTGCTGTTGGTAACCGCTGCGAACGCGGCTAACGCCACGCTCTACGAACGGCTGAACTTCAATTTCATTCGTGATGCCGTGCCAGTCGCGAGCATCAGTCATGAGAACTACGGCATGGAGGTCAATCCAATCTTCCCGGCCAAAACAGTTCCCGAATTCATCAGCTATGCCAAAGCGAACCCGGGTAAACTCAACATGGCTTCACCCGGCAACGGCAGCGGGCCGCACTTGGCAGGCGAACTGTTTAAGCTGATGGCTGGTGTCGATATGGTGCATGTGCCCTATCGGGCCTCCCCGCCTGCACTGACGGATCTAATTGCCGGCCAGGTTCAGGTGATGTTCAGTCCATTGTCTTCCTCGATTGAATACGTAAAGGGCGGCAAGCTTCGCGCGCTAGCCGTGACCTCGTCGATACACTCGCAGGCCTTGCCTGATCTTCCGACAGTAGGAGACTTCGTTCCCGGCTACGAAGCCAGTGGCTGGTTTGGCTTATGCGCGCCGAAGGAAATACCCAACGCGATCATCAACAAACTCAACACCGAGATCAATGCAAGCCTCGCGGATCCGAAGTTGCGGGCGCAGTTTGCTAGTGTCGGCTCCGCGGTGTTTATTGGGACACCAGCTGATTTCGGAAAGCATATTGCTGAGGAAACCGACAAATGGGGCAAGGTGATCCGAGCCGCCGGGATCAGGGCGGATTGAAGCGGCTAGAAGGAGCAGTCAGATGACAACGGCCACGGAAGGCAGGGAACTGACACAAATAGGCCCAGGAACAGTGATGGGCGATTTGATGCGCCAATACTGGTTACCCGCGGCACTCTCCTCCGAACTCGAGCGGGATGGGTCGCCACTGCGTCTGATGCTGTTGGGTGAAAAGCTGATCGCGTTTCGTGACAGCGCTGGCCGGGTCGGCGTCCTAGACCATCGATGTGCTCACCGTTGTGCTTCGCTGTTTTTGGGACGCAACGAACAGAACGGCATTCGCTGCATCTATCACGGTTGGAAGTATGACGTTGAGGGCAACTGCGTCGAGATGCCGAGCGTGCCGCCGCATCGGGATTTCAAGCACAAGGTGAGGATCAAGGCGTACCGCGCAGTGGAGCGCGCTGGGCTGATCTGGGTCTACATGGGATCCCGCGCTGAGGCGCCGCCGTTGCCGCCGTTCGAGATCCTCGACGTTCCGGAGGATGAGCTGAAGGTCAGTCTAATACAGCGCGATTGCAATTATCTGCAGGCGCTCGAAGGCGACATCGACACGTCACATTTCGGTTTCCTTCACGCCGGTCACGTGGGCGCTGACGAGTTGCCGGAGGACGATCCGATCTACCACACAGTGACCAACCGCGCGCCCGAATACCATGTTGCCGATACACCCTGGGGCACACAATACGCAGGATACCGTGAGGCCGGCCCCGGTCAAACTTACTGGCGTTTCGCCAATTTTCTTTTTCCGTTCTGGACGCAGGCACCGAACGGCGAGTTCGCCAGTCATGTGCATGCGCGTGCCTGGGTGCCGATGGACGATGACCATACGATGTTTTGTTTTCTGTGGTGGAAGCGTGGTGATTCCGCATTGACTCGACCGCCGCCGGCACGCAAGGACGGCACGGCTGTCGGGGGCGCCGGGCGCGTCAACAAATTCCTGCCCAATACAACGGATTGGTACGGACGCTGGCGGCTCACCGCCAACCCAGACAATGACTGGGAGATCGATCGAGCGGCGCAGCGCAGCGGCGCCATTTACAGCGGCATTGATGGCATACACTTGCAAGACCAGGCGATCACGGAGAGCATGGGCCGGATCGTTGCGCACGAATGCGAACATCTCGCCGCATCCGATTTGATGATCGTCCGCACCCGTCGGAGGCTGCTCGCTGCGGCACGAGCCTTACGCGAGACGGGAGTGCGTCCACCCGGAGCTGACGATCCGGCGCTATTCCGCGAGCCGCGCAGCGGATATCTGGTGAGCGACGACCAGGCCCCCTGGCAAGACGTCTATGCCAAGCAGGTCGCGGCAGCGCGACATCCAAGCCAGATCCCGCTGCGTGCGGCAGAATAGCCAATGCTTCGATCGCAAACGTGTCATGCAATTTCTTTGCTCATACAACCAGCGAAGCCAGGCGTAGGAGGCAACAGATCGACGTTCCGCACGGGGGCAGAGAGCGTTTGCAGTCACCGCGCCAAACCTCAGTGCGGACCCGTAGAAAACGGTCCTGAAGCCCGGATCATCTCCCGAGACGGCATTGGCGCTCGTGGAAGGTCCCACCTCGCGTTTATCCTTCAAGTGACGACCGATTGGAGTTCCGTGTTGAAGTCCTTTTAAGTGATGCGTCCCCAACGCGTACGGCCCCGGCCGAGGTGAGCACCGACCGCCTGACAGTGACGCCAGCCTGCTGAGTGACGATCGGACGGCCTTGGAAGCTGATGATGGCTTATTCTGACGGCGGCGCTACATGTGGACGATCGGCCACATAGGCTTGCCCGGACATTTTACTGGA
>JAFAXD010000604.1 GCA_019241285.1 Xanthobacteraceae bacterium | reverse complement strand
ACCGCTACTGCGGCCACTGCCGCCCGAAACGCTCGGTACGTCATGGTGGACCCCCCGAAACCGCCATGCAGGCGCGCAATCCGCCACCCCGGCGCCCCTGCAAATCGGACTGGTCGGAGGCAAGATACGCGCCCGAAGGCCGCCCCGCAATCCGGGAGCGGAGCACCGCTGCGCGGAGTGGTTGTGCGGCTAGACCGCCGCAGCCGGTAGCGGCGGGCGGCCACGGATCATATCGGCGGCCTTTTCGGCGATCATGATAGTCGGGGCATTGGTGTTGCCGCCGATGAGCGTCGGCATGATCGAGGCGTCCACGACGCGCAGGCCCTCGACGCCCTGCACGCGCAATTCCGGATCGACAACCGCATCCGCATCTCGCCCCATCCGGCAAGTGCCGACCGGATGAAATACGGTGCCGCAGGTCTTGCGGATATAGTCGCGTAAGGCGTCGTCGCTCTGCACGTCGGCGCCGGGACGGAATTCGGGACCGCGCACCTGGTCCCAGGCCGGCGCCGCCAGCAGGCGCCGGCTGAGCTTGACGCCGCGCAGCAACAACTCGAGATCATCCGGCTCGGAGAGAAAGCGCGCGTCGATGCGCGGCGCGCTCGCTGGATCGGCGTCACTGAGCAGGACCTCGCCGCGGCTCTTGGGCCGCAGCAGCACAGTCACCAAGCCATATCCATGTCCCAAGCCGGTCTGGCCCTCCGGCACCCGGTGCGCCGGCATCAGGATGTACTGAATGTCGGGACGGTCGAGGGTTGGTTGCGTGCGTACAAACCCGCCGGCATGAAACAGATTGTTGGCGAGGATACCGCGCCGGAACAGAACGTATTGCAATACATTCCAGGCGCCCCACGGCACCGTCCGCCAAGAAATGCCGTACGGGATCGTGGTCGGACTGAGGTGCTGAACAACGCAGGCGATATGATCCTGCAGATTGCGTCCGACGCCGGGGAGATCATGCACCACGTCGATGCCGTAGCGGCGCAGTTCCGCGCCGGGGCCAACGCCTGAACGCATCAGGATCAATGGCGAGGCAACCGTGCCGGCACAAACAATCACTTCGCGCCTGGCGTTCAGGACGCGCGTTTGCGTACCTACTTGCAGTCTCACGCCGGTGGCGCGGCGGCCCGTGAAGGTGAGCCGGTCCGCGAGACCGTTGGTGATCACCGTGAGGTTCTTGCGATCGCGCGCAGGTCGCAGAAACGCCGTCGCTGTCGACACCCGGCGGCCATTGAGGTGCGTCGACTGACGTCGGCCAAAACCCTCCTGCTGCGCGCCATTGAAATCAGAGGTGAGCGGCATTTGCATCGAAGCCGCCGCTTCGCACATCATATCGACCAGTGGATTATAGCTGTCAGCATTGCGCACATTCATCAACCCGCCCTTGCCATGGTAGAGCGGATCGCTGTCGCCGAATTCCTCGTTGTTCTCCGATTTCTTGAAATACGGCAGGACCTCACGAAACGACCAGCCCGTGTTTCCCGCCGCGGCCCAGTCATCATAATCGAGACGATGGCCGCGCATATACACCATGCCGTTGATCGAGCTCGACCCGCCCAGGACCTTGCCGCGCGGAATGTAGATCGGGCGCTGCGCGGCCTCGTCCTGTTTGGTGGTCCAGTAACGCCAGTTGAGCTTGCGATGGTGCATCAGGAATCCGATCGCCAGCGGCACATGAATCAAAGGATTGCGGTCGCGCCCGCCCGCCTCGATCAAACAAACGCGGACCGTGGAGTCCTCCGACAACCGGTTCGCCAACACACAGCCGGCGGACCCGGCCCCGACGATGATGAAGTCGAAAGTATCCGGCTGATCCGGCGTGCGTGTGTCTCGCATGATGGACGTTCCCTTCCCAATCAGCCGTAACAGAAGCTGGTTTGGCAAGCCCTCGCAAGTGGACGAGCGCCGCAAGCCCGTTTTCGCAACGCTGCAATGACGGGGAAGCGATCGTCTTGAGGCGCTGTTGCGGCTCCTTTATCGTTGTGCGAGGCAACAACGAAGAAATCGGGATGGACACGCGCACGCAGCCACTTGCTGGCAAGACCGCCGAAACAATACCTGCCGATTACGTCATCGTCGGCGCCGGCTCCGCCGGCTGCGTGCTGGCGAGCCGATTGAGCGAGGACACGGGATCACGCGTGCTGCTGATCGAGGCTGGCCCGCCTGATACCAGCCCGCTCATTCACGTTCCGGCCGGCATGATCAAGCTGATGCGCCACCCGCGCCTCAACTGGAACTTCTTTGCCGAGCCCGAGCCCGGCACGGCCGGCCGCGCCCTGCATTGGCCGCGCGGAAAGGTGCTGGGCGGAAGCTCCTCGATCAACGGCATGCTCTACGTGCGCGGCAACCCGCGCGACTATGACCGCTGGGCGCAGATGGGCTGCAGCGGGTGGAGCTACGAGGACGTGCTGCCGTTCTTCAAACAATCCGAGGCTTACACGGGCAGCGGCGGCGATGATCGCTTGCGCGGTCGCAGCGGGCCGATGGCGGTTGAGGAATATCGCACTGTGCTCCCGGCAACCCACGCGTTCGTGCGCGCGGCCGAGGAGGCCGGCATCCCGCGCACGGCGGATTACAATGGCGCGATGCAGGAAGGCGTCGGCTACTCCCAGAACAGCCGGCGCGTTCGGTTTCGTGCCTCGACGGCGCGCGCGTTCCTGGCCCCGGCGCGGCGCCGCGCCAACCTGCGGGTCGAAACTGATGCGCTGGTCTGCCGCCTCACGTTCGACGGCAAGCGCTGCACCGGCGTTGAATTCAGGCGTGGCGATCGCGCTTATGTCGCCGCCGCCGCCCGCGAGGTCATCGTCTGTGGTGGTGCGATCGGCAGTCCGCATCTCCTGCAGATCTCCGGTATCGGCGCCCCCGCGCATCTGCGCGAGATCGGGGTTGGCGTGGTGCACGCGAGTCCGAATGTCGGACAAAACCTCTCCGACCACTACGCCGCGCTGATCGTGCACCGACTGCGCGATCTTGTCTCAGTCAATCAGCTCGCCCGCGGCGCGCCGCTGCTCCTCGAAGGGGTACGCTATCTCGTCACCGGACGCGGCGCCTTCACGTTCGGCGTCACCACCGCGATCGTGTTCGCCAAATCGCGCGAGGGGCTCGAGAGTCCGGACCTGCAGCTCTCGTTCACACCGATGAGCCGCGCGCCGGATCGCCACGGCTTCGATTCGCTGGAACGCGAGCCAGGCG
>JAFAXD010000578.1 GCA_019241285.1 Xanthobacteraceae bacterium | reverse complement strand
ACCGGTTGCTGACGGGACCACAGCCGATCCCGCCGCAAGCCGCGGAGTAGTCTTAGCCAACGCTGCGCGGGCTCCGGCCGGATTTCCCGGCCGGAGCGAAGTGTTTGTTTCACGAAATCCCCAACGTAGGGGTGGAGCGCCGGTTCGGCGCGGGGCCCATCTCATTTGGGAATGAGGCGGGCGAGCCCAAGCTTGCCAGCTTGGGCGCGCACCCTTGCGATCAGGTGCGCAGCGCCGATCCGGCGCTCCATGCGGCGTTTTCTGACTGGGGACGCGCTTCCGGGATCGGTTGAGAACGCGGGATTAGCCGCAAACCCTTCCGTCCTCGTCCAGCTATGCTCCTAGCAGACCGGTCATAATGCCGGCCGGGCGTTGCCCCGTGGTGCCCGATGGGCACGCGCCTCCCGAGTGCCTGGTCCTTCGACCTGACCCGCGGGCGCCGCTGTTCCTGTCCGCAATCTGGAACGTCTTCCGGAAGGCGCCCCTACAGAAAAACAGGAATTTTGCCGAACTGACGTTTTGCGAATGTCCTGTCAACAAGAATTAGAACGGCAGGCCGACATAATTCTCGGCGAGCGCGGTGGCCGCCGAACGCGAATTGAAGATGTAATCCAACTCGGCGGCCTGCATCTTGCCCTCGAAGGCCTGGTCCGGGAACGTGTGCAGCAGGGTGGTCATCCACCAGGAAAAGCGCTCCGCCTTCCAGATCCGCGCCAGCGCGCGGGCCGAATAATGATCAAGGCCGGCGCTTGATTTCTGTTTGTAGAACTCGATCAGCGCCTGCCACAGGTAATAGACGTCGCTTGCCGCGAGGTTCAGGCCCTTGGCACCAGTCGGTGGCACGATGTGGCCCGCGTCACCCGCGAGAAACAGGCGCCCAAAGCGCAGCGGCTCGGCCACGAAGCTGCGCAACGGCGCGATGCTTTTCTCCAACGAGGGGCCGGTGACCAGCGCGGCACGCGCCTCATCATCAAGGCGCAGTTTGAGCTCCTCCCAGAAGCGCTCGTCAGGCCACGCATCAATATCCTCGGCGAGACTGCACTGCAGATAATAGCGGCTGCGCGTCGTCGAACGCATGGAGCAGAGCGCAAACCCGAGCTGGTGGCGTATGTAGATCAGTTCCTCGGACACCGGCGGCGTATCGGACAACAAGCCGAGCCAGCCGAACGGATAGACGCGCTCATAGTTCTTGATCGATCCGGGCGGCACGCTCTTGCGGCAGACGCCATGAAAACCATCGCAGCCGGCGATGAAATCGCAATCGATCGCACCTTCTTTGCCGTCGTGCCGATAAGTGACCCGCGGATGCTGGCCGGAAAAGTCGTGCGGCGCCACGTCGTAAGCTTCGTAGATGCTGGGAATGCCCAGCGCGCGTCGCGCATCCATCAGGTCGCGGGTGATCTCGGTCTGGCCATAAACAGTAACGCTCTTGCCCGTGAGCGCCTTGAAGTCGATCCGGTGACGCACGCCATCAACACAGATTTGCGTGCCGTCATGCACCAAGCCTTCGGCATGCATGCGCTCGCCGACACCCGCTTCGGTCAGGAGGTCGACCGCCCCCTGCTCGATGACGCCTGCGCGAATGCGCTCAAGCACGTATTCCGGCGTATGCCGTTCCAGAATGATATTATCGATACCGTGCTTGTGGAGCAGCTGTCCGAGCAGAAGCCCGGACGGCCCCGCTCCAATAATCGCGACTTGGGTGCGCATGGGCATGTATGCCTCTCGTGGCGGAGTAGCGACGTTCTAGCACCAAGTCGCGGCGGCCATGCTTGACACGGATCAAACCACCCAATTTCGGCAAGCGATTTGCACCGCGACCGCCGCATCGTCCGATCCAACGATATGGTGCACACGACTTCGGGATCTCGCCACGTCTGATCTCAAAATACTTCGATCGGGAGACGTGCAAGCTCGAGCCGATCGAGAAACCGCTCGGACAAAAGGTGTTACCCATGTCTCCGGAATAAACCGTAACCCATGTGGCCAGAACGGACACGAACCGGAGTGGTGCCGCAAGAGGGATTCGAACCCCCGACCCCATCATTACGAATGATGTGCTCTACCGGCTGAGCTATTGCGGCCCGGGCGCGGTGATAACCCCCGGGTGGGGGCATTGCAAGCAAGGGCTGAGGTGTCCGCCGCCGCTGGCGGGAGCGAGGTTAGCCGAACAGCGTCCGCCACCAGCCTTCCTGCTTTGGCTCCGGCTTGGTGTCCTCGGTTTCGGACGCCGGTGGGCGCTCCGGACCAGGATCGTCCGGCGCGTGCAGGAGGGTCACCGGCGTTGGTTGCGGCTCCGCTGGTGACGTAGCCTCGGAGCCGGACTTCAACTCGGATTCAGGTCCAACCGTGGAAGGGGCAATTGGCTCGCTGGCTTGTGGGGGCTCGGCCTTTGCGACGGGCGGTGGCGGTTCGACCACCGTTGGCGCCGGCGCGGGCTTCCCCGGCTCGCTGGGCTTGGTCGGCTCAGGTTGCTTTGCCGCCTCTGGGACCGGTGGCGGCGGAGCAAGCGGCGGGGCTTCTTCGCGCGGCCGCGGCTCGATCACGGGACCCGGCAGCTCGGCGATTGGGACCTTCCATTCGAAGGCGTCGAGGCGGCCGGAGGGCGACACTGGCATCCAGCGCTCCGACACAAAGCCGTCGGCGGTCCAGGCGGGGTCGCGAGCGGCGGTGAGCGCGCGTGCCATCCACTCGCGGGCGCGGCCGACATCGGCGTGTTCTTGTTCCTCGAGTTCGGCCATGAGGGTCGCGACCCGCTGGGTCGGCGCGGCGAGCAGCGGCGCGAGGCTCGAGCGGGCCAGGGCGAAGTCCTGCGCGGCGATCGCGGCGCGTGCCAAGGCCAACGCGCCTTCGGGGCTGCTGCCTGGCGTCTCCTGCGCCAGCTTACGCATACGATCGAGCTTCTGGCGAGAGGAGTCACCCGGTCGCAGATTGAGGTACACGTCGGCCAGATCTGGATGCGGATGTGCGCGCCATGCGGTCTCGACGATACGCCCGGCGCGACGGGTCTCGCCCGCCTGACCGAGAAACGTGCCGGCCAGCGCCGCGGCAGGAACCAGATCAGGCGCGAGCTTGACGGCTTCCAGCGCGGCCGCCTTGGCGGCTTCACGATCCTCGCCGGCGAGCGCTTGCGCCTCGCCGGTGAGCAGCACGGCGCGCTGGCGGCGGTAGGCCTCCTTGTCGACGAGACCGGCCCGCTGGCTCCTATCGAGCGCGGCCAATGCGCCGGCCCAGTCGCCAGCGGCGCAGCGCAGCTCGAGGACGGCGCGGGCCGACCAGGGCAGGGCGGGCGCCGCATCCAGGGCGCTCTCCGCGTGGCGCCGCGCGGCGGCCACGTCGCCCTTGCGCTGCGCTTCGATGAAGAGGCCGCGCAAGCCGAGGAGCTTGGTGTGCTCATGCTTCGTCATCGCGGCGAAGCTGCGCTCCGCCGCTTCGCGATCGCCGCGCAGCTGGGCGGATTGAGCGTCGAGCAACAGCGCGAGCGGCTGTTGCCCGACCAGCCGCCGCGCATCGCGCGCATGCCGCGCAGCAGCGCGGTGATCGCCGGCACCAACCGCCAGGAGCCCATGAGTGAGCGCATGGTGGCCGCGGGCTTCGCGGCGCCGGCGTGCTGCATGCGGCGCGCGCACCAGCGCACGCAAGATCGACCACAGAGCTGCGGCGACCACGGCGACGGCGACGAACGACCAGATCATGATTCCGATCGAGGTCGTGATCTGACGCCCCATCCAAACGATAGTGACCGAGCCCTGCTGATCAGCGATCCAGCCAGCGGCGAGCGCCAGCGCGCCTAGAATGATGAAAAATATGACGACCCGAATCACGCTGCGAGCCTTCTCAAGATTTGCCGAGCGCCGCAAGCGCGTCAGCGACAACATGTTGGGCGGCGGCAAGCGCCGCATCGCGCGTTTGCACTTTGGCGAGGAACGGCTGCGCCGGCGCCTGCGCGGAGGGCGGCAGCTTGCCGATGTCGCCGACGGCAGCGGCGATATCCGCACGGCCGGCTTCTGCGCCAATGCGCGCCGCGATGGCGGCGGGATCATCGCCGGCGGCGTCACCGACGGGGCGAACCTGCACGAACTGGCTCGCCCGCGCCTCGAGCCGCTGCAGGAAGCCACCTTCGGTCGGATTAGGTCCGGTCTGAGCTGCATGCGACATGGCCGGGACCGCTGCCGCAAGC
>JAFAXD010000462.1 GCA_019241285.1 Xanthobacteraceae bacterium | reverse complement strand
CATGACGACAAGCTTGTCGGTGCGCGAGCGGGTGAGGCCCTTCGACACGTAGCTTGCGGCCGGTGACGCGCGCCCTTCCTCGACACCCTTCCCGAGCGCGTCGAATGTCGTCTCATTCGGATCGACATGCGCGAGATCGAAGCGCGAGAGATAGCTCACCGCCAGTTCGCGGAACACATAGTCGAGGATCGAGGTCGCGTACTTGATTGAATCGTTGCCCTGCACCGGGCCGGACGGCTCGAAGCGGGTGAACGTGAAGGCGTCCACGTATTCCTCGAGCGGCACACCGTATTGCAGGCCGAGCGACACGGCGATGGCGAAGTTGTTGAGGAGCGAGCGCAGCGCCGCGCCCTCCTTGTGCATGTCGATGAAGATCTCGCCCAGTCGGCCGTCGTCATATTCGCCCGTGCGCAGATAGACCTTATGGCCGCCGACCACCGCCTTCTGGGTATAGCCCTTGCGCCGGTCGGGCATGCGCTCGCGTTCGCGGATGACCGTGACGCGTTCGACGATCTTCTCCACCACTTTCTCGGCGAGCGCTGCGGCGCGCGCGGCCGCCGGTCGCTCGACGAAGCTCTCGATGTCCTCCTCGTCGTCCTCATCAGCGATCAACTGGCTCTGCAGCGGCTGCGAGAGTTTGGAACCGTCGCGATAGAGCGCGTTGGCTTTGAGGGCGAGCTTCCAGGACAGGAGATATGCCGCCTTGCAATCCTCGACTGTGGCGTCGTTCGGCATGTTGATGGTCTTGGAGATCGCACCGGAGATGAACGGCTGCGCCGCCGCCAGCATGCGGATGTGGCTCTCGACCGAGAGATAACGCTTGCCATTGCGCCCGCACGGGTTGGCGCAGTCGAATACGGGATAGTGCTCGGCGCGCAGGTGCGGTGCGCCTTCGACCGTCATGGCCCCGCACACATGCACGTTGGCGGCCTCGATCTCGCGCTTTGTGAAGCCCAGATAGGCAAGCATGTCGAACGTGGGCTTCGCGAGTTCCTCGGCCGGAATGTGCAACGTATCGCGGCAGAAGTCCTCGCCCAGGGTCCACTTGTTGAACGCGAACTTGATGTCGAAGGCGGTCGGCAGCGCCTTCTCGACCTTGGCGATGGCCTCGTCGGTGAAGCCCTTCACCTTCAGCGTCGTGTGATTAATGGCAGGCGCATTGCTCAGGCTGCCGTGCCCAACCGCATAGGCTTCGATCTCGGCGATCTGCGCCTCACTGTAGCCGAGCACGCGCAATGCCTGCGGCACGGCGCGATTGATGATCTTGAAATACCCGCCGCCGGCGAGCTTCTTGAACTTCACCAGCGCGAAGTCGGGCTCGATGCCGGTGGTGTCGCAATCCATCACCAAACCGATGGTGCCCGTCGGCGCCACCACGGAGGCTTGCGCGTTGCGATAGCCGTGCTGCTCGCCAAGCGAGAGCGCCAAGTCCCAGGCGCGTTTGGCATGCACGATCAAATCCGGATCAGGGCAGGCGGCGTGCTGCAGCGGCACCGGCGGCATCGCCACCTTCTCATAGCCGGTGCGCTCGCCATAAGCGGCGCGGCGGTGATTGCGGATCACCCGCAGCATGTGCTCGCGATTCTTCTTGTATCCCGGGAAAGTGCCGAGGATCGCCGCCATTTCGGCCGACGTCGCGTAGGAGACGCCGGTCATGATCGCGGTGAGCGCGGCGCAGATGGCGCGGCCCGCCTCCGAATCATAGGCGATGCCGGACGACATCAGGAGGCCGCCGACGTTGGCATAGCCGAGCCCGAGCGTGCGGTACTCGAACGAGAGCTGCGCGATTTCCTTCGACGGGAACTGCGCCATCATCACCGAGATTTCGAGCACGATGGTCCACAGCCGCACGGCGTGCTCATAGGCTTCAATATCGAACTTGCGCGAATTCGGCTCGTGGAAGGCGAGCAGGTTCAGCGAGGCGAGATTGCACGCCGTGTCGTCGAGGAACATGTATTCCGAGCAGGGATTAGAGGCGCGGATCGGCCCCGATGCCGGACACGTGTGCCAGTCGTTGATGGTCGTGTGGAACTGCAGGCCGGGATCGGCGGAAGCCCAGGCCGCTGCTGCGATCCGGTCCCACAGGGCACGCGCCTTCGTGGTCTTCGCGACCTTGCCGGGCTTGGTGCGCCAGGTCAGATCCCAATCGCCATCCGCTTCCACGGACTTGAGGAACTCGTCGGTGACCCGCACGGTGTTGTTGGAGTTCTGGCCCGATACCGTGAGATAGGCTTCCGAATCCCAATCCGTGTCGTAGATCGGAAACTCGATGTCTTTGGCGCCCTGCTTGGCGAGCTGGATCACTCGCTTGATGTAGTTGTCGGGCACGAATGCCTTGCGGGCGAGCTTGATCTCACGGCGCAGCGCCGGGTTCTTGTCGGGCGTAAAGCAGTCATCGCCCGACCCCTCGCAGTTCACGCAGGCCTTGAGGATCGCGCGCAGGTGCTTCTGGTTGGTGCGCGAGCCGGTGACCAGCGCGGCGACCTTCTGCTCCTCGGTGACCTTCCAGTCGATGTAGTTTTCGATGTCGGGATGGTCGACATCGACGATCACCATCTTGGCGGCGCGGCGCGTCGTGCCGCCGGATTTGATCGCGCCCGCCGCGCGGTCGCCGATCTTGAGGAAGCTCATCAGGCCCGAGGACTTGCCGCCGCCGGAGAGCTTTTCGCCTTCGCCGCGCAGCCGCGAGAAGTTGGAGCCGGTGCCCGAACCATATTTGAACAGGCGCGCCTCGCGCACCCACAGGTCCATGATCCCGCCCTCGTTGACGAGATCATCGTTGATGGATTGGATAAAGCACGCGTGCGGCTGCGGGTGCTCGTAAGCCGACTTCGACTTGGTGAGCTTGCCGGTCGTAAAATCCACGTAGTAGTGGCCCTGGCTTGGCCCGTCGATGCCGTAGGCCCAGAACAGGCCGGTGTTGAACCACTGCGGCGAGTTGGGCGCGCACATCTGCATCGCCAGCATGTAGCGGTGCTCGTCGAAGAAGGCGCGCGCGTCGTCCTCGGAATCGAAATAGCCGCCTTTCCAACCCCAGTACGTCCAGGTGCCGGCCAAGCGATCAAACACCTGCGTCGCGGTGCGCTCGCCGATCATGCGTTCCTTCTCGGGGAATTCTTTGAGCGCCGTCTCGTCGGCCGCCGAGCGCCATAGCCAGGAGGGAACGGTCTCCTCCTCGACCTTCTTCAGGCGCGCAGGCACGCCGGCCTTGCGGAAATACTTCTGCGCCAGGACGTCGGAGGCGACCTGCGACCAGTGCGCCGGCACCTCGACGTCGTCGGCGCGAAACACGACCGAGCCGTCAGGATTGCGAATCTCGCTCGTGGTCAGGCGGAACTCGATGCCCTGGTAGGGCGACTGGCCGGCTTTGGTGAAACGTCGCTCGATTCGCATCTCTGCCCCTTCGGCTGCTGCAGGCGCCAACGCTACTGCCCAAGACAGAACGCGCCGACGCAACTTCCTTCGCGCGACCCCGTCCGGCTCGCGCGTGTTTCCTCGCTCCGTGTCTCGTCTGACGCCCTTGAAACGCGGCTCCGGGTGAACCCCCGGATGCGGGTTCTGCAGCTAGTCCCACCGAGTCGTTGCCGGACCGGCCGCTGGGCGTTTCCCGAATTTCCGGTGTCCGGAAATCCGTGCCAGGGCTTACCTGAACCCCGGCCGGAGACACGCGATTCCACAGCCACATGAGCCACATGGCCCCTGCAGTCGGGTATCGCAAGCCTCGTTCGGGATTGGTCCGGCAGAGACTTGATACTCCCCCGCCGCAGAGCCCTAACGCTATGCCGACTCCGCGGCGCCCGTCAAGGGATAGTGTGGAATTCTGAATGAACCCCTAAATACAGGGGTACCGGGGTGAATTGTGGGGAAAGAATCGGGGAGAACTCCGCAAGTATCGGAGATCACCGCAGGATTCGGAAGGGGCATGTGTCGTGCCGCCGTCACGGGGCTGTCGCGGTTCCGTCATGCTGTCCACAGGCGCGTGCCATTGCCTCCGACGCCGCCGACTCAAGAGCCAACTCGGGAAGCCGTGCGCGCCGCACCGTGCTGGACATCGCTGCAATGCGATGGCATCAACGGCGCGCCATGTCGCTCAAAACTTTTTTTGTCCGCTTCTTCACGTGGTGGAACGGCCAGACCTTCGGCACCCAGGTCTGGACCGCGCTCAACGGCGAATTCGTCGGCGAGGACGAGCGGGGAAACCGCTATTATCGGGCCAAAGGCGGCAAGATCGACCCGACTTTCGGGTTTGAACGGCGCTGGGTCATCTACAACGGCTACACCGAGGCGACGACGATCGGGCCCGATTGGCACGGTTGGATGCATCACATCGTCGATATCCCGCCGACCAGTGAAAAAGTCCGGGTGCGCCCGTGGTGGAAACCCCACCTGCCCAACATGACCGGTACGCCGTTCGCATATCGTCCGCCGGGGTCGACCCTGGCCGAAGCCCGCCGTCCGCAGGCGACCGGCGACTACAAGGCGTGGACGCCGGAATAGCCACAGCTTCTGCTTGCCCCAGGCGGTCTTCTGATCGCCGCAATCGAAGTGTTAACGGGCAGGGGGATGGGGCAATGTCGATGGGACCTTCTCTACGATTGGGATTGATGGCCGCGGCCGCTGTGGCGCTGCTGGGCGAACCCGCGTTCGCACAGTACGGCGGCGCCAACCCGCCGCGCCCGCCCGGCGCCGTTCCCAATGCGCGCATGCCCGTGCCGCCGCCCCCGACCGCCGCGCCGCCCTTGAACATGCAGGACGCCATGCCGCCGGAGGAGATGGACGAGGATGCGGCAACCGCGCCTCCTCCGCCGCCCCCGCGAGGCGGCGTGCCGCAAACCGCAACGCGCGGCGGACCGCCGCCGGTCATGCAAGGTCCGCCCGGGTCCATCAATTCGCAGCCGTTGGCGCCTCCGCCCGGCAGCGTGGCCAACGCGCCTGGCTCCGGTCCGACTATAGCGCCGATCGGTGCGCCGGCTGCCGGCCAGATGAAGCCGTCGCAACCCTCTGATCCAAGTGTGCAGCCCGGCGATGAGATCGTCACCGAGATGCCGGCGGTGAAGATCCCTAATCCGACCGCCGTATTTGCCGGCCTCGATAAGATTACTGGCC
>JAFAXD010000292.1 GCA_019241285.1 Xanthobacteraceae bacterium | reverse complement strand
CTCAGGATGAGGGCCGTAAGGTAGAAACTGTTAGTCTAATTAAAATCCTGGCCGCCCCAGCGGTATTGCCACATGCGCTCGCCGATCATGCACGAGATACGCGGCGCCTCCGACGTGACGGGAACGACACGCACCGGCGGCGTTCGTCCGGCGACTTCCAGCACCAGCTTGGTGCGCGTTGCGTCCTTGAAGTGCTCGCGCTCCTTGATCGGCACCACGAACGCGCCCGGCCCGCCGACGACGCAGTCTTCGTA
Organism: Xanthobacteraceae bacterium; assembly: GCA_019241285.1. Taxonomy (GTDB): domain Bacteria; phylum Pseudomonadota; class Alphaproteobacteria; order Rhizobiales; family Xanthobacteraceae; genus JAFAXD01. The sequence continues at coordinate 1,962 of JAFAXD010000292.1, read as the reverse complement.
ATAAACGTCGAGGTTCTCGATATCCATGCTGGCCGCCATAGGCCGCTTGAGCATGATCGGCAGGCCGTTGATGGTGACGCTCTTGGCGAGCAGCTCATCGCGGATGGTGGTGACCGGCGGACCCTGATTGTTGACGCCGTCGCCGGATACATCGACCGTGCGCCGCACTCCGTGAAACGGGTTGGCGTCGAACAACGGCGAGGCGTAGAGCAGCGCGCCCGAGATCGACGTACGGTAGGCGCGCCGATAAGGCGCGGCCGCGATCTCGTCAGTAAACGCTTTCGCGGTTGCTGCGCTATCGATGAGACGCCAGGGCACCACGACTTTCTGGTCGGCGATGCCGGCCCACTCGAAATACGTAATCGCGATGCGTCCGTGTCCGCCCTGCTTCAGCGCGCTGAGAAACTCGGGCGAGGTCAGACCCAGGATATAGCCTTCGCGTTGCAGCGCCTGCTCGTCCGGATCCATCGAGTAGGAGACGTCGACCGCCAGGATGAGCTCGAGATCGACATCAGCCGCCGCGCGCGGCGCCTGCACAAGGCGCGCTCCGATTGCTTCGGGTCCGGCGGCGAGCATCAGCACGCCGGCGAGCGCAGCGAGGACTGAAATTGCTCCAAGAGGTGTACGCATTGGTCCTCCTCACCCCCAGCGCGGCCATCGTCGCACGGGAGTGGGAGAAGGAAAAGCGGGCGGAATTATATTCGCAGCACTTCCTGCGGCGCGGTATAGCGCAACTTCAGCGCACCTGCGACGGCGCGATGCGTGACGCGGCCCTCATGCACGTTGAGACCGTTGCGCAGGTGCTCATCCTCACCGAGCGCGACGCGCAGGCCGCTGTCGGCGAGCGCGACGACGAACGGCATCGTCATGTTGTTGAGCGCAAAGGTCGAGGTGCGCGCCACCGCGCCCGGCATGTTGGTTACGCAGTAATGCACGACGTCATCGACCACGTAGGTCGGATGCGAGTGCGTCGTCGGCCGCGAGGTTTCAGCGCAGCCGCCTTGGTCGATTGCAACGTCGACGATCACCGATCCGGACTTCATGGTGCGCACCGTTTCGGAGGTCACGAGCTTGGGTGCGGCTGCGCCCGGCACCAGCACAGTACCGATCACGAGGTCAGCGTCGCGGCACGCGGCCTCAACCGCATCGCGGGTCGAGTAGAGCGTGCGCACCCGGTTGCCGAACTGAGCGGCAATGCGGCGCAGCGCCTCCGGGCTGCGATCGACCACGACCACGTCGGCGCCGATACCGGCAGCGATGAAGGCCGCGTTGGTCCCGGCAACACCGCCGCCGAGGATGACGACGCTTGCGGCCGGCACCCCGGGCACGCCGCCCAGCAGCACGCCACGCCCGCCGTTCCCCTTCTCCAGGCAATGGGCGCCGACGTGCGGCGCCATGCGGCCGGCGACCTCGGACATCGGCATCAGCAGCGGCAGTCCGCCATACGGCGAGGTCACCGTCTCATAGGCGATCGCGCTCACGCCGCTCTCGATCAGATCATTGGTCTGCTGCGGATCGGGGGCGAGATGCAGGTAGGTGAAGAGGATCTGGCCACGGCGCAACAGCTTGCGCTCAGCTGCCAGCGGCTCCTTCACTTTCACCACCAGCTCGGCGTTGGCAAAAATCTCCTCCGCGCTGGCGACGATCTTGGCGCCGGCGGCCTCGTATTCCGCGTTGGTGAGACCAGCACCGAGGCCGGCGCCTGTCTGGACCAGAACGCCGTGCCCCTTGGCGGTGAGTTCACGCACGCTCGCTGGTACGAGCCCGACACGATATTCGTTGTCTTTGATTTCCTTGGGGACGCCGACCAGCATGGCGAAGCTCTAGAAGGCCATCGGCTCGACGTCCGTAATCTCAATCCCGAACCCAGCCAATCCAACGTAGCGGTGGCGCGCGGTGGTGAGCAGTCGGATCGACGAGATACCGAGATCGCGCAGAATCTGCGCGCCCAGTCCGATCTCA
>JAFAXD010000236.1 GCA_019241285.1 Xanthobacteraceae bacterium | reverse complement strand
CTGCAGGTCCGCATCCGCCAGCGCGGCATGGGCATTCTGTTTGAACTGTTGCGAGGTCGCCTGGGTCATGAGTGAGTGACCCCGTGTTTGGTTCGGGGCGCCGCAATCGCAGGCTCGTCCGCCATGCCGGCCAAGACTTCCGCGACGTGACGGACTTCGACACTGCTTCCCTCGCGCGCGAGCTTGCCGGCCATGTTCATCAGGCAGCCGAGGTCACCGGCGAGCAGGACATGGGCTTCGGTTGTCTGGATGTTAGCTGCCTTCTTCGCCACGATCGCGTTGGATATCTCGGGATACTTGACGCAGAACGTGCCCCCGAACCCGCAACAGATCTCGGCGTCCGGCATTTCCTTCAATCTTAGACCTGGCACGGTCGCCAGCAACGCGCGCGGCTGTGCCTTGATGCCAAGCTCCCGCAGACCAGAACAGGCGTCGTGGTAAGTCACCTCCCCTTCGAACCGGGCTTTGCTGCTCGTTACGCCAAGAACATCGACCAGAAAGGAAACGAGCTCAAAACATTTCGCCGCAAATGCATTGGCGCGAGGTGCCCAGTTAGGATCACCCTGGAAAAGCTGGGGATAGTGCACCTTCAACATACCGGTGCACGAGCCGGACGGCACCACCACATAGTCGAATATCGAGAATGCCTCGATTACCTGCTCAGCGATGGCGCGCGCGTCGGCACGATCTCCGGAATTGAAAGCCGGCTGTCCGCAACACGCCTGAGCCGGAACCTCGACCTTGCACCCGGCGTCTTCCAGCAGCTTCACCGCCGCGAAGCCGACCGTCGGCCGGAAAAAGTCCACTAAGCAGGTGACAAAGAGTCCGACGCGTGGCCCGGGCATTGATCCTCCACAAACACATCTCTGTAAGATGCTTGTAGAGCAAAAACCCTTGCGAGGGGACCAAAAAACCGGCGCTGCTCGCGATTTGGCGCTCCCCGAGTTCGGGAATCCTGATCATTCCTCCTTGTAACCGTATTGCGGCACATTTCCTGATGCGCCGTAGTATTTGTAGGGCAGGAATTTTCCTGACATGGTGATCTTGACCCGATCGCCGCGCGGGTCGGGTTGACGCTCCATTTGCATGTCAAAATCGATGGCCGACATGATGCCGTCGCCGAACTCCTCTTCAATCAAGGCTTTCCAGGCGGGACCGTTCACCATCACCAGTTCGTAGAAGCGATAGATCAGTGGGTCTGTGGGCGGCATCGGCGTGCCGCGATGCGGAACCTCGTTGAGCAGAGCCGTCTCATTGGCGCTCAGGCCAAACAATTCGCCTGCCTTGGCGGCCTGCGGTTTGGTGAGCTTCATCTGACCGAGCAGCGCCCCGGTGATCATCACCGGCGACATGCCGCCGATCGCGTCGCAGATAAACTTCCAGGTCCACCCCTTCTCGCGCTTGATGTCGAGGATCTTCTCCGTCAAGCCCGCACGCGTCATCGTGTTTTCCTCCCCTGTCCTGTGCTGAAGTCGAGACTATGCCGCATAAGGCGCGCAGTTGCGGTCGCCGCCCGCGCCGGCCGTTTCGATCTTGTCGTTTGCTCCCGGCCGAACAATCGGAACGTGCCGCTTATCGAACGCGCCGCCGTCAGCGCGAAAGTTGCGGCTGCGGCTGACCAGGAAGTCGATGATGTGATTGCGCACGCCGTAATAAAAAGGGTGGCGGTGAATATCGTGCCGCGCCCGCTCCTTCGGGAGCGGATTTTCAACGATCTCCGCAAGCACCGCCTCCGGCCCATTGGTCATCAGCACGATGCGATCAGCGAGATAGATCGCCTCGTCCACATCGTGCGTGATCATGAAAACGGTCTGCCCGGTGCTGGTACAAATCCGCCGCACCTCGTCCTGCAGCGTGCCTCGCGTGAGCGCGTCGAGGGCCGAGAACGGCTCGTCCATCAACATGATCTTGGGTTCGATCGCCAGCGCGCGGGCGATGCCGACGCGTTGTTTCATTCCGCCGGACAGCTCCGCCGGGCGTTTGCGCTCGGCACCGGAGAGGCCGACGAGGTCGATGAACTTGCGCGCGTGCGCCTCGATCTCGGGACGCGACCAACTGCGCCATTTGGACGCGACCGCATAAGCGACGTTGCCCAACACCGAGCGCCACGGCAGCAGCGCGTGGCTTTGGAAAATGACAGCGCGGTCGAGGCTCGGCCCAAATATTTCATGGTTGTCCACGATCACCGCCCCCGAGGTCGGCTGATCCAAGCCGGCCAGGATGTTGAGCACGGTCGTCTTGCCGCATCCGGAGTGACCGATCAGACAGGTGAACTCGCCACGCCGCATGGCGAGCCAGAGGTCTTCAAATATGGTAGTGCTAGCGCCGCCCGATGCGGGAAACCGCTTGGTAATCCCCTCAATCGATATGAAATGATCGGCGGACATCGCGGAACAGCCAATCCTGTCACTCGGGGAACGTGACCAGCCGGGTCAGGCGCGCCAGGATCTGGTCAAAAGCCATGCCGACCACCCCAATAACAAGGATCGCCGCGATCACGTTGGTGATCGATAAGTTGTTCCATTCGTTCCAGACGAAGTATCCGATTCCGGTCCCACCAACGAGCATCTCGGCGGCAACAATGACCAACCAGGCAATACCGATGGAGATGCGCATCCCGGTGAGGATCGTTGGTGCAGCCGCCGGCAGGATGATTGTGAAGGCGCGGCGAAACACGCCGACCTCGAGGGTGCGCGCGACGTTAAGCCATTCGCGCCGCACGGAGGCGACCCCGAACGCGGTGTTGATCAATGTCGGCCACAGCGAGCAGATGAAGATCACGAAGATTGCCGAGAGGCTGGAGTCCTTGATCGTGTAGAGCGCGAGCGGCATCCAGGCGAGGGGCGAAATCGGTTTCAATATCTGGATGAACGGGTCGAGGGCACGGCTGAGCAGCGGTGACATCCCGATCAGAAATCCGACTGGTATGGCGACCGCGACGGCGATCAGGTAGCCGACCATCACCCGCGCAATCGAATACGCGAGCTGGATGCCGAGCCCTTTGTCGTTGGAGCCGCGATCATAGAACGGGTCTTTGAGGTGATCCCAGATCTTGGTCGCGACGTCGAGGGGCCCCGGCATTGCCGATTTGCCTTGGGTCACCGTCATGCCCATCAGCTTCGCGTATTCCGGATCCATCGCCTGCACTGTTTGATGCGTATTAGTTGCGAGGTGCCAGACCAGAATGAAACCGGCGAACAGCGCAACAGACAGAACCGCTGAGCGCAGCGCGAGCGACGCAGCCATCATATCAGCCCGGCAGGAGGCGTGCGTAGCATCAGGCTTTTCGGATCGCGAAACTGTTGACGTAATCGTCAGGCTTGGCCGGATCGAACGGCTTTCCCATGACCACGAAGGTCTTCGTGGTTGTCGCGGGCGGTGTCAGTCCGACCTCCTGCATAAGTTTTGCCGTGTCAGTTGCGAGAAAGACCTGGCGGGCAATGGTCTGATAATCGACCTCGTTCTTGATCTGACCCCACCGCTTCATCTGGGTGAGGATCCACACCGCGAATGATTCCCAGGGGAACGGATCGAAATCAATTCGCTTGGGGTCTGTCTTGATGTTGCCGAGCCCATCGGCGTAGGTCCCCGTGAGTATCTGCTCGAGTACGATTTGCGGCTGGTTCAAATAGTTCGCCGGCGCGATGGCCGCCGCGATCTCCTTGCGGTTTTCCGGTTTCGCCGCATAGGCCGTAGCGTTGATGATCGCCTTCAGCAAGGCGGCATACGTATTGGGGCTGCCGGCAACGAATTCCTTGGAAGCCGCGAATGCACAGCATGGATGGCCGTCCCACAGCTCCTTCGAGAGCAGATGAATGAAGCCGACGCCATCATAAACGGCGCGCTGGTTGAATGGATCGGGGCCAAGAAAACCGTCGATATTCTCGGCGCGCAGGTTGGCGACCATTTCCGGCGGCGGCACAGCGCGGATCTGAATATCGGTGTCCGGATCGAGCCCGTGCTCGGCCACGTAATAGCGCAGCAGATAGTTGTGCATCGAGTAGTCGAACGGGACCGCGAACTTGAAACCCTTCCACTGCTTGGGATCGCGCTTCTCCTTGTGTTTGATCGCCAGCGTGATCGCCTGCCCGTTGATGTTCTCCACAGCGGGCATCGTGTAGGGAATGGGTGTCGACCCCGCGCCCAGCGTGATCGCCAGCGGCATCGGCGAAAGCATATGCGCGGCGTCGTATTCCTTGTTCAGCGTCTTGTCGCGAATGACCGCCCAACCGGCGGTCTTGATCACCTCAACGTTGAGCCCCTGCTTGCTGTAGAAGCCAATCGGGTGCGCCATGATGATCGGCGTCGCGCACGTGATCGGAATGAAGCCGATCTTGAGATCGGGTTTTTCCAGCGGAGCGCCTTCGGCGAACACCTCGGTCACTGTGTGCAGCGGGAAGACGTGGGCGATCGCCGCCAGCGCGGCCGAGGCCCCCAAGGATTGGAGGAACACCCGTCGCCCCACATCCTTCGGAAACATCGCCCGCAGGACCGCAGAAGCGATGACGCCCTCGTAGCGCTTCTCCTCGCTCTCCACCGGGCCGCGTTGCAGCGCCGGCTCCGCCATGCGGTCGTGCTCGATTTGGCTGCGATGCTGCCCGCAGAAGCATCCCGAGAGTCGATTTCGGGGATCGAACGGATTGTCGAAGGTGGACATGCGCGCTCCCCGTCGGCGTTCAGCTTTGCCCAACGATTTGCAACGCGCGTGCCAGCGCTATAACTATGAAAATACAGCTGAATTTCACACGCAGACGGCACCGCTCGGGTGCCGTCGCGGGTGTCTGCTTAAATTTTCATCATTCCGGATGATCTCACATCGGCGGCGTCAGGCCATTGAGCCCGACCGAGACGTTGGGAGCTTCCAGCATCCCGTCCGGCTGCTTGACCGCCGCGACGATGAAGATCTTCGCGCCTGCCTTGAGCGCATCCTTGTTGCCGGGAACGTATTTGACGATGGCGGCGTCCGGCGGAACGAGGATCTTCTTCTCCCCATCCTTGTACTTCACCGTGATGTTCCGCCCGTCGGTACCGGTGACCATGTTGTCGACGGTCGCATTGGTCATGGTGCTGTTGGGGCGTACGTCCCAGGGACCAAAGCCCTCGGCCACGCCGCGCATGGCATCGGGGAAGATGTGGACGTGCAGGGCTTTTTGACTGCCGTCGGTCTGCGGCATCGCCGAGACGCCGACGTAGGTGCCCTGCTTGATGTCGTCGATCGACGCCTTCTCAAGCCCGAGCACGCGGGCATTGTCGGGAAGCTTGACCTTGACGTCCTGACCCTCGCGGGTCTTCACGGTCAGCACATTGCCGTCGACGTTTTCGATCGTACCGCGGACCCGCACCCGCTCCTGTGCGAGCGCGGCGGTTGTCACAAACACCAATCCCAACGCGGCGGCCCCGAAAGCCCACCGTGTAATCCGACTCATGTTGTCCTCCTTGTGCGGCGCACCTCTGCATGAACCCGCCGACCTATTGATTATTCCGCCGAGTGCAGCGCCGCGGTTGGCCGTGCGGATCAGTGAGCTTCGCCAGGACGGCGGCGAGAAGGAAATCACGTCTTGGCGAGATCGGCCTCAATGAGGGTACGCAGCTCCGGCGTGACACTGGGCTTGGTGCCAAACCACAGCGAAAACCCGCGCACCGCCTGATGCAGCAACATGCCAAGGCCATCGGCCGTCCGGTGTCCGGCCGCGCGCGCCGCCTTCAGCAACTCGGTCTGAAGCGGTGCGTAGACCAGGTCGCAAACCGCCGCGCCGCTGCGAAGCGGAGCAATATCGATCACGAGCGGCGGTTGACCACGCATGCCAAGCGATGTGGTGTTCACCAGCACTCCGGCGCTCGTCAGCAAGCTCGACAATTCGCTCGCGCTCGCCGGGTGGATTTGTTCACCGAAGCGTGTGCGTAGCGCGACCGCCCGTTCAGCGGTCCGATTGACCACATGAATGCGCGCGATCCCGCGTTCGCGCAGTCCAAACACAACGGCCCGCGCCGACCCGCCGGCGCCAAGAACCACTGCATCCGACGTTTGGTCCCACCCAGGGGCGGACGCATCAAGATTCGCCAGAAAGCCTTCCACGTCGGTGTTGGTCGAGCGCAGCGAGCCACTCTCAAACCACAATGTGTTGGCGGCGCCGACGGCCTCCGCCCGGTCGTCTGGAAGCGAGAGCCGTAGCGCCGCTTCCTTGTGCGGCAGCGTGGCGTTGGCACCCACGTAGTGCCGCTCCGGCAGCGATTTCAGGAATTCGGGAAACGCCTCCGGCGCGACCGCCTCGGCGCGGTACTCGCCGGCAATGCCATGCTGGCGAAGCCAATAATTATGAATGAGCGGGGAGCGCGAATGACCGATCGGCCAGCCGATCACACAGGCATTGCGCGACTCGGATCCAGTCACAGTAATTCTATGTCTCGGCCGCCACGGCGTTCCGCAGGGTGCCGATTTCCGGCACCGTCACCTCGACCACGTCACCCGCCTTGAGCCAACGCGGTGGATCGAACCCCATGCCGCTCCCGAGCGGCGTGCCGGTCGAGATGATGTCGCCGGGCCGCAGCGTCATGAAGCGCGTCACGTAGGCGATCAGATCCGCAAACGACAACATCATCATCGCCGTCGTCGTGTCCTGGCGGACTTCACCATTCACGGTGGTGGTGAGATGCAGGTCACGAGCTGGATCAAGCTCGTCGGTCGTGACAATCCACGGGCCGATCGAGCCGGATGCGTCGAAGTTCTTGCCTTGCGTCACGTTGAATTTGCCGTGCCGCATCCAGTCGCGCAAACACCCCTCGTTGCAGAGCGTCAAACCGGCGATGTACTCGAGTGCGCGCTCCTTCGGAATCTTCTTGCCCTCGCGCCCGATTACCAGCGCGATCTCACCTTCATAATCGAGCTGATCGGATTCCTTGGGCAGGATGATCGGATGGTTCTGGCCGACGAGCGAGCCCGGGTGGCGATAGAACATGCTCGGGTAGCCGGTCTCTTTCAGGTTTTGGCCTTTGTATTCCGCATCGCGGTTGTAGTTGATGCCGATGCAAAGGATTTTCTCCGGCGCCAGGATCGGCGGCAGCAGTTCGACCTCGGAGAGTGGGAAATCCGGGCGCACCCCGGTAATGGCGGGCTTCACCTCATGCAAGGCGCCCGCGCGCAGCAGATCGAGCAGGGTGACGTAGCGCACCCCAAAGCGCAGCCGCAGGTCAATGACCCCCTCGCCATCGACGACCCCGAAACTGGTCCTCCCACGCGCCGTAAAGCTAGCAAGCCGCATCGTGCACCTCGTTGAGTATCATTTTCTGCATGTTCTGATCGACCTGCCTACGCCCGCCGAAGCATCAAACCACGCGCTTGATCGCTGCCAAAGCTTCGCGCAGGCGGGCAAAGCGGGATGCCCGTTCCCGACCAAGCGCGCCGGCTGAGGGAAACACCGCGCGGCGCGGTATTTCAAGTGCCATCTGGGCCTCGCCGCCCTCATCGCCCAATGCTATCAACGCCGGAAAATAGAATCCGGGAGGCGTTCCAGGTGAAACCGGCGCCATTCGCCTATGCGAAAGCGCGTTCGCTCGATCACGCCATTGCGCTGCTCGACGGCGCCCCGGACGCTCGGGTTTTGGCCGGAGGCCAGAGCCTTGTGCCGGCCCTCAACATGCGGCTTTCGACGCCCTCGCTCCTGGTCGATATCAACGGCCTGCGCGAGCTTGGCGAGATATCCCGCCGCAACGGCCATATCGAAATCGGCGCACTGGTGCGCCACGCGCAGGCCGAGCGCAGTTCTGCGATCGCGCAGCTCGCACCCCTGCTCACCCAGGCGATTCCGCACATTGCGCATCCGGCGATCCGCAACCGCGGTACCTTCGGCGGGTCGATCGCGCTGGCGGACCCGGCAGCGGAACTGCCCGCCTGTCTCCTGGCGCTCGGAGCCGAGATCGAAGTGACCGGCCGCACGGGTCGGCGCAGCGTTGCGGCGGACGAGTTCTTCAAAGGCCTGTTCGAAACGGCGCTCGGGCCCGGCGACGTGCTCACGGCGATTCGCATCGCGGTGCCCGGGTCCGCCGCGCGCTTCGGCTTCGCCGAGCTGGCGCGCCGGCATGGCGACTATGCGCTGGTCGGGCTCGCCGCCGCCGGAACAGTCCATGGCGGCGGGCTGGCCGATGTCCGTCTCGCATTCTTTGGAGTTGGCGACCGCGCAACCCGCGCCCGCCAGGCCGAAGCGGCCCTCGAATCCGGCAACCTCGACGCAGCGGTCGCAGCACTTCAGCACGATCTGTCGCCGCACAGCGATGTGCACGCAAGCGCCGCCACCCGGAGCCACCTGGCCGGCGTGCTGCTGCGACGCGTGGCCGCTCAACTGGATTCTTCCACATGACCGATCGCGTTCGCGTAGCCCTCACGGTCAATGGCGAGCGCGTCGACGCCGAGGTCGAGCCGCGACAGAACCTGGTCGATTTCCTGCGCGAGGAGCTGCAGCTCACCGGCAGCCACATTGGCTGCGAGCACGGCGTGTGCGGCGCCTGCACGGTGCGCGTCGACGGCACGATTGTGCGCGGTTGCCTGATGCTGGCGGTGCAGTGCGACGGTGACCGTGTGGAGACAATCGAGGGCCTGTCCGACAGCGGCGACGTCGCCGATCTGCAGGCCGCGTTCTGCGAACGCAACGCGCTGCAATGCGGCTTCTGCACCCCGGGCATGCTGCTCACCGCCCAGGAGTTGTTGCTGCAATCTGGTGCCGCGCCGTCGCGCGAGCAGATTCGCGAGCACCTCTCAGGAAATTACTGTCGGTGCACCGGCTATCAGGCGATCGTCGACGCGGTGGAAGCGGTCGCCTTGGCGCGCCAGGGGCAAACGCCATGAAACGAACGCCGGACGTCGCACCAATCGTAACTGCTCTTGATCGGCCGAACTCCTACATCGGCCGCTCGGTGCCACGGCCCAACCTTGCGCGCCTGACCCAAGGACGTGCCCAGTATGTCAGCGACATCACACTGCCGCGCATGGCGCATGTCGCCTTCGTGCGCTCACCGCACGCGCATGCGCGCATCAGCAAGATCGAGACCACGGCGGCCAAGCAGGCAGCCGGTGTCATCGCGGTCGTCACCGGCGCCGAGCTCGCGAAAGTCATGACCCCGTGGGTCGGCGTGCTCACGCACCTGAAGGGCATCAAGTCGGCGCCGCAACATCCAATCGCAGTCGAGCGTGCGTGCTGGCAAGGCGAAGCGGTCTGCGCCGTGGTGGCGCGCACCCGTGCGCTCGCCGAAGATGCTTGCGAGCTGGTCGAGGTCAGCTACGAGGAGCTGACACCAGTCACGGATGCCGAAACCGCGCTCGATCCGACAACGCAAGTAATCCACCCGGAGCTGGAGGACAATCTCACGTTCGAGCGCAAGCATGAAGCCGGCGCACCCGATCAGGGATTCGCCCAAGCCGATGCGATTATCGAGACGACGTTCCGCTTCGGCCGCCACACCGGAGTGACCAACGAGGCGCGCTCGATCGTGGCCGACTGGAACCCGGGCGAGCAGCGGCTCACGGTCTATCAGGGCACGCAGGCGCCGCACATGATGCAGAACCTGTTTGCCAAGCACCTCGGCCTCGAGGAGCACCAGGTGCGGGTGCTGACCAAGGACGTGGGCGGCTCGTTCGGCATCAAGGTGCATACCTATGCCGATGAGATGGCGACGGTTGCGCTGGCCAAGCTCCTCCGCCGCCCGATCAAATTTGTTGCTGATCGCCTGGAAAGCTTCGTCACCGATATCCACGCGCGGGACCATCGGGTGAAGGCGAAGATCGGCGTCACGCGCGACGGCACCATCACGGCCTTCGAGATCGATGACCTCACCGGCATTGGACCCTATTCGGTCTATCCCCGCACCAGCGGCATCGAAGCCAATCAGGTCGTGAACCTGGTCGGCGGGCCCTACACGTGCCCGAACTACCGGGCGCGGGCGCGCGTCGTGTTCCAGAACAAGAACGTGATGTGCCAGTACCGCGCGGTCGGTCATCCGATCGCAACGTCGGTGACTGAAGGGCTGGTCGAGCTTGCGGCGGCGCAGATCGGGCTCGATCCGCTGGAGCTGCGCCGGCGCAATCTCATTCCCGACGATGCCTATCCGGCCACGGGAGCATCAGGCATCAAGTTCGAAGCGTTGTCGCATCACGCCTGTCTCGCCCATATCGACAGCATGATGAACTACGCGGGCCTGCGCGCCGAGCAGGCGCGCCTGCGCGGCCAGGGTGTTCATCGCGGGATCGGGTTTGCGGCCTTCATCGAAGTGACCAATCCCTCGGCGGCGTTCTACGGGATCGGCGGCGCGCGCATTTCCGCGCAGGACGGGGCGACCGTTCGGCTTGATGCGACTGGCGCGCTGTTCTGCGCGACTGGCGTCACCGAACAAGGCCAGGGCACCGAGGCGGTGATCGCACAGTGCGTAGCCACGGCCTTCGGGGTTCCGCTCGAGCGCGTGCGCGTGCTGACCGGCGACACTGACAACGTACCGTACGGCGGCGGCACCTGGGCGTCGCGCGCGGCAGGTATCGGGGGCGAAGCGGCATGGCAAGCAGGCAAAGCGCTGCGCGCCAACGTGCTCGCGGCTGCCGCATCGATCCTGCAGGCCGATCCGAAGAAGCTCGACATTTCCAACGGCGTGATCGTGGATGCCGACAACGGCCGCGAGCGGATCGGCCTCGATGAAGTTGCGCGCGTTGTCTACTTCCGCCCCGACACGCTGCCGCCGGGCTTCCAGGCCGAGATGGTGGCGACGCGCCACTATGTGCCGCGCGGTTATCCCTTCGCATTCACCAACGGCATCCAGGCGAGCTATCTCGAGGTCGATACCGACACCGGCTTCATCAAGTTGTTGAAGCACTGGTGCGTCGAGGATTGCGGCACGGTGATCAACCCGCAGCTGGTCGACGAACAGATCCGCGGCGGCATCGTGCAGGGAATCGGCGCCGCGTTGTTTGAACACTGCGTCTACGATGAGCGCGGTCAACTGCTCAACGGCACCATGGCGGATTACCTGGTGCCGATGGCGCCGGAAATGCCGGACATCGAGGTCGGCCACGTGGTCACGCCAACCGCAGATTCCGAGCTCGGCGCCAAGGGCGCCGGTGAGGCCGGCACCGCGGGCGCGTCCGGTGGCATCATGAATGCTGTCAACGATGCGCTGCGCCCGCTCGGCGCCACGCCGATCACCGAAATTCCCATGACACCCGATGTGGTGCTGCGCGCGCTCAACAAGATCTAGGAAACACCTGGAGACACTCATGAACATCACCGTCGGCAAGCAGGCGATCGCCGAGGCGACCGGCAAGCTCAAGAACTGGGGTCGCTGGGGCGCCGATGATCAGGTCGGCACGCTCAACCACATCCGGCCGGAGGATATCGTGCGCGCCGCCGGGTTGATCCGGCGCGGCCAGGTGTTCGCGCTCGGCATTCCGCTCGATCGCAATGGGCCGCAGACCGGTCTGTTTGGCGGGCGCTGGAACCCGATCCATACCATGCTGGCGACCGGCACCGATGCGGTCGCCGGACGGCAGGACGTGGTGCCGAATGTGCGTTACGCCGATGACTCCATCAACATGCCGGTGCAATGCGCGACGCACTGGGATTCGCTCGGCCACATCTTCTATGAGGAGAAGATGTACAATGGCCATGACGCGCGGCTGGTCGACAGTAACGGGCTCGGCAAATTGGGGATTGAGCATTCCAGAAACAAGATGGTCGGCCGCGGCGTGCTGCTCGACATCGCGCGCTTCAAACAAATGGAATATCTGCCCGACGGTTACGGCATTTCCAATGACGATCTCGACGCCTGCGCGCGCGCCCAGAATGTCACGATCGGCCGCGCCGACTTCGTGATCCTGCGCACTGGCCAAATGGAGCGCTGCCTGAAAGAAGGCAAGTGGGGCGGCTATGCGGGCGGTGATGCGCCGGGCGTGAAGTTCGAGAACTGCTACTGGTGCCAGGACAAGGAAATCGCGGCGATCTGCAGCGATACCTGGGGCGTCGAGGTGCGGCCGAACGAGACCAAGGAGGCGAACCAGCCCTGGCACTGGGTCGTGATCCCGGCGATGGGCCTGACTATGGGCGAGATGTTCTACCTGAAGGACCTGGCTGCGGATTGCGCGGCCGACAAGGTCTACGAGTTCTTCTTCTGTGGTCCGCCGCTAGTCATTACCGGCGCCACGGGTTCACCGATCAATCCGCAGGCCATCAAATAGCTCGCCGAACTATTGCGACCAGCCGGCCAACAGCAATACCATGCGGCTCGCATCGCCTGTCAGCAGAGGAGACACCGCAATGGCCAAAGGTCAGGTGCGCAGCAACAAGGAAAAGAAGAAGCCGAAATCAGAAAAGCCGAAGGGCTCGGTCTCGGCCTATAAGGCGGCGCAGGGCGCAGGCTCGCCGACGACCGGTTCTCTGCCGAAAAAGTAGGTAGGAGCCCGCACTCGGCGGGCTCAAACGGATCGGGCTTCAGGAGCCGAAGCGGCGCTTGTCCAACGACCGACGGGTCGTAATCCGCTCCACCACAACCGTACGCTGCGACCGCCCGGTGGTCGGTTGTACCAGGGTGAGTTGCTTTTTCGCTTGGCCGGACTTGAGCATGGCTGCGCGGACCTCGTCCTCCGGCTTGCCCATCAGGGATGCGGCGACTTCGACCTGCTGCTGGAAGTCGTCGGTCAGACCTCTGGCCGCAAAGATCGCATCCTCCAGGGTCGGAGGCTCGTTCTTCACGCGCCGTTTGCCGTATTTGGTCTTCCAGGCACCGCTCATGTCTCATGTCCTCAAATCGGAGGCAGTATGGCACTTATGCTGCGTTGCAGCAAGAGAATTGTGCAACGCAATGCGGACATGCACCCACCGCGACCGCGCTCATATAGGGAGCACAGACGCGCGCGAAAGCGTGTGCCGCGCGTCACATTCGGATGAGATTACCTATCAAGCCGCCTTTTCCTTGGCGTTGACCCACTCATCCACAATGCGCAACACGGCCGCGGGTTGCTCATAGGGGACCATGTGAGCGGCATCGGGCACGATGGCGGTGCGTGCCCCAGCGATGTGACGGCCGAATGCCTCGACGTAAGGCGCTGTGACAAAACGATCTTCGGCTCCGGCAATGACCAGGGTCCGGGCCTTGATCCGCGGCAGCCTCCGGGAGAGCCCGCGGTCTGGGAGCGGCCAGACGAATTTCGCAACGGTGGTGAGCGCCTGGGCGATCGCTACTTGCCGCTCGACCGGCGCGTTCGGCTCGTCTGCCGGGTCGGCCATTTCGGGGATGCGTTTCCCCGATTTCCACAGCACCGAATCGATATTCATGTACGGCACCGCGAACATGTCGGGCAGCGGATGCGCATCGAGCCACAGCCCAATGGGCGAGATCAGCACCAGGCGCGCAACCCGGCGCGGAAAGTGTGCCGCGACCTCGGCCGCCACCATCGCGCCGAACGAATGTCCGACCAGGGTCACCCCGTCGAGCCCAAGTGCGTCGAGTACATCGTCGTAGTGCAGCGCGAGCTCATGCACGTCGCGGATCTCATCGAGCTCCGTGTGATCGGCAAAGCCCGGCGCAAGGGGCGCAATCACGCTGTTGCGCTTGGCAAGCTCGGCAATCACCGAGTCGTGGCCGCGGATCCCGTGCGGGCCGTGTAGCCAGACCAGCGCCGGTCCATGTCCGGCACGGAAGACTTTGCTGGTCCGGCCGTCCGGATGCCTGATGGTCTCACTCGTCAACATGCTCACCTATCCTGCCTTGAGAATGCGCGGCAGCCGCCAGGCCACTGCGTCGAACGCCGTCATGAGCTCGTCGTAGCGTGCCTGCACGTCTGCGCGCCGACTGGGCTGGGTGACGATGTAGAATTCCTCTTCTTCGATCGCGCGCATCACCAGCGCAGCGAGATCGAGCGGGTCGAGACCCGAACGCGCGCCGTCCACGTATTCGCGATTGCGTTCGGCGAGCACCGGGTCGGTGCGAAAGTCATACGCTCCTCCGAACCGTGCCGGCCGGTTGCGTCCGTTGTCCGGCATATTGGTGCGCGTCCAACCGGGGCACAGCACGCTCACGCCGATGTTGCTGCCGGCAAGCTCCTGCGCCAGCACGTGCGAGAGGCCGACGATCGCAAACTTGGTTGCGCCGTAAGGTCCGGCGAGCGCCTTCGGGGTCAGCCCCGACATCGATGACGTATTGACGATGTGGCCGGGCTCGCCGTGCTGTTTCATGTGCGGCAGAAACGCGCGCAGGCCGTGGATCAGTCCGTAGAGATTGACGCCGACCACCCATTCCCAATCGGCGAGCGCGATCTCCTCGACCAAACCGGCACGTGACACGCCGGCGTTGTTGCAAAGGACGTGCACGTTGCCGAAGGTTGCGAAGGTGCGGGCCGCGGCCTCGGCAAGCTCTTCGCCGATCGAAACGTCGGCGCGAATGTGCGCAACGCGATCGCCATAGTTGGACAAACCATGCGCGGCGGCGTCCAGCGCTGCCTGCTCGACGTCGGCCATCATCACGTTCATGCCGCGATCGAGAAACGTGCGCGCCAGCCCAAGCCCGATGCCGCTTGCCGCACCGGTAATAAACGCGGTTTTGCCCGCGAACTCCCTCATTTGCATTCCTCCCCTGGGTCCCGGATGCTTGCGGGCAACCGGGCGTGAGTTTATCAGCCGGCCAGCGTATAGTCAGGCGATGACCGACATCGCCCCCATGCCCGGAGAGCATCGATGAGCCAATTGGCCGAGAAGCGCCCAAGTGCCGCCGCCGCCAAGCCTGCCAGTTTCAACTGGGAGGACCCGCTCGATCTCGAAGGCGAACTCACGTCGGAAGAGCGCATGGTGCGCGACTCAGCGCGCGGGTTCATGCAGGACAAACTGTTTCCCGGCGTAATCGAGGCATATCGCGAGGAGAAGTTCGATCGCAAGACCCTCGCCGAGATGGGCGCACTCGGTCTGCTCGGCCCGACCATTCCGGAGGAATATGGCGGCGCCGGGCTCGGCTATGTCGCCTATGGCTTGATCGCGCGCGAGATCGAGCGCGTTGACTCCGGCTATCGCTCGGCTGCGTCGGTCCAGTCGTCCCTGGTGATGCATCCGATCTATGCCTACGGGACAGAGGCGCAGCGGCGTAAGTATCTGCCCAAGCTTGCGAGCGGCGAGTTGGTCGGCTGCTTCGGCTTGACCGAGCCGGACCACGGCTCCGACCCGGGCTCGATGGTGACGCGCGCCGAGAAGGTGCCGGGCGGGTTCCGTCTCAACGGCGCCAAGATGTGGATCACGAACTCGCCGATTGCCGATCTCGCGGTGGTGTGGGCGAAGCTTGAAGACTCGATCCGCGGTTTCATCGTCGAGCGCGACACCAAAGGTTTTTCGACGCCGAAGATCACCGGCAAGCTGTCTATGCGGGTGTCGGTGACCGGCGAGATCGTGCTGCAGGATGCAGTTATTCCTGAAGAGAATCTCCTTCCCAACGTGAAGGGCCTCGCCGGCCCGTTCGGCTGTCTCAACAACGCGCGCTACGGCATCGCCTGGGGCGCCATGGGCGCCGCCGAATTCTGCTGGCATCGCGCACGTCAATACGTGCTCGATCGCAAGCAGTTTGGGCGGCCGCTTGCTGCAAATCAGCTGGTGCAGAAAAAGCTCGCCGACATGCAGACCGAAATCGCCCTCGGGATCGCCGGCGCGCTACGGCTCGGCCGCATGATGGAGGCCGGCACCGCCGCACCGCCCGCCGTCTCCATGCTCAAGCGCAACAACTGCGGCAAGGCACTGGAGATCGCACGCGTGGCGCGGGACATGCACGGCGGCAACGGCATCTCCGAAGAATTCCACGTGATGCGGGTGATGGCGAACCTCGAGACCGTCAACACTTACGAGGGCACGCACGACATCGACGCGCTGATCCTCGGCCGCGCCCAGACCGGTCTTCAAGCGTTTTTCTGATCGTGAGCCACGATCTTTGGAGTCGTCATGGCCGGGCTCGTCCCGGCCATCTCGCTTAGGGAGCCACGGCCGTGCCCTCCTGATCGAGATCGCCGGGACAAGCCCGGCGATGACGACCTCTGAGTTTGTGGTGAAGCCTGTTGCATGACCCTCTCCCACGCCCTCCTCCTCATTCTCTCCGGCATTGCCGGCGGGGCGATTTCGTCCCTGGTCGGCGGCGCGGCGCTCGTGACTTATCCGGTGCTGCTCGCCATCGGCATTCCGCCAGTAGTCGCGACCATGTGCAACCTGGTCGCGCTTTCGCCCGGCAACCTGCTGGCGGCGATCTATGACCGCACCCAGCTGCCGCCGGTCAATCGCTCGTTCGTGGCGCTGGTGATCGCGTCGCTTTTGGGGGCGCTCGTCGGCGCGGTCGTGTTGTTGGTCACGCCCGAGCACACATTCGAGGTGCTGGTCCCGATCCTGCTCGGCTTTGCCACCGTGTTGTTTGCGTTCGCGGGGCGCATCAGCGCGTTCGTGCGCGCGCGCGCCGGCGATCGCGACAAGAGCCCGCATCGGTGGAGCCACAGCATCGGGGTCATCCTGCCGGTCTCGTTCTACGGCGGCTATTTCGGCGCCGGCGTCGGCGTGCTGCTGCTCGGCGTGCTCTCAATCGGCTCACCGGGCGATTACCGCGCCACCAACGTCACCAAGAATCTGGTGACGAGCCTCAACAGCCTCACGGCCGCCGGCGTCTTCATCCTGCAGGGCGGCGTCCTGTGGCCGCCGACCCTGGTGATGATGGCCGGCGCGCTGATCGGGGCCGTTATCGGCGCGCGGCTTGCCCAGGTGGCGCCGCACGCCTTGATGCGGGTTGTTGTCGTCGTGGTCGGCGCGCTGCTGACCGTCGTGTTCGCCTGGCGCTACTGGTTTTGATCGATTCCTCTCATAGATGACCTTTTCGTCATAGATGACACTTTGAACTATGTGTCGCGGTGCGTGAGATCACGAGACAAGAGCGAGTAGTTGTCATCTATGATGATGGCGTTGAAATGTAGAGGGATTTTCCTCTCGGTTGCCCATGGATTGCATAGGTGACTGTGTGCGGCCATCCTTCGAGACGCTTGGTCCCTGGCGGGACCAAGCTCCTCAGGATGAGGTCTGAGTTTGCTGAATCGAAGAAAGAGCAACAACTGCAGCCCTCATCCTGAGGAGCGTGACCGCAGGTCACGCGTCTCGAAGGATGGCCGCACGCATAGATGTCCTTTCTCTCATAGATGTCGTTTCTTCTCGGATGGCCGCACGCATAGATGTCCTTTTCTCTCATAGATGTCGTTTCTTCTCTCATAGAAGTCGTTCTGGTGTCGGTGCGCTCCATAGATGTCACCCCTCGCAAATTCTGGTCAAGTCGAGTGCAGCTTAGAAAATCAAAATACCATAAAAATAACTTTTATTCTTAATCTCGGCAAGCGGGATCCCCCGCTTACCTGGCCTTGTCGACCAGTTCCGCCAGGCGCGCGACTATTGGGCTTGCCGGGTCGGCCAGCGGCTCGATCACGTTGAAATGGTTGGCGCCGGCGGGGGCGTCATAGCGCGTGAGCACGCCCGCCTTACCCCAACGCTCTGCCATGGTCCGGCTCTGGCGCAGGAATTCGTTTGATTCGAGCGCCCCCACGATCACGTCGAACGGCCGGCCCACTGGTGGCGTCCAAAAAAGCGGCGACAGCCGCACCGCCGTCGGCTCGTCGAGGCGAAAGTCCTCGTTCATCGGCGTCTGGATGAGCGGCGCAAGCTCGTAGACGCCGGAGATCCCAGTCGCCACCGGAACGAGGTCAGCCGGTGCGCCGAGCTTCTGCCACTCGGTCGCGAACATGGCCGCCGCCAGGTGCCCCCCCGCCGAATGGCCGAACACGAGCAGGCGTTTTGCAAATCGGCGCCAGAGATAAAGAGAGGCCGCGCGCATCTGTTCGACGATGTCGCCGATCGACACTTGCGGGCAGAGATCATAGCCGGCGAGCGCGACGTGCACGCCGCGCGCGTTGAGCCCGGCCGCCACCTGGCTGAAGTGGGTTGGATCGAGCGAGCGCCAGAACCCGCCATGGATGAACATGGCGACCGGCGCATCCGCCGTCTCGGCGCGAAACAGATCGATGACCTGGCGTTCCGTCGCGCCGTAGCGCAGGTTGATATCCTCGGGCTGGCGCGCGAGCGCCCGCTGGCGATAAGCGATGGAGCCGCGGAGAATGCGTCCCAGGATTTCGTCCCCATCCGGGATGCGGGCGCGGTTGTTGTATTCGGCAGCGTAATCGATGGTCATGGAGTTTTGCAGGGCTGGATTGCGGATAAAGCGCGGGGTTCCGTCTGCGCGCGAAGCATCCTACAAGGCGCCCCCATGAAGGTCGATGGCAAGCCGATGCGCACGATCTGGGTCGAGGCCGACGGCACTGTCGGCATCATCGACCAGACCAAGCTGCCGCATCGGTTCGAGACGCGCAAATTGCAATCGCTCGCCGACGCAGCGCACGCGATCAAATCGATGCAGGTGCGGGGCGCGCCGCTGATCGGCGCCGCCGCAGCCTATGGGGTCGCGCTGGCGCTGCGCGAGGACGCCTCCGATGCGAACCTGGAGCACGCATGCGTGGCGTTGGCCGCGACGCGGCCGACCGCGATCAATCTGAAATGGGCGCTGGACGAGATGGCCGCCGCAGTGCGTAACCGGCCGCGCGCCGAGCGGGTGGCGGCGGCCTACACGCGCGCCGCGGAAATCTGCGAAGAAGACGTCGGCATCAACCAGGGGATCGGCCGGCATGGTCTCGGCCTGATCGAAGCGGTGGCGATCCGCAAGCGGCCCGGTGAGCCCGTCAACGTGCTCACCCACTGCAATGCCGGCTGGCTGGCGACCGTCGACGGCGGCACGGCGCTCGCCCCGGTCTATGCGGCGCATGACAAAGGCATCGCCATGCATGTGTTCGTCGACGAGACGCGCCCGCGTAATCAGGGCGCCGCGCTCACGGCCTGGGAGCTACTGCATCATGGCGTGCCGCATACGGTGATTGCCGACAATGCCGGCGGGCACCTGATGCAGCATGGGCAGGTTGATCTTTGCATCGTCGGCGCCGACCGCGTCACCGCGCAGGGCGACGTTGCCAACAAGATCGGCACCTATCTTAAGGCGCTGGCCGCGCAGGACAACGGCGTGCCGTTCTATATCGGGCTTCCCTCGCCGACGATCGACTTTGCGCTCGGCGACGGACTTGCCGAAATCCCGATCGAGGAGCGCGGCGCCGACGAAGTGACGCACATAACCGGCGCCACGACCGACGATCAGATCGTCACCGTGCGGCTGACGCCGAAGGAATCGCGCGCCGCCAACTACGGGTTCGACGTGACACCGGCACGGCTCGTCACGGCGCTGATCACCGAGCGTGGCGTCATCGAAGCAAACCGCACGGCGCTTGCCGCAGCATTTCCGGAGCGGGCTGCTCGCCGCCCGGCCGTGGCGAGCAGATAGAGTTCAAGCTCAACAGGACGTCAGGAGAAGGAATTGCTTGCACATACGTGGTCGCTGGAAGCGGCGGAGAAACGGTTCAACGAGGTCGTCGAAGCGGCGCGCAGCAGGCCCCAGACCATCAGCCAGAACGGCGCGCCGGCCGTCGTCATGCTTGACGTCACCGAGTACGAGCGGCTGCGGCGCCTCGAGCGGGCGCAGGCGCCGTCGTTCGTGGATGTATTGCTGACCTTGCCGCGGGATGACATTGGGCAGCCCCGGACCAGCGCGAAGCCGCGCGGCGTTGATTTCTGATCCGGCGACCTCGTCCACGTGAACGGGAACAACCGGACGGCTCAGACTCGTCATTGCGAGGAGCGAATGCGACGAAGCAATCCAGCCCGACGGCCTAAATTTGATTGCGCGCACCGGGCTTCCCTACTGGATTGCTTCGCTTCGCTCGCAATGACACAGGACGGCAGTTAGATTGAGGGATGTAAACATGGCGAGCCCGTTCTTTGACAGTTTTCTCGACGAGCTCGAGGCACGCACCGAGATTGCCGATACGCTGAAACGCTTTATCCGCGGGATCGACCGCAAGGATTGGGCGCTGGCCCTGTCGACCTACCACGACGACGCCATCGACGAGCACGGCTTCTTCAACGGCCGCGCCGACAAGTTTCTGGAAGTCGTGGCGCAGCACCATGAGCACCAGCAGCACTCCATGCATGTGATCTCGAACATGCTGATCGAGTTCACGGCGCGCGACCGGGCACTGGTCGAAACCTATTGCCTGGTATTCCAGCGCTTCGGCCCCGGCGCGCCCGACGTGCCGCCCGCGACGGCCGGCGTGCGCAAAATCGCAACCGCGCGCTACGTAGACCGCTTTGAGGCACGCGGCGGACAATGGCGGATTGCGCATCGCACGCTCGTGTTCGGCGATATCCAGAGCGAGATTTTGGACACTCCGGTCAGCTTTCCGGCGGATTTCGTGGAGCAACGCCACGGGAGCGATGATTTTCTCTACAAGGCGCGTGCGCTGATGAGCTGAGGCGCGGGCGCAGCGTGCCTGCGGCGCAGGTCGCAGGCCTTCAACGACCGCGCTTTGGCGGCTTGCATCGCGCTTTATTTGTTTGCGCGTCGACCAGCGCTTCACTCGCCCACGCGAGGGAACGTCCCACGCCATTGCGCCCGCCACCGAGTGTTTGACTGATCGCGTAGGCCCCCTCTACCAGGAGCAGAAAGCTGTCGGCCAGTTGCTTCGGCTGCGCCACTTGCAAAGCTTCAGCGAGGCGCAGAAAGCGTTCGTGCAGCGCGCGTTTGGTCGCTTGCGCCGCGCGGCGCCCGGGATGCGATGCGTCCGGAAACTCGGCGCAGAAATTGATGAAGGGGCAGCCGCGGTAACCCTCCTTGGTGGTTCGCTCGGCGATATAGGTCATGATCGCGCGCAGCTGCGCCCGCGGATTGTCGCGATACCGGTCGAATGCCTCATCCCACTGGCGCAGGAACGTGCGGCTGCGGTCCTCCAGATAGGCGACAACGAGGTCGTCCTTGGAGGCAAAGCTCCGATAAAGGCTGATCTTGGCGACGCCGGCCTCGCGCACGATCTCCTCGACGCCGACGCTGTGAATGCCTTTGCGGTAGAACAGGTCGGCCGCCACGGTGAAGACCTTGTCCTTGGCCAGGTGCGGTTCTGGTTGCCTCTCGGTTGATCTTGCCGCCGCTCTCGCCATGGCCTTCGCCTCCAGGTTCCGCTTGACATGTAACCGACCGGTTCGTATCCGTCCAGTTACGAACCGGTCGGTTACATGTTGAGCATCGGAAGAAGTGGAGGGTTTGCGTCATGAAGCATTTCGTGGTCGAGGCGACGTATTGTGTGCCGATCGAAACGGTCCGTGCCGCTTATGCGCGGCATCGCGCCTGGCTGCAGAAGGGATATGACCTCGGGCTGTTCCTCTGCTCGGGACCGAAGGAGCCGCCCACCGGCGGCTATCTGGTCGCCCGCGCCGAATCGGCCGATGCGCTCAGGACAATGTTCGAGGAAGAGCCGTATACGCGTGAGGGACTGGCAACCTTCACCTTCACGGAATTCAACCCCGTCAAGCGCCAGCCTTGGACCGAGGCGTGGTTCAACGACAACGCCGGGTGAGCGCTTATCAGGCTTTGCGGAACGGCTGCCACAAGCTCGCCAGCAGCACCGCCACGATCCCGATCAGGAAAATGCCGTCGAACGTGCCCGCGCCGCCGATCGAAGCGACCGGCGCGCCCAGCCCCCGGATGGCGCCGAGGTTGAGTAGATCAGCCCCGATCAGCGTGCCGAGGCTGCCGCCGATATAGGCGAGCGCGGCCGCGTGCTCGCGCGAGAGGATCAGCGCCACGACCGACGTTGCCAGCGCCGGCACGAACACCGGCTCGGCGATGCCGAGCCCGGGGACCGGATGGGACAGCCAATAGCAAACAGCGGCAACGATAGCCGTCGCGATAAGGGCCGGCACCCAGAGCTGATTGCGCGCGAGCAGATAGATTGACATGCAGGTCGGGATCACCGCGCCGCCGACATTGACGGCGAGCAAGGTCCCCGGCCACTGCTCCACATAGGGAACGACGTAGCGCATGCCGAAGAAATTGACTTCCTGCGGGCTCACGACTTGCTGCCCGGGCAGGTAGGCGAGCGGAATGTTGAAGTAGCTGCCGACCAGGCATGCGAACAGAAGCAGCAGAGCGGCGCCGGGGCGCAGCCCCAGGCGCATGAACGCATAATTAAGCGCGCCCAGCTGCAGCAGAATGAGCAGGACGACGAACAGGCCGACCAGAATGAGAAAGAACGGCGGCGTGAGCGGCAGGTATTGCAGCTGACTTTGATACATGGCGCCTCACGCCCGTCGGGGCGGTTCAAAAAGCTTGGTCGCAATCCGAATGCAAATAGGCTTCTGCCTCGGGACTTGCCAGTCGGGCGCAGTCCTCGGCCAACGCGCCGTCGCGGGAAACGGTTGCCAAGAGCGCGCCAGGCGTGGAACATTCCGCCAAAGACCCGGTTGCAAGGGCGGCCCGTCTCGCACACCGCCGCGGAGAACCTCGATGGCCTCCACTGCCGAGTATTGGCGCGATCTCGCGCTGACTAAGCGCATCCAGGCCTCGCGCATGAAGGACCCGCTGGCCAAGGCCGCGATGGTACGGCTGTCCAACCACTATGCGGAGCTCGCCAAAGAGGCGGAGGGATCGGGCGGGCTCGCTCCCACACGGCTGCGGCTCAATGCACCGTTTCCGGACGCCGAGCTGCCCGCCGTGGTCATGAATGCGCTCCTGCCGGTCAAAGACGCGCCCTAGGTACTTTGCCGGCCCCGCTCCGCGTTTGCCGTCACGGCGGCATTGCGCTATCTCATCGGCCCAAGCGCCCGTAGCTCAGCTGGATAGAGCGTTGCCCTCCGAAGGCAAAGGTCAGAAGTTCGAATCTTCTCGGGCGCGCCAATGAAATCAAAGATTTAGCTCGATTAGCTATCCCGAGCGCAACCCTTGGGTAAGCACTAAGTAAGCACCGCAAAGAATTTGGAAGCCAGGATGGCGTGAGCGTAAGTGGGATCGCCGATCAGCTCGTGCTGTTTGTCGACGGGGATTGGCTGGTGATGATCGTCGATCGGGGGCCGTGGCGTTCTTCGAGAATCTCGAGCAGATCGTGACGCGCGGCGGCATCGAGCGGCTCACCGGACTCTTTTTCGACGCAAGCCCCTTCCAGCGAATGAGGGTCAAACATCCTTCGCCCTGTCCGGCCCGGGCAGCGCACCACATTCTTTCAATCGCTGCTAAGAATGCTGGAACGATCTTGCGAACCAGCCATTCGATTCACGAAGCCGCAATCTGGTTCGCAAAACTTGGAAGGAAGACATCATGCAGAGGCGCACTTCGTTCATTGCCGCCGCAGCGCTCACGATCACGGCGTCGGCCGCCCTCGCTCAGCAGCCACCCACCCCAGCCAATCCGAATGACGAGCTGTCAAATTCACAAAACGGTTCGCAACCTGGGCGGCCGCAAAGAGCGGTTTCTCAAGATGAGGTTCGGCGCACTCTTCAGCAGGCCGGCTTCGATAACATCGAGTTTCTTGAATCGGCCTATGTGGTTCGCGCCACGGATGCCAACGGCGCCAGGGTGGTCATGACGATCACGCCAGAGGAAATTCGCGCCATCGATGTGTCGCCGAAAAGCCCCAACAGCAGCGTGGGACAAACCGCGAGGCCGGATACTCTCAATTCAGGTGCGGGGATTGCTGGTCAGGTTGGTAATAAGAACGGTCCG
>JAFAXD010000023.1 GCA_019241285.1 Xanthobacteraceae bacterium | reverse complement strand
GCGTGCCGCCCTGGCGCGCGGTGCTCGCTGCCAACATGGAGACCGCGCTCAACGCGGTCTGGGACGGTGCGCCGGGCCCGGCTGACCGCATCGCCGTGGTCGGAGCCGGTGTGGTGGGTGCGCTCGTCGCCTACCTGTGTGGGCGGCTCGCGGGCAGTGAGGTCACCCTGATCGACATCGACCCCACGCGAGCCCCGTTGGCGCGTGCGTTGGGGGTCAAATTCGCCGCGCCAAATGCTGCACCCACGGATTGCGACCTCGTGTTTCATGCGAGCGGCGCGCCCAGCGGCCTTGCCACCGCCCTTGAGCTTGCCGGCGACGAGGCCAAGGTCACCGAGCTCAGCTGGTACGGGGAGGGCGAGGTTCCGCTCGCGCTTGGCGGCGCGTTTCACAGCCGGCGCCTCTCCATCATCGCGAGCCAGGTCGGCAAGGTCGCCCCCTCGCACCGGCCGCGCTGGAGCCCGGCGCGCCGCATGGCGGCGGCTCTCAACTTGCTCACCGACGTGCGCCTGGAAGTGCTGCTGGCGCCACCGGTGCGGTTCGCGGATCTGCCGGCGCGGCTGCCACGCATTCTGAGCCCCGGCAGCGGCGTGCTATGCCAGCGCATCAACTATCCACCTGCGACGAGTTAGACATGTTCACCGTGGAAGTCCGCGACCACATCATGATCGCCCATTCGTTCAAGGGCGAGGTGTTTGGTCCGGCCCAGGCGCTGCACGGCGCGACCTTCGTGGTCGATGCCGCATTCATGGCCAACGAACTTGATGCCAACGGCATCGTCGTCGATATCGGCCGCGCCCACGAGGTGCTCAAGTCGGTGCTCGGGCCGCTCAACTATCGCAACCTTGATGATCTGCCGGAGTTCGCCGGCCGCAACACCACCACCGAATTTCTCGCCAAATATATCTGTGACCACCTGGCCGAGGCGGCGCGCGCCGGCACGCTGGGTCGCGCGCCGGGCGAGCTTGCGGCTGTGCGGGTCACGCTCTCGGAGTCCCACGTTGCGCGCGCCTCCTATGAGGCGCCGCTGCGTTAGCTCCGCATGGCGTCCAGGCATCAACGCAAGATCACGTTCGCGATTCCGGGCGATCTCGCGACCCCGACCGGCGGCTACGGCTATGCGCGCGAAGTCATTGCGGCGCTGCGGGCGCGCGGCTGGGAGGTCGATTTGCTCGATCTAGGTGACGCGTTTCCACGTGTTGACGCAGATCAGCGCGCGCACGCGCTCCAATGTTTGCTCAACGCTCCGGCGGATGTTCCCGTCGTGGTCGATGGCCTGGCGCTCGGGGTCCTGCCGGACGAAGCGCGAGCCGCCTCGCGCAGCCATTGTTTGATCGCGCTCGTGCATCATCCGCTGGCATTGGAAACGGGGCTCTCGGTCGAGGCGGCGAACGTGCTGCGCGTATCGGAAACACAAGCTCTCGCCGCGACCCCTCACGTCATCACCACCGACCACTCGACTGCAGCGGTGCTCGCCGCTGACTATGCGGTCCTGCCGGCGCGCATCAGCGTCGCATTGCCTGGCACGCGCCGCATGTCGCGGCCGCGGGTGCGCCGGGAGGGCCCGGTGCGGGTTCTGGCCGTCGGCGCCGTCGTGCCGCGCAAGGGTTATGATCTGCTGGTGCACGCGCTCGCCGAGTTGGGCGATCTCGACTGGCGTCTCACAATTGTTGGTGATCGCACGCGCAGCCCTGGGGCTGCGGCGGAGCTTGATCGGCTCATCAACAAATTGGGGCTCGCACAACGAATCACATGCACAGGTACAATCAGTTCTGCGCAATTGGATGCCTTGCATCAGGACGACGACCTATTCGTCCAATCCTCCTGGTTCGAGGGTTACGGCATGGCACTCGCCGATGCGATCGCCTACGGCCTGCCGGTGATCGCGACGCGCACTGGGGCGGCGCCGCGGCTCGTCGCCCCTGACACCGGTTTGTTAGTCGCGCCCGGAGATTCGGTTGCACTGACGCATGCGTTGCGGCGGCTCATCGGCGACGCGGCGCTGCGCGAACGCTACGCCATGACGGTGCACGCGGCTGCGCAAAATCTGCCGACGTGGGATGACACGGCTCAGGTTTTCGAGCAGGTGTTGAGCAACCTACAGAGGGAGGCGCCGTGCTGAGAGATCGATATCAAACAAAACTTCACCGTCGAGCACGTGCGCCTTCACTGGCGGCCGCAGCGCGCCGTCGGCGCTCAGGCCCGGCGGCAGGCAGAGGCTGGGCTGGCCGGCGCCGACCAGCATGGGTGCGACCATCACGTGCAAGCGGTCGAGGCATCCGGCCGCGAGAAATTCCGAGATCGTGCGCGCGCCGCCCTCGATCAGGATGCGGCGAAAGCCCTTCTGGCGCAGCCCGGCGAGAATCGCCGACGGCGCGGCCATGCCGGCCGTCAGGGCCATGTGCATAACCTCGACGCCATCGGCAAACGCCGCCCTGCAGCCATCTCCCGTGACGATGATGCGCCGCGCGCCATCCGGCCGCAGCAGCCGCGCCGCCGCGCCGAGCCGTCCGCGCGGATCAATCACGACCCGTGCCGGGTTGGGCCCGGCGACACGGCGCACCGTGAGTTGCGGATCATCGCTCACCGCGGTGCCGACCCCGACCACGACGGCGTCGACCAGCGCCCGCAGGCGATGCAGATGGTCAAGCCCGGCCGCGCCGTTGATATAGGTCGGCTGATGGCCGTTGGTGGTGATGCGTCCGTCGATCGATTGGCCCAGCTGGGCGACGACCATCAGGTCATCGACGCACCCTCTGCGCAGCGGCCCATAGAGGGCGTCCCAGGTGCGCGGCAACGGCTCGTTTGCGTGCCGAAACCGGTGCGGCACCGGCAGCCACGGGTCGGTGACGTCGATGACGCGAGCGGGCGTGTCAACCATATCATCCATGGCAATACGCCTGCTCCGGGCCGGTAACGACATGATGTCAACTCTCGTAAACATACCCCGTTCCCGGCCGGAATATTCACTGCCATGAATGTATCATTAATAGGCAGTACGAGACGTCCGTCCCGGCAGGAGCTCTAAGCATGGTCGCGGCTGAGCTTGGCTATACCCGCACCGCCCGCATCCTGCATTGGCTCACCGCAGTGCTGGTGATCGCCGCGATCCCGGCCGGCATTGCCATGGTCAATGTTGGAGCAGGCCCGCTGCAGAATGTCCTGTTCGATTTTCACCGCTCGCTCGGCGTCACGCTCATTCCGGTTATTTTGCTGCGGCTCGTCTGGCGCCTCACCCACAAGCCGCCGCCCCTGCCGGGCGACATCCCGCCGCTGCAGGCCTACGCGGCGCACGCCGTGCATATTGCGTTTTATGCACTGCTCATCGTCCAGCCGCTGATCGGCTGGCTCGGCACATCAGCGTTCCGCGCGCCGATCGATGTCTGGTGGCTGTTCGAATTGCCGCCGATCTGGCCGGAGGACCGCGCCTTCTCGGACCAGGTGTTTGAGGTGCACGAATTCGTCGGCTACCTGATCGCGCTGCTGCTGTGTGCTCACATTGGCGCCGCCCTGATGCATCACTTTGTACGGCGCGACGGCGTGCTGCAACGGATGTGGGCTTGGTAGGGCCCAACTAATCAGAAAAACGCGAGCGACTCGCAGCCCGTGCCGGCCGCAAAGCTCGTCTTGTGGCGACGCTGCGGAATGTCGATCACGTGCACCGAGCCGTCGCCCTGGCAGGCAACAAACAACTCGTCGCCATGGAACGCCATGTCCATGGGCTGCCTGCCGACCTTGATGGCGGTCTGCTCGCGGAACGCGGGGTCGATCAGGCTCACGGTGCCGCTTTTCAGGCTGGTCACACCGATCAGGCTATTGTCCGGGCTGTAGCGCGCGATCTGCGCGGCCTCGGGAACGCCTTCGAGCCGCACCGTGCCGGCGATGCTTTCGCTTGCCGTGTCGATCAGGAACAGCGTTGGTTCCTCATCATCGACGGCAACGACGGTGCGGCCGTCGGCCGACAAAGCAATTCCAGCGAGCGCGCGCGGGGTCTTGATCTTGCCCAGCAGTTTTCTGTTCGGCAGGTCGATGACTGAGACCGTGCCGTCCTCCTCGTTCTCCGTGTAAAGGCGGCGGCCATCCGGCGCGATGACCAGCCGGTGGCCGTTTGTTGATCCCGAATCGATCACGTCGATCACCGTGTGCGTGCGCCGATCGATAACCGCCACTACGGCGCTGTTCTCGCAGGTGATGTAGATCAGTCCGTCAGGGCCGAGCCGCAGGGTGTGTGGCGCAATGTAGGGCCGCAAGTCGATGTCTCCCACGTGCTTGCGGTTGATGAGATCGAAGATGCAGAGGAGATGTCCCGGATTGGGATTGCGGCCGTGAATGCCGTCGCCGAAGATCGGCACATAGGCGAGGCCGGTTTCCGGGATCACCAATAACTCGTGCACGGTGCGCGGAAACCCCTCGAGCACGACCTCGGTCGCATAGGTCGTGGGATTGAGGAACAGGACCTTGCCGCCCATCTTGTCGACCGCGATGAAGCCGCGCGTGCCGTTTGTTTCATTCATGTTCGCTGCTCGTGAGCATCATCAATCGTCTGAACTCTAGCATGTTTCGGCCCGCTTGGGCCCCATTTCAATTGACTCGGGTTCTGCGCTCTTTCACACTTGGTCTGGCCCGCGGCAGTCCGCCCCAAATGGCCGCTGAGGCGGCCGTATCGTTTGCTTGAGCGTGTCCTTTTCGCAAAACCGGTGACCACTTTTGCGGGACACGCTTCATGACATCTAGCGGCTGAGCCTCGTCATTGCGAGGAGCGAAGCGACGAAGCAATCCAGTGCGGCACATCAGCGCTGGATTGCTTCGCTTCGCTCGCAATGACGATCACCAATAACGGTTAAATTAGTGCCCGTTCTCCCAAGTTCGTGATACAGGGCGGTGCCCTCTGACACGAACTTCGGAAACAACATCCTACATGGCTAATCCGCAATGCCCCATCACCGGCGAACCTGCCATCCGCAACGTGCAGTGGCTCGACGTGGAAGATCTGATTGCCGGATGGAAGTATATCTTCGGCGCCCCGGCGCGGGCGAGCTTCGGCAATACCAAGCGCATCGGATTATGGGAATCGCGGACCGGACTTTATTTCTTCGACCCGATGACCGAAGGGGATCATGAATTCTATTCGAAATTTCATGCCACTCTCGTCAACCGCAATCTGCTGGCGCGCGATTCGATCCGCAATGAATTTGAGCTTGCCGCGCGCCGGATCGCGCCGGGCGATCGCGTGCTTGATGTTGGTTGCGGCTTTGCGAGCTTCCGCAGCGTCGTTGCGCAAGCACAGTATGTCGGTCTCGATCCGAATTTCGCGCGGGACAGCGACGTTGAAGGCGTGATTGATGAAACCCTGCAAGACCACCTGATCGACAACTCCGGGACCTATGACGCCGTGTGCGCCTTCCAGGTCATCGAGCATGTCGCGGCGCCGGATAAGCTCTTCGCAGATATGCTGCGGGCAGCCCGTCCTGGTGGGCTGGTGATCATCGGCGTTCCGCATGTTCCCTCAGCGCTGACGCGCATCCCCAATTTCCTGCTCAATGCGCCGCCCAATCATCTGACGTGGTGGACGCACAACGCCTTGGCGGTCCTGGCGGAGGGTCATGGCGCGAGCGTCGAAAGTATCGACCATGTGCCATGGGGCGAGAACGATGCGCTGATCTACTGGATGGAACGCTGCTCGCCGATCCGCCGCCATGACATCCACTACAACGGCGCGTGGTCGTGGCATGCCGCCGCGCTGATCAGCTATCTCGGTGGCCAGCTCGCTTTCAAGCTGAGGGGCGTCCCGACAACCACCGATGAAGGCGGTGGCCTCCTCATGATCGCGCGTCGCCCGGCCTGAGTCCGTCTCGCCAGTTTGAGGCCTTCGCCGGGATCGGTGCCTGCTTTGCTTGCAGCGACGGGCTCGCGACGATTGCCGTTTGGATGATCTGCTCCGGCGGCTGCTTGGCTTCCGTCTCCAGCTGTCGCTCCTGGCGATCCGGTTTCGCCCAGACCCAGTCGGCACCGGACGCTGCGCGCGTCACCGTTAACCCCATGGCCAGGCGCGCGTCGCGCAGCACCCGGCATTGCGCGAGCCCTTGGCTTGCTTTGACGAGCCCAATCTCGCGCGCCGCGTTCTCGATCTGACGGATCGTCAGCTCGCTCGTGCCGCCAAATAAGCCGCCCAGAAACCCGACCGCCTCGTGCTTTGCACTGTCAAAACTACGGCCCTGCCGCGCAAAGAAGTGCCGCGCGCTGGCCGGATCGGGCTCTGATTCAAACGCAATCCGGGCGGCGGTCTGGCCCGCCTTAAGCACATGTGCGGCTATGCGGAAGGCTAAGGTCGCGGCATCCGGCCCGAGCTCGTTCTTCACCTGCAGCAACAGTCGCCGCTTCTCGTCGGCTGGGTCGATCTCGATGAGGAAGGCTGACCGTACGGGGGAAAGGGCAGCTGGACTGAAACTCGCGAGCTTGCGGCCGGAACTCTCCCAGCCTGGCGCCTGGCCGATCACCACAACCGGAATGTCGTGACCTTTCGCCAGGGCGGCGAACGCTTCGAACATTCTACGCGCCGCATCCGCCCCGCTGCTCCCGCCGGGAAGATTGATGGAGTCGACGATGATCGCCCGCACCCGGTCGAGCGTTCGGATCGTCGCGTCGAGCACTGGCAAATCGGTCGCGATATTGAATAGACGTGGCCCGTCTGACTCTTCCAGCTCGTGAATAAGGTGGACATTGGCAAGGTTTGCCCCCGCTGCCGTGAGGCGCGCGGCGATGATATCGGGATCGCCATGCGGGCAGACCAGAACAACTAACCCTTGCTCCGCCTTGCCTTCCCGGCATGGCCACTCCCCGCCGGTGGTGACCGCAGCGACGAGCTGCGTCGCCAGCGCGGACTTCCCGCTTCCTGCCGGCCCGCCGATCAAGGTCAGCTTGGCCCGAGCGATCCGGCCCGGCCAGAGCCAGTCAAGCGGGCAGGTTTTGAGCTCGCTGACGCGCGTCCCCAACACCTTCGGGCCGGGATTCGGCTTGGCAGTTTGATCCGTCATGGCAATTCCTTTCACAGGCAGGTTGATGTTGAGGACAATGCATAATATAAAGAATAACTAATTTACAATAACATGCAAGTACTAACTCTATTGACGCCGTCGTAAGCAAAACCGCAATGGCGGATGAGCACCATTCCCGCACCAGGTTCTGGAGGAGGTTTTTTTGGTTTCAGAGCAAAAACCCGGGTGGGGTGATAACCGCTACCCGCGCGCATCCGCCCAAGCGTTGCACAGCAAACTCTTGATTGCGCCGCTGGACAGCAAGTCGAAACCATCGCGGGCCGAGGCTGTGCCGGCTGTGGGGAGCGGGCCACCGCCGGAAAGCGACAAACATGCCATCCTCGGAGCGGCCGACTATGAGCAAGCGCGCGCGAGCCTCATTCACTTCGCCTGCGCCATCGATGTTCCGGGCCGGCCGGTGAGCGAGGATGCAGAGGATCCGCTTTACGCCAACATCGAGACCGCGCTCGCGCCCCACCACCGGCTGTTGTTGCAAACGGTGCAGAGGGTGGTCGAGACGCCGGGCGGCCGCGCCATGATCCTGATGCCGCCTGGCTCGGCGAAATCGACCTATTGCTCGGTGGTGTTGCCGACGTTCTTGATGGGGCGG
>JAFAXD010000004.1 GCA_019241285.1 Xanthobacteraceae bacterium | reverse complement strand
GCGAGTGGCGCCGTCACGCTGTTCGTGGCGTGGGCCGTCCTCGGTATCGGCATGGCGATGGGTCTTTATGATGCCGGCTTCGCGGCGCTCACCGCGCTCTACGGCCGCGATGCCCGCGGGCCGATCACCGGGGTTACGTTATTTGCTGGATTTGCCTCGACGGTGAGCTGGCCCCTCACCGCCCTCATGAACGACGCGCTGGGCTGGCGCGAAGCATGCCTGGTCTGGGCAGCGCTCAACCTTATGCTTGGCCTTCCGCTCAATCGCTTGATGCTTCCGGGCGTAACGCGCGCGCTCGAAATGCCACGCGCGGCGGCTTCTGCCGTCGGCTGGAAGCCTTATCGTGAGATGTTGCTGCTCGCATTCGTGTTCTCCGCCGGCTGGTTCGTCACCGGTGCCATGGCGGCGCACATGCCGGGATTGCTTGCGCTCGCCGGCGCGTCACCGGTGGAGGCGGTTGCTGCTGCGGCGCTGATTGGACCGGCGCAGGTGGCGGCGCGGCTTGCCGAGTTCGCGATCCTGCGCCGGGTGCACCCGTTGGTCTCAGCGCGCATCGCACTGTCCCTGCATCCGATCGGCGTCGGCCTCTTCGCGCTCACCGGCGCGCCCGGGGCCGCGCTATTCGTGATTCTCTACGGCGCCGGCAACGGCCTGCTCACCATTGCGCGCGGAACCGTGCCACTCGCGCTGTTTGGTCCGCACGGCTACGGCGAACGCACCGGGCTGCTCGGCGCGCCGGCCCGCGCGGCCCAGGCATTCGCGCCGCTGCTGTTTGGATTGCTGCTCGACGCGATCGGGCTGTGGGCTTTAGCAATTTCGGCAGGGCTGGGCCTTGCGGCGCTCGGCGCGCTGCTGTGTCTCCGCGGTGAACCAGTGGCCGATTACTGATAAGCTGATGACTACGCCGCAGATCCCACCGAAGTATCGCTCTGAGGCGCGGCCTCGTTTGCGATCTGCGGTTCGCCGCCTTGTGCTTGGTCCTTCGCCTCCAGATCGGGGTCGCGCCATTCCCGCGCCAAGGTCAGCAGCGCGCGTTGAAAGCGCTTGAACATGGCGATCGTCGGGGCGTCCATCTCGGCGATCGGTCCGGCGACCTCGAGCACCAGGTTCAACGAGCGATAGCGATCGACTGGATCTTTCAGCAGGTCGGCCAATGTGGTGATGGCGTCGGCGCCGGCAAATTCCACGATCAGCGCCTGCTCATAAATCATGCGGCTGCGGATCTCCGGCGTCATCGAATTGAACGGCGGGCGCGCGTGTAGCAGCTTGTCCGATCGCTCCAGGCGGTCGCGCCGCACCGAGCCGCGCGCGCGGGCGAGCAGGATCAGCATGCGGATGATGCCTTCCGCATAACCCCCGCGCTTGGCGTTTTCGATCGCCTCGCGCACGCGCGGGAATTTACTCAGATCATGCGCCTGCGGCTTGGCATGTCGCGCCGCGGCCACACGCTTCATCCACGGCGTCGCATACAGCGTGTGAAATGTGAGCTCGATTGTGGCGTCGCGCAGATCGCGGTAGGCGTTCCAACCCTGCTCGATGATGTCGCCGTACAACTGTTCGCACGCGACAAACGGGTTGTCTTTCGCCGCCGGCGACCGCTTTGCCCGGGCGTCCTCGGCGAGTTCGTCCATGTTGGCGAACAGCGGGTTCTTGTGCGAGAAAAATCGCTGCTGCTGGCGCAGCGGGTGGAGGCGCTTGACCTGCTCGGCCACCGGCGGCGTCGCCAGCATCTGGATCAGCGGCTGCCAGGTCAGCTCGTACGTCTTGGTCGCCCATTCGGAAAAGCCGGCCACCGCGGCGAATTCGACTTCGTCCTTGCGGTCACCGCAGAGCTCGAGAATATCGTCCATTGAGCGCGTCTCGAACGCGACCGTGTCGATGCCGTTCTGTTTGGTGATCAGCATTTCGTAGAGGCCGGGCGCGAGCGATTCGATCGTTTTAACTACCGAGCCGATCTGCTCGTGTTGTTTGTTGGCGACTTGCGCCGAGACGAAAATGCCAAGATGGCCGATGCTGTCGTGCAGCGTGTAGATGATGACGTGACCATAGGCTTCGAGCTCCTTGGTCGAGGCGTAG
Source organism: Xanthobacteraceae bacterium (assembly GCA_019241285.1). Lineage (GTDB taxonomy): Bacteria > Pseudomonadota > Alphaproteobacteria > Rhizobiales > Xanthobacteraceae > JAFAXD01. The sequence goes on along the minus strand of JAFAXD010000004.1, from coordinate 22,478 downwards.
AGATCGGGGATCCAGTTCAGCGCCTGCTGCGGCGGCGTGATGGTGTCGCCATGCGAGGCGAAGACCACGACCGGCGCCTCGATCCGCTTCAGGTCGACCGGCGTGCCGTCGCTCAGAAACGCTTCGGTGCGGGTCAACCGATTACCGATGAACAGGTTCTCGACGATCCAGCGGATCTCGTTTTCGTTCATGAAGTAGAAGCCCGACCACCAGCGCTCAAAATCCAGAAATCGGCTCGCCTCGGTGTCGACGTTGGCGAACAGATCGAAGTTCTTGCGCCACCAAGTCTTGCCCGGATTGAGCTGCTCGAAGTTGAGCACCAGGTTCGCGCCGTCAAAGCGTCCGCCGCCGAGATCGGACGCCAGCAGCGCCGGCACCGCGCCGCCGGCGACACCGGCCAGGTAGCGCAGCGGATTGCGCCCCTGCTCGCCGGCCCAGTAGGAGAGCGGCGCGCCCGCGATCACCACCGGCCCCATCAGGTCGGGATGGGTCGCGGCGAGGATCATGGCGGCCCACCCGCCCTGGCAGTTACCGGTGACAAGCGGCTTGGGGCTGCGCGGATGGCGCGCGTGAACCTCCTGCAGGAAGATCGCTTCCGCGGCGCAGACATCGGCCAGGGTCTGACCCGGCTCCGGGTCCGGATAGAAAATGACGAAGTAGACCGGATGGCCGCCGCGCAAGGCGACGCCGACTTCCGACTCGCTCTTGAACCCGCCGATGCCGCTCCCGTGCCCGGCGCGCGGATCGATGATGACCCACGGCCGGCCGTCCTCACGCGGCGCCATCATGTCGGGCGGTGGTTTGATCCGCACCAACGCGTAGTTAACGGGACGATCGAGCCGCTGGCCATCGACGACCATGTCGTAGTCGAACGCCAGCACCGGCTTGAACCCTTCCTTTTCGCGGACGATGCAGGCATCCCCGCGCCGGCACAGCGTTTCCAGGAACAGCACCCAGCGCTGGCCGCAGTCTTCAAGGTATTCGCGCCAGGCATCCGGTGTTTTAGGACCTATGAGCTGCGGCAGCAGCGCTTGCCATTGCGCCAGCGCGGCGCCGCTCGCCTCAGCCTGACTGCGCGACATGGTTTCCCCGTGCCGCAGGCCGAGCCCGCTCAGCAGCGGCCATTGTGCGACGGCCTCGGCCCAGATCTCATTGAGAGCGTGCGTATAGCGCTCGCGACTATGTGCGAGCTTGTCGGTGTCGATCATGGCTCAGCCCGGGATGTTGTTGGTCGGGGTCGATGTCGTTGACGCACCGTCACAGCGGTGGCGGCTCAAAGTTCGATGAGGCTGACTTACACGCGTGAGGCGCGGCCCACGTTGCGATGCATCAAAGAAAAAACCGTACACGTCCGGGATCAATCTCAGATGACGGATCAATGACGGTTTGGCTCGGAAATTAACGATTCATGGGTCAACAATAGCTCAACTATTAATCAGCCGCGGTTGCCAACGCGTGCCAATGGCGCTCTATCGTCGGGGCATGGCTCATGGTGACAGCTCAGAAAGGACCCAACCTTGTCGACGATTTCCGGGCTGAACTGCCCCACCTCGTCGTCGGTCAAAAGCCCATGCAGCCGCAACGCACAGATCTGCATCACGGCCGTGGAGCGCCGTAAGGTATCAAATATTTGATCGATCTGATCGTCGCGCTCCCGCGTCAATTGATAGATGCGATGTAGCGCTCGTGCGTGTTCTTGGTCTGATCCGAACCGATCCGCGCAACCTCGTCGAGCACGCGTCCGCAAAACCGCTCCAGCGCCCGCTGGCGCAGCGGCTTGAACGTCTTCCAGTCGGACTCCTTGATGTCGTGCATCGGACGACTCCACTGAGTCGGTTCATTTCTGGCGATTGGAGCGGGCGATGAGAATCGAACTCACGACATACAGCTTGGGAAGCTGTCGTTCTACCACTGAACTACGCCCGCAACTCCAAGCAATCTCTCTGCCTCTGGGAGTATCCTAGATCGCTCAAGTTCCGAACAATAGGGGGATCATCTCGGATCGGCAAGGCAATCCTCGAGTTCCCATAAGGAGGGTCTGAGGCGCGCGGCTACAGGAGTTGCGTGAAATCTTCAACCGAAAATCCCGCCTGCCAGATTATCGAGCCCAGCGTCCCTGGGTTTGAGATCTCGGTTGCCGTGCACCGGCACAACGACTGTTCGTGTTGGGTCGCTGGGAAATACCATCACATGATGACTGCCAACCACGCGGTCAATTACGAAACCAACCCTTAGCAAGGTGCGAAGGACTTTCCTGCCGCTCGCAGCCGGTAGACGACCGCCGCCCATTGTCAGGCGGCCATTGTCACCTTGCGGATTTCGGGATGCGCATCGGATGGAATAAGCAGTCCCTGATCGCGCCGATACTCCAGCACGGCGCGGATCGCCTCCTCGGCATTAGCGAGCGCTTCCTGCTCTGAGTCGCCCTCGGTGACAACTTCGGGCAGCGCCGGAACCACGACCGTGAACCCGCCGCCTTCTTGGGGTTCGAGAACAACGGAAAAGCTGTAGTCCTCCGGCACCACCTGCTCCTGCAACTCAACGTTTACACGACCAGCTTGCTATCATCCTCACCCCGACCCCGCCCCCACCATCCCATAAATCTCCCGCGGCTCGCGCACGCCGCGCAGGTCGTGGTGGCCCAGCGAAGTCAGCCGTGCCGGATCGGCCAACGCGTGCGCGAACGCTGCGGAGAGCAGCATGCTGCGGCCGAGCGGCTCGCATAGCGCTTCGATGCGGGCGACCTCGTTCACCGCGGGCCCGATCACCGTGAAGTCGAGCCGGTCGACCGCGCCGACATTGCCGTAGAGCACATCGCCGATATGCAGCGCGAGGTCGACCGCGGCGATCGGCTGGCCAGCCTTCTGGCGGGTCTGGTTGAGCGCGTCGAGCGCGGCCATTGCTTCGGTCGCCGCGTCGAGCGCGCGGCGGCAGGTTTCGGCTTCCGTTGCATCTTCGCAGGGGAAAGTCGCCAGCATGCCGTCGCCGAGAAATTTCAGCACCTGCGCCTGGCGTGGGCGCAGCGCGGCGGTGAGCGTCTCGAAAACCGCGTCGAGCAACTCAATGAGGACTGGGCCGGGCGCCGAGTCGGCAATAGCCGTGAAGCCACGGATGTCCGCGAACCACAAAACAGCGCGGATGGTCTCGACCGAGCCGCGGTCGATTGCGCCCTCGTGCACGCGCCGTCCGGCATCCTGGCCGAGATAAACTTCAAGCAAGTTGCGGGCGATGGTGTGGCCGGCCTGCGCCATCATGGCGAGCGACGCGGCCGGCAACACCGCTTGCAACAAAGTGAGGTCCTCGTCGCTGAAGCCATCCGGTCCGTCGGTCGTGAAGGAATAGGCCATGCCGGATCCGCGCGAAGCGTCGCCCAACGGGAGCGACCCAAAGCGGACGAAATAAGCAAAATAGTCGGTCGCTCCGGCGCCGGCGAAGTCCTTGAGCACCGGAAAATCGAACTGCGCCTCCTCGCCGATGAGCCGGCGGCGCAGCGTCGAGATGCCGTCGTCCGACGGCCGCGTGTGATTGAGCAGATAATTGAATGGACTGCCCAGCCAATCCGGACGGACCAGGTCAGTGCGCTCGTACCAGTCATGTGCGAGCGCGTTAAGGTCGCGCCGCCAAGTGTAGCTATAGCCCCCCCATTGCGGGTGCAGCGTACGCGTGCCGGCGAACGCACGCCACAACGGCACACCGGTTTCGACCAGGCGCTGGCAGAACCCGTCAAACAGGCTCGCCGCGTCCACGCCGCGCAGCCCGCGTCGCACCGCCCAGATATGAATGTCCACGATCCGCCGCGCGAGGGCCGAATCGAGAGCCAGCACATGCGGACGTGGTTGCGGTTCGACGGACATTTCAAGAGCCTACGTCGAAATTCGCCGTTGTGAAGGGGTGACCGAAATCGGGAGGAGCCTTATCGCAACGCTGGTGGACCTTATCGATACCGGGTGCGTTGACCATGCAATTCGATCGCGAAGCGTCAACCACAGCACTGAAAGATCGGTATCGAACATGTTCATGCACAACAAAAAGCTTCAATACACGGTGCGCGTTGCGGCACCCAATCCTGTGCTCGCGAGCTACATGCTGGAGCAGTTCGGAGGCCCGCAAGGCGAACTGGCGGCCGCGATGCGCTACTTCACGCAAGGTCTGGCGGAAGACGATCCGGGTCGCAAAGACATGCTGCTGGATATCGCAACCGAGGAACTCAGCCACCTGGAGATCATCGGCAGCATCGTTGCGATGCTTAATAAGGGCGTGAAGGGCCAGTTGGCGGAGGCGAGCGTCGCCGAGGCTGACCTCTACCGTTCCCTGAGCTCCGGGGGCGACAGTCATACGCAGGCGCTGCTCTATGGCGGCGGTCCGGCGCTGACCAATTCTTCCGGGGTGCCGTGGACTGCCGCCTATATCGATACGATCGGCGATCCCGCATGCGATCTTCGTTCGAATATCGCCGCCGAGAGCCGGGCTAAGATCATCTACGAGCGATTGATCAACATCACCGAGGATTCCGGCATCAAGGACGCCCTTGGCTTCCTGATGACGCGGGAAATCGCGCACCAGAAATCGTTCGAGAAGGCGCTCTATTCCATCGAGCCGAATTTCCCGCCCGGCAAGTTGCCCGGAATGAAGAAGTTCACCGACCTCTATGTAAACACCTCGCAGGGTCCTGGTGATACGCAAGGGCCGTGGAACACCGGAGAGCAGTGGCAGAAGCTTGATCAGATACAAGAAAACCTGCCCCTCGACGGCGGCGATGGCATGGCCAGCGTCGAGCTGAGAGCCGCGGAGAAGAGCGCCGTCGCAGCCCTCGCCGAACGGACGCAATCAGACCCGCAGAGCGATCCGCTCACGGGAGCCGATCTCGGCGCGAGCGCGGGCGCGGGCTCGACAACACGCCGCAAATAAATCTGGCCGTCGGCCCCGATCGCATGCTTGGTCTGTGCGATCGGGTTTTCCTCCGCGGTTCCTTCTGGATCGCGAACCGATGCATGCCAGCCAACACAATTGTTGGTAGCTCAAATCTCGACAGGCCCAAGACGGCTGCGTTACGACAGCTCTAACAAATAGGCCTGTCGGGAGGAGCCGTGAAACCTGCAAACAATGGCATCGGTGCTCAAGCGCCCGATCGCAACTCCGCTCTGTCGACCAGCGGGGTTGCCCGCCGCGAGCTGATGAAAATCGGCGCTGCCGCTGTGGCCGGCCTGCCCATGCTCGCTGGTTCACCGCTGCTTGCCGAGCCGGTCGCGCAGCAGCCTGCAGCCGCGGGAGCAACACCGGGGCCGCCGCCGTCGGGCAATGCCGCGGCTGCGGCATCCGAAAGCAGCGGTTGGGACGAGCCAACCCGCCAGCTTGTCGATTACGCGGCCTCGTTTTCCGACGCGAATCTCTCCGACCACGCGGTCGAGGCCGCGAGCTACACCTTGCTCGATACGATGGCGGCGCTGGTCGCCGGATTTGAAGCCGAGCCCGTCCGCATCGGCGCGCGCATGGCGCGCCAAAGCAGTAGCGAGCTCAAGAGCACGGTCATGGGATACGGCATCACGACATCGCCGGAGATGGCGACGTTCGTGAACGGGTGCATGCTGCGCTGCGCGGAGTTCAATGACGTCAATACCGGCGGGCATTTCAGCGATACGATCTCCGCCATCCTGGCAGTCGGCGAGGCGTTCCGCGCGAGTGGGGCACAGGTCCTCGGCGCGGTGGTGCTGAGTTACGAGCTCACCGGCGCCATGACCAATGCGGGTGCGCGTGCGCGCGGTTGGGACAGCCCGTTCGAATTGCCGGCGATCGCGCTGGCGACGGGCAAACTCATGGGGCTGAGCCGGGAGCAGCTTGGCAATGCTTTGTCGCTCGCGCTGGTGTCGCACATGCCGATGAGTGTGGCCCATAAAGGTCCGCTCTCGATGTGGAAGAGCTGCCACGCCGGCGAGACGGCACGCTGCGCCGTCTTTTCGGCGTTGTTGGCCCGCGCAGGCATGACCGCGCCGCCGCAGCCGTTCGCGGCGGAAGGCGGCTTGTTCTTCCATCTCGGCGCGTTCAAGGATCTGCGCCTGCCGGCGAACGGCCCCGGCGGCCGCATGGTCATCGAAACCACCAACTACAAGCGCTATCCGTCGGAAGCCTCCACCCAATCGGTCATCGAGCTTCTGCCGGAGATCCGGGCCTGGACCAGACCCGAAGATGTCGCCTCGATCTTGATCGAGCTGCCACCTGGTTGGGTCAAGGAGGTTGCCGACCCGAGCAAATGGGATCTACACAACCACGAGACCGCCGATCACAGCATGCCCTATGTCATCGCCCGCGGCTTGCTGGACGGCGAGATCTATCTCGACTCCTTCTCCGACGCGAAGATCAATGATCCGGCTGCCCGGGCGCTGATGGGGCTGATGACGGCGCGGGCCAATTCGAACGAGACCTATCAGAACGAGGCCTTGTCGCTGAGCGGACAATTACGGCTTACGGTGCGCAACAAATCGGGCGGCGAGTTGGTGAAGGAGACGACGATCGGCTACAAGCGTCCGCTGACGCACGAGGAAATCGTCGCCAAGTTCGACCGGGTTTGCGCGTTCAGGCAAGTCTCCGACGCGCAGCGCGCCCAGGGGCGGAGCCAATGGCTGAACCTGCGGGCGATTGGCGACATTGCGGAGCCGATCAACACGTTCGCGACGTTCGGCAGGCCGCAGCCGCTTTAGAGCATGATCCCGAAAAGCCTGCCCCGCACTTGATTCGGGGGGATACCGGTTTTTCGGAAAAGGTCATGCTCAAACAATTAGCTTTAAGTCGTTTCTCGCCCGGTGCCGCTGGTGAGAACCGGGCGCAAAGCGTTGATCAGCATCGATAGTTCCAGTTCGCGCAGCTGTCGGAAGATGCGCCGCAGCCAGACGTCAAAGTCGTGGTAGAGATCATTTGTCGTCAGGTCCGGGAGCATCTGGCGATGAAATTCCGCAAATGAAAATGGCGGCTTGTCGATCATCTTTTGTAGCGGCGGCGGTAGCCGTGGGATCTGCAACGAGGGAAGGCCAACTGTGCGCCCGACGAATGCCCGGCGGATGTCGCGTCCATAGGCAACGGTCTCGTTGTAGACCGGCACGAGTGTAAAGCTGGGAAATTGCTCTCTGAGCCGTGCATACATTTTGCCCGCGGCTTCATCGACCGTTGCAATGAACAGGATGCTGGTGTTGATCGCCCGCTCTTGCGCCTCGAGGGCAAATTCGATGTCGCGCAGGATCTTAAAAAAGGACTTGGCGTGCGGACTTCCGATGTCAACGACCTTTGCTACTCCATCCCGCGCCGCAAGCCGGTCGAACAGCGCCATTTGACCGCGAATATCGGCGATCGAACCGCGGATCGCCGAGCCCGGAAGAAACTCCAATAGAGAAGGTTCTTCGGTGCCGAGGTCAATCGGCACGACGGGTGCTTCGACCGTGCGGTTGAACTCTGCGCATAACCGGGCAACCAGTGTTTTGCCGGTCTTTGGACGCAGTGAACAGACCAAATATACATGTGCCCGCTGCGGAAGCCGGGTCAGGATTTGATCATCCTCCCCGGCACCCCGCATGGGTAGGTTTCGCCTTCCGCGAGAGACTACGCTGGCGCACTATGAGGCGGAGGAGCCACCTGCACGCTTCAATTCCAACGGAGGAGTTGGCGTCGAATTTGCGACGGGCGTGAGCTTCGCCCGTTGCGTAATGTGCTCCCCCTTGCTGCGAACGTCAGTTGATGACAGCTCACCGGTGAGGACGGCGCCCTTCTCGATCTGCAGCTGGCCGTAGCTGATGTTGGCATCGACACGGCCGGTCGCCCGAACGATGAGCAACTGCTTGACTTCGAGTTTGTCGGAAACCGTACCTTGAATATCGGCGTCTGTGACCGTCACGGTGCCCTTGAGAGATCCTGACACACCGACACGAACACACCGGGCACTGACTTCACCCTCGACCGAGCCATCGATAACAACCAGCTCAGGAGCCGACAACTCTCCTTTGAAAATAACGCCTTCTCCGATGTAGGCCACTTTAGGATCAGGCTTCTTGTCGGTCATCTCATCTGCGCTGTCCATATACACCTCCAAACTGGGCATTGTGAAATGCCATCCAATGGTTGCCATACGCTGAGAACCTTTGACGAATGATGTGACAGAAATAAGCACATCGTCCCACGAGTACTTGAATATCTGATGACTGACTACAGGATTTTCAGAAAACTCACAGTTCGATTTTTCAATCGCGTGGAAGATATGCTCAGGCGGCGGCGACGAGTTCGTTGAGTTTGACGCGATCGTATTCCGCCCAGACCAAACCAAGCCAATGTCGTGCATAACCTCGCAGCACGAATGAATATGCACCCTCTTTTCCATTTGCGCTTTTATCGGCAATGAAAGAGGAGAACGGGACCGACGCAATTTCGATTTGTTCGCACGCCATCTCATTGAGATGTGGGACAATAATCGGTTTTGTTCCTTTGATCTGGCTGAAATATGAATCCTGGGTTGCCGGATCCCAGTCGAAGAAGCTCGTGTTATTGATATGATTTTTGACCAGGAAGTACCCGCCATCCGTGATGTAGGGCGCGACCTCGTTGATTTCGTCGAGGGATGCGATCGAGGGCCCAAGAATATGCACGATGCCGAGGATGAGCTGACCGTTGCGGGAAGCCTCCACGAAACCGATATTGTCGAGGGCTTGCAGCGTGGCCGACAGAAGCCCGGCTCGGATATCGACGACGGTCACGCCCGAGGAATTAATCGTATCGAAGATGCGCATCTGGTCGGCCACAGACGTGATGTCGACGACGTCGGTGATGGTCGGGTGGAAGCGCTTGAGTGTGCCGCGCGGGAACTCTGTGTCGAAGGCACGTCGACGAACGTTGCGCGCGTCGAAATAATCGAGCAGCGTGCGGGTGACCATGGTCTTGCCGACGCCGCCTTTATCGGCGCCCACTAGAATAACTGCCGGTTTACTCATTAATACCCCCGAATTCGGCGCGTTTTGCGATCCGCCGCATGTATGCAGAGTGGTGAGGATGTCGGGCGACCCGCCGACGCATGCAGGCTTGGGAAAAGTCGACCGCTCGCCGAGCTTGGCCCCCGATAGGTTCAAGCACGCCGCCAAGTGCCGACACGCTACTCATTCAAGTCCCGTTGGGTGGAGCTATACGAAGGCGAGGTGTCCCCACTAGGTTGATATTCGATCGTCCCTCGCGGATCAAGAGTTACGACGCGCCTGTATCAGTTTTATGAAATTATCGTTCCGAACGATGCGGCATCACGCGCTCACGACCGGTCAATCCACCAGCGAGATTGGACCTGCTCCAGCGTACGCAAGGCAACAGTCGGATAGCGGCAAAACCGCAACACCGCCACCGAAACGCATCAGGCGTATTGAACGCATCCCCACGCCGCGCGTTAACGACTGCCGTCATAGAGCGGGAGCGCCCCGTTGTTTCCCAAGGTCGTGTCAGAGAGGGCCGCGACGCATAACGAACTTCGGGATCGGAGCACACTGGAGTTCCTGGAGAATTTGCGCAGCCCGACACGCGGAATGATCGATGCACGGCAGATCGCCGTCGTAACGGCCCACCCGGATGATGAAACAATCGGCTGCGGCGCCCAGCTATCGCGGCTGAGCGGTATCACCGTCGTCACCGTCACAGACGGCGCGCCGCGCGATCTTATCGATGCGCGTGCGCGCGGGTATAGCAGTGCGCAGGACTACGCCAATGCGCGGCGTATCGAGCTGCGCAAGGCGTTGTCGATTGCTGATGTTCCCGATCGAGACAGCATCGGCCTCGATCTGCCCGATCAAGAAGTAGCCTTGAATGTTGCGACCAGTACGCGCGCCTTATGCAAGATTTTCGCCGACCGCCAGACGCGGGTCGTGTTGACCCACGCGATCGAAGGAGGCCATCCGGACCACGATGCCGTCGCGCTGACCGTCCGTGCCGCCGCGGCGCTTCGCGCCCGCGACGGCCAAGAGGTTTCGATCGCGGAAATGCCTTATTACCGAGCAGGGGTGCGAGGAATCGTGCATCAGACGTTCGCGCCGGCTCTTGGCCGCCGGATCAGGGTCAGGCTCGAGCCGTGGGAGCAGGAGCGCAAGCGCGAGATGTTCGCCGCGCATGCCTCGCAGGCCTGCGTGCTCAAATCCTTCTCCGTCGCTGAAGAAAAATTTCGCGTCGCCGCTCCGTTCGATTTCAGAACGTTACCCAATGGCGATCAGCTGCTGTACGACCAGTATTCATCCCGGTTGACGGCCGAACGCTGGCTGGCGCTGGCCCTAACCGCATTGCGCGAGCTCGATCTCGCGCCGGCCCTGTAGCGGCATGCAACGAAAATTGTATGCATGCGTGACGCGGATGGGGCGTGCGGTGTTGCCGCGATGGATCAGGAAGGGCTTCTATCAGGCGCTGCTCGATCGGCGCATCGAGCAGCTGCCGTCGCGCAGGTTCATCCATCAGACCTTGTTGCCGCTGCTCGCCGGCGCTGATTGCGCGACCCTGCTGTTTGTCGGGGTCCAAGGTTACAATCGCCAAATCGCCAGGACATGTCAGAGCCTGGGCCTCACGCTCTGGACCCTCGACGTCGATCCTGCTGCGGCGCGTTGGGGCGTGCCGGGCAGGCATATCGTTGGCGATGTATGCACGATCGATCGGCAAATCGCACCCGGTTTGTTCGATGCGGCGATTATGAATGGTGTGCTGGGATACGGCGTCGATGATGCGCAGGGTGCCGAGGCGGCAATCCATGCGCTTGCGGCCGTCGTTCGGCCAAGCGGCTATGTGGTCATCGGTTGGAACCCCGGGCGCGGGGCCGATTGCCGGGACATCGCTGCTATGCATGAATTGCTGATCCCGACGGGACTTGGTTCGCTACCTGAATCCTTGGAATTCGCGCCCGACCCAATTCAACCGCGCCCGCATCGCTACGATCTCTATCGCGTGCATCAGCCTTCCAACACGTAGAACAACCCAGCCGCGACCGCGATGGTCACCGGCAAGGTCAGTACCCACGCAAGCAGGATGCGCATCATGGTTTGCCGTTGCAGTCCGGGAGAGTCGCGGTCGGCCACCATCGTGCCGGCGATGCCCGACGTGACGATGTGCGTCGTACTGACGGGGAGGCCCGTGAAACCGGCGGTGCCGATCAGAATCGCCGCGACAAGTTCGGCCGACGCGCCTTTCGCCGGAGTGAGGTGTGTGTGGCCAATGCGTTGGCCGAGGGTGCGCACGACCCGCTTGTAGCCGAACATGGTGCCGAGACCGAGACAGAGCGCGCTCGCCACGCGAACCCAATAAGGTGCGTATTCGACCATGCCGCGCAAGCTGTCGCGCACTTTGCGGGCAGTGGCCTTCTCTTGTGCGTCAGCCGACTTGTTGCTCTCGACCTTTTTCATCTGCGCCATGATCCGATAGATATCATTGCGGATACCGGCCTGTTGAGCCGCGGACAGCGATTCGCTTCCGGCACCGGTCATCAGGAACACGGGCTCGGGACGGTCCATCGCATACTTCGGATTGAGCATACGGCTCGCGTCGTTGAGGTTGTCGACGGCCTTCAACGCCAACGCTTTCTGATCATCACCGAACTTCTCGATCAGTTGCGTCGCCGGGGCCGACGTGGGTCCAAGCTCGGCGATCGCGTGCGAGGCGCTGGGATTGAGCGCGTAAGCGACCGGGAACAGGCCGACGATTGTGAGCATGATCAATCCGATGCTCTTCTGGCCGTCATTGGTGCCGTGCGAGAAGCTGACGCTGGTGCAGGTGAGAATGAGGAGGGCGCGCACCCACCACGTCGGCGGGGTGTCAGGCTGTGGTTGTTCGTAGAGATGGCGATCGCGCACCGTAAACCGGACCACGACGTAAAGCACGCCGGCGAGGACCAGACCGAGAATCGGCGAGACCGCCAGCGCACGCAGGACGCTCCACACCTGGCTCCAATCAATGGTGTCGTGGATGGGTCGCGTGGTGAGCCATGCGCTGCCGAGACTGACACCGATCAGCGCGCCGATGATGCAATGGGAGCTCGAATTGGGAATCCCGAACCACCAGGTGGCGACGTTCCAGAACCCTGCAGCCACGAACAAGGCGATCAGCATCGTCACCGCGGGCGACCCGTCGGGTGGTGACAAGACGTCGGGCGGCAACAGCTCGACGAGTGCGTAAGCGACGGCGATGCCGCCGACCAAAACCCCGATGAAATTCATGATGCCGGACCACACCACCGCCTGGGTCGGACGCAGCGCGTTGGTGTAGATGACGGTCGCGACGGCGTTGGCGGTGTCGTGGAATCCGTTCGTTGCTTCGAAGCCGAATACAAGGATCAGGCATACGACCAGAATGCCGATCGCCATAGCCGATGACGGCTCGATATGGGCTAGCATGCGTTGATGGCCGCTTGTGGAACTGGTGGGCCAACGTGCCTGGGTTGGTTCGGTTCCGCACATCGCAGCGCGAGGGCGAGATGAGATCTTTCCACAGCTGATGCCCTAGACGCGCGCCACGATGCGACAAAATCGGCCTGGAAGCGGGGTTCTGGGCTTGAATTGGGGCCGCTCCCCTGCATACTCCGCGCATGACCGAACGGACCATTGCTACGATTTGCGCGCTGCTGGCCGCAGGCTTGACCGCGTTGCTGCTTGGGACCCTGGCCCATGACATGCTGGGGCTGTCCCGCAACGATATTCGCACCGACGCTCTCGCCAGCGCGGCCATTCTCGCCGTCATTTGCGGGGTGAGCTATCTCCGCCGCCCGTCGGGCAAGCCTTCCGATTAGTTCGTCTCCCAAACGAAGTTCAATTTCACCGCGCGGCGCTCTCCGCGCGGACCCTCCCCTAGGGGAGGGTCAACGCCGCGGCACTTCAGATCACGCGACTGGTTCGACGCGAGTCTGCTCTTTGACCTCGGCCTCGGTCTGCGGTTGCGCGGGCAGCTGAAGCACACTGGCATGCTGGCCGGCGATGAGCCGGGTCAGCAACACGATGCGCCCGTCGGGTAGTTCCAGCGCATCATGATGCATGTACTGCTGGTCCTTGTTGATCTGGCGGAAGCGGGCGACGCGGGCGCCGTGGTTCGTGACTTCGCCGATCGGGAAGTTGTCAGTGCGGATATCGGCCTCGAAAGCGATTTCGGTTCCGGGCATCAGGCACACGGCCACATTCGGTTCGCCCACCGCCGCGAACCCGCGGCTGACCGAAGCATGAAACGAGGTTGAGACGAGTCTATCGCCGACCTGGGCGGGTCGCGAGGCGATATGCATCAAACTGTAGTCGCACATGGAACTCTCCTGGACTGCGGCCGAAGCGGCCATCTGTCGGGTTAAGCGTGGTATCGTGCGGCAGTTCCAGGAATTGCCCGCATCGGCTGATCACAGGTGGCGGCGCATTATCGTATGATAGTTTGTTGAGGCGCACCTCGTCGCGCTCATCTCTTCGCGACGCCAACGTTCATATCGCGGTCTGTTGGAACAACACGGCGCCCTGCCGCGTTTGGCTGCCGAGAATCACACCGTGGCCATCACCGCAAGCCAAGAGATCACAGGGTCGGAATTCGGGCGCGTTGCTCGGCGTCTGTCGTCGGCGCGCGCGGTGGCCCGCCGGCTCGGGCTGCACTACGTGCAGCAAGAGGACCTGACTTGGCGACGTCTGCGCCGCGGCAAGGGCTTCAGTTATGTCCGTGAGGACGGGGCCGCCATTCGCGACCGTACAACCGTGCAACGGCTCGCTTCGCTCGCGGTCCCGCCGGCCTATGAGGATGTGCGCTACGCGCCCGACCCTGCCGCCCACCTCCAGGCGGTCGGCCGCGATGCTGCGGGGCGTCTGCAATATCGTTATCATCCGGATTGGCAGAAAGTGCGGGAAACCCGCAAGGCGCGCCGGCTGGTGCGGCTCGCGCAGGTCCTCCCCAGCATCCGCCGCAGCATCGTGCAGCATCTGGGCAAGAGCGAGCCGACGCGCGAGTTCGCTTACGCCGCAGTGATCGAGCTGATCGCGCGCAGCGCCATACGTCCCGGCAACGACAACTATGCCCGGCTGCACCGCACCCATGGCGCGACTACGCTGCTCAAATCGCACGTCACTATTGAGGCCGATACGCTGACCCTGACCTTTCCCGCCAAGGGCAACAAGAAAGTGCAAAAGGAGGTGGATGCGCGGCGCCTTGCTGATGCGCTCGCGGTGCTGCGCGAACTCCCGGGCCGCCGCTTGTTTCAGTATCGCGATGATGGCGGCGCCGTGCATCCCGTGCGCTCGAGCGAGGTCAATCGCTTCCTGCGCGACATGGCTGGGGTCAAGATCTCGCTCAAGGACTTCCGCACCTTGCTGGCGTCGGCCGCTGCCCTCGAGACGTTGGCGCGCACGCAGCCGGCCACCAGTGTGCGCGCCCGCCGCAAGCAGGTGCTTGACGCGATGCGAGCCACCGCGGAGAACCTCCACAACACGCCTGCCATCTGCCGCAAGAGCTACGTGCACGAGGCCATCGTGACGGCGTTCGAGGAGGGCATCCTGGAGCGTTTCGCCGATGCGCTGAAAAAATCGCGTTCGCCGGTCAAGCGCGAGCAGATCCTGGCCCAGGTGGTGGCGACGGCGGCGGCGGCGACTTGAGCTGGGGCTGCCTGCCCTGGGACTTCCTATAAACGTTTGATTAAGCACTCGAATTCATTCGATCGTCGGGTCCGGAACAATACCAAAATCGACCCGTTAACGTGCCGATAGCGCCTGCAGACAAAATCCGATGCGGCGCTTCAACGCCAGAATGAAACAGGCCATCAAATGGGACCCGAGCGCAGCTACTGGCCATCTTCTCACTTCCGGCACGTCATGCTGATGCAGATCGGGGACGCGATTAAGGATTATTACACAGCCTCCCACGAACCGCTGCCGGCGAATGTGCTCGAGTTGCTCAGGCGCCTGGACGATGATGCGAGCCAAAATCGCCGGGGCGGCGACGACACCTCTCGGCTCAACACCAAATAATATTACGCTGATTTCAATGCGTTACCAGCGCGGGTTGCGGTGGTTTGCATTGCGGAACAATTTTTGTTGCGCTGCGTTGAAGGGGGCCAGCCAGAAGCAAATAAGCATTCACGGGTGACGAGATGAAGCGACCGATTCGTGCGTTTGATCAGGACGATATCCGTGT
This sequence comes from Xanthobacteraceae bacterium, assembly GCA_019241285.1. GTDB lineage: Bacteria > Pseudomonadota > Alphaproteobacteria > Rhizobiales > Xanthobacteraceae > JAFAXD01. The sequence goes on along the minus strand of JAFAXD010000004.1, from coordinate 7,343 downwards.
CATGGCGACCGCGCTCGATGGCGCCTGGAATTATTTGCGCTGCCGTGAAAGCGAGCTTTCGCATCCGGAACGCGCCGAGACGACCCGGCACATGCTGGCCAAGCGGATTATTGCAGCCGCGCAGAGTGAGCGGCGCCGTCACGGCGAACTGCTGATGTCGGCGCTGTACGGGGTGGTGCGCAATATGGAATTCGATCCCGACAATGCGTTCCAGCGCGCCCGGCCCACGCGCGGCCGCTCTGGGCTTTGACGCCAACCCCATTTTTGCGCCGGCTATTCCGCCCGGCCAGCTAGCTCGAGGACCTCAAGCGGTTTGGCGCGCGGCTCGACGCCCCAGCCCCAGACCGCGATGATCTGGATCACCAGCAGCAGCGCCATCAGGGCCAGCACGCCGATGATGCCGTAGCTCTGGAACAAGCCGATCACGATGAACGGTGAGACGATGGTGGCGGCGCGGCCGAACGTATTGCAAATGCCGTTGGCGCGCAGCCGTACCTCAGTCGGGAACAACTCCGGCGTATAGACTCCGAACAGGACCGCGACCTGCACATAGATCGCGACGATCAGCAGGAAGCCGACGATGAGAAGCAGCACCGGCGCGGGGGCAAACGGATAGAGCGATCCGAAGATGAGACTCGCTATTGACGCGCCAATGATGGTTGGTCGTCGTCCGAGGGCATCTGCACACACTGCGCCGATCGCGCAGCCGATCGGCGAGCCGATGACGATGACCAGCGTGTAGGCCAGCGACCGCGCGACTGAGACGCCTTGGGTTACGAAGAACTGCGGGATCCAGGTCACGAAACCGAAGATCAGTGTGTTGACGGTGATCAGCACCCAGCTGCCGACGAGCATGCGGCGCAGCAGATCGCCCTGGAATAGCGAGCCGAGGCTGAAGGCTGGGGCCGGAACCGACGCAGCGGGCGCCGGCAGCGGACCTGCGGCCGCGGCCTCCTGCTCGATTGCGTGCAGCACGGCTTCAGCTTCGTTCGTGCGGCCGCTTGATTCGAGCCAGCGCGGAGATTCGGGCAGCGATTTGCGCAGGTACCAGACGATCAGGGCGCCGACACCGGCGATGACGAACATCGGCCGCCAGCCAAAGTTCGGGATGATCAGGTTACCGAGGAGCGTCGTCACCGGCAGGCCGCAGACCACCAGGAACGCCATGAAGGCAAGCCAGCGCCCGCGCGAGGACGGTGGCACGAACTCCGTCAACGTGGAGTAGCCAACGACAATTTCCGCGCCGAGCCCAAGCCCCATGACGAGCCGCAGCCAGTTCAAGGTCGTGATGTCCGGCGCAAAGGCGGCGGCGAGCGATGCGAGGCCGAAGATCGCCAGGTTGAACTGATAGGTGAAGCGCCGGCCAAAGCGGTCGCCGAGAAACCCGGTGACCAGCGCCCCGATGGTCATGCCGAAGAATGTGAAGGAGACGAACTGCGCGTTCTGCGCCAGGGTCGAGAACTCGGATTGCAGCAGCGCCGGCAGGACGGCGGTTCCCACATAGAGGTCGTAGCCGTCAAAGAACATGCCGGCACCGACCAGCCAGAAAATACGATAATGAAATCCACTGATCGGCAGGCGGTCGAGCCGCGCGCCGGCATTGACTGCCGCTGCCATGGTGGTCCTCCCCATCGTTTTTGCCGCATTTCTCGGCGGCTATTGCGCACAATCGTAGCGACTTGCCGCCTTAGGCGCCAGGAGTGGCAGTAGACGCTCAACTGGTGCCGTGGCAGACACGTCGTTGAGCACAAACAGCATGGCATCCGATCCGATCATCGTGTTCGACAATGTCGGCGTCAGGCTCGGCGACGATCAGATTTATGATCGGCTGAGCTTCGACGTGCGCCGGGGTGAGTTTGTTTGCATCCTAGGCCCGTCCGGCTGCGGCAAGTCGACGGCGCTGCGCATCATCGGCGGGCTTCTCGACATCACCACGGGGCGCGTGCAGGTCGCCGGCCGTGCGCCGACCGAGGCTTGGGCCGACATCGCCTTCGTGTTTCAATCGCCGCGGCTCGTCCCCTGGCGCACCGCGCTCGACAACGTGTTGCTCGGGTCGCAGCTGCGCTTTGGCACTGGCGACAAGGAGAAGCGGCGGGCGCACGCCATCGAGCTGTTGAACCTGGTCGGGCTTGCGGCCGACACGGGAAAATATCCATCGATGCTCTCAGGCGGCGAGCGCCAGCGCGTGTCCATCGCTCGTGCGCTCGCGGTCGACCCGCAGATCGTGCTAATGGACGAGCCATTCTCGGCACTGGACCCGAACATGCGTGGCCGTATGCGCTCGGAAATGGAGCGCATCTGGCTCGAGACCGGCAAGACCGTGGTGTTCGTGACCCACGACATCGATGAAGCCTTGCAGCTCGCCGACCGCACAGTCGTGTTGTCCAACAAGCCGACACACGTCCTGGAGGTGCTGGAGTTCAAGACCGCGCGCCCGCGTGGCGGCGCGGGCCACGAGCTCGACTCCCAGCGCGAGAAATTGGTTAAGTTGTTCCGCTCGCTCGAAGCGACGAGTACCGAAGGGGAAGTCACCGCATGAAACGCCGCACCGTCCTCAAGCTCCTGGCTGCACCTGCGCTGATGAGCGTCGCCCGGCCCGGCTTTGCCCAGGGAAAGGAGAAGGTCACTTACGCCTATCTGCTCGACCCGGCCTACGACGCGGTGACCTGGGCGATGACCAACGGCAAGGTCGCTTCCGACCTGATCACCGTCGAAGCGCGCGGACTTGCGATTCCGCAACTGATCCAGGCAACGTCGGCCAAACAGTACGACGTGATCATGACCGCAGTGATTGCCATTCCGCCGGCCGCGGCGCGCGGGCTCGATCTGCGCATCATGTCGGTTGCCCTGCAGCAGTCGGCCGGAGGCGAGGGCGCCGGCATCTGGGTCAAGAGTGACTCGCCGCTGCAGTCGCCAAAGGAGCTCAAGGGCAAATCGCTCGGCTCCTACGGCCTGCGCTCGACCGGCTACACGCAGGTGCGTATCGCGCTCATCCACAAATACGGCCTCAATGCCGCGCTCGAAGGCGGCGATCTCAAGCAAGTCGAGATCCAAGCGCCCAACCTGCCGGCCGCGCTGGCGACAGGGCAGATCGATGCGGCGACGCTCATCCACAGTCAGGCGTTCCGCGCCATGAAGTCCGGCGAGTTTCGGCCGATCGCCGAGACGGGACGCGACAACATCGAGCTCTACGGCATGCGCTTCATCAGCGCGCTCAACGTCGCCTATCCGGAACGCATGGCGCAGCGCCCGGATGCCTATCGCGAGTTCAACCGCATGTTCCGCGAGTCGGTGAAATATGCGCTGGCGCACCGGGATGAAGTGTTTGGTGCGGTCGGCGAGAAGAACAATCTGCCGCCCGAGTTCTTCAATTGGTGGTTCGAGAAAAGCTCCGATGTTCCGGGAACATTCGAGGAGAGCCACGCACAGGCGATCATGAAGCTCTACGAGCTCTCGCGCGAAATCGGCATGATTCAGGCGTTCCCGGACATCCGCACCTTGGTGTGGGAGCACGCGCTGCGCGGCTAGCCTATGGCTACAGCTGAACTTGCAGTGGAGCAGCCGCGACGGTGGCGCGGCCCATCCGCCCGCACGTGGGTCGCTCGCGCTTTCACGCTGGGGTTTCTCGCCATATGGGAAGCAGCCGCGTTCGTCGCGCCGTCCTACTTGTTGCCCGGTCCAGGGCTGGTCGCGCAGCGGCTCTGGACCTTTGTCACCAGCTGGCGCGACCTCGGTCACCTCGGCGCGTCGCTGTTTCACGTCGGTGCGGCGATCGCGATCTCCTTCGTGATCGGCTCGTTGCTGGCGCTGATCCCCTACTATGTGCCGATGTTGCGGTTCGCGATCGAGCGTCGCATCGGACCGTTCGTCAATTCGTTCTCGGCGATCGGTTGGACCTTGCTCGCGACCATGTGGTTCGGGGTCACGCCGCTCACCGTGATCTTCGCCATCAGCGCTGTGCTGGTGCCGTTCGCGCTCGTCAACATGGCGGCGGGTCTCACCAATATCGATCGCGACGTCATCGAGATGGGGACGAGCTTCACGCGGCGGCAGCTGCGCATGTTCGTGCTGATCCTGGTGCCGTCGCTCTATCCATTTATTTTTGCCACCTTGCGCATCATGTTCGGCGTGGCCTGGAAGGTGACGCTCACGGCCGAGTTGTTCGGCGGCAATAGCGGCCTCGGTTACATGATCAACATGGCGCGCCAGGAGTTCGACACCACCACGATCTTCGCCGCCATCATCCTCATTATCGCCTTCGTGCACGGCGTCGATGAGTTGGTGCTTGGGCCGCTGCAAGGGAGTGTCTCACGTCACTATGCGCGCTGAGCAAACATCCGCAGGCGTCGCGCTGCCCGATCGCGTGATCGGCGAAGGCATCGTGGTGCTCGCGATCATTGCCTGGTGGTTCGCGGCGCGCGGATTGCCGGAATTCATTCTGCCGGGGCCCGGCGCCGTCGCGCTGCGCCTGCTTGAGCTCTGCGTCAGCCCGGATTTCCTCTGGAACGCTTTCGCATCGACCTGGCGGGTGCTGGTGTCGATCGCCATCGCGGTGGTCATCGGCGGTGGGCTTGCGTTCCTGGCGCACGAGGTTCCTTTGCTCGAAGGCGTGGTCGACGCACGTATCAAGCCAGTGCTCAATTCGTTTCCGTCGATCGGCTGGGCGATCCTGGCGGCGATCTGGTTCAATCCCGGCGACTTCGGGGTGATCTTCGTCGAAGTGGCGATCCTGATCCCGTTTTGTTTGATCAACATTGCCGAGGGCTTGCGCAATCTCGATGGCGAGTTGTTGGAAATGGGCACGAGCTTCACCCGCGATCGCGCGCGCATTCTCTGGCGGCTGACGCTGCCGCTGCTGGTGCCTTATGGTCTCTCCGCAACGCGCATCGCCTACGGGGTCGCTTGGAAGATCGCGCTCGTCTCGGAATTGCTTGGGGCGCCCGACGGTCTCGGCTACCTCATGCTACGTGCGCAGACGGCGGCCGACAGCACGACCTTTCTGGCCGCCTGCTTTGCCATTGTGCTGATCTTCGTCGCCGGTGAGCGGCTCGTGTTGGCTCCGCTGGAGCGGCGCTTCGCCTACAAATGATGGGAGTTTGACCAATGACGATAACCGCAACAGATGAGTTGGTCATCCGCACCACCGCGGGCGATCTGCGGGGCGCGCGCGAAAACGGCGTGGCCGTGTTCCGCGGCGTTCCCTACGCGACCGCGGCGCGCTTCGTGCCGCCGCAGCCGGTCTCCGCCTGGCAGGGCGTACGCGATGCACGCCGCGACGGCCCGATCGCTCCGCAGGGGCGCTCGCGCCTGGCGCATGTCATGGGCGATTTTGAGCGACCGCAAGCGGAAGATTGCCTCACGCTCAATATCTGGACGCCGGCGGCCGACACCAAGAAACGCCCGGTGCTGGTGTGGATCCATGGCGGCGCGTTTTCCAGTGGGTCGGGTTCCATTCCCTGGTATTCGGGCGAGCGCTTCGCGGCGAATGGCGATATTGTGTTCGTCTCGATCAACTATCGACTGGGCGCACTCGGATTTCTGTGCCTGCCGGGCGTGAGCCCAGGCAATCTCGGCCTGCGCGACCAGGTCGCGGCACTACACTTTGTGCGCGACAACATCGCGGCCTTCGGCGGCGATCCCAGCAACGTCACCGTGGTCGGGCAATCCGCCGGCGCGTCATCGATTGCGATGCTGATGACAATGCCGTCGGCGCGCGGGCTGTTCCGGCGCGCCATTATGCAAAGCACGCCGTTCGGGCGCCTGACGCGCGTGCTTGATGACTCGCACCGTATCGGCCGCCGCCTGCTCGAGGTGTTGGAGTTCAAACCGGACGAAGCCGACAAATTGAAAACCGTGCCGGTCGCCGCGTTGCTCGCGGCGCAAGGCAAGCTCGCCGGCCTGGAGAAGAAATTTGCCGATGCACTGGCGCCGTTTTGGCCAACGATCGACGGCGACGTGCTTCCCGGTCCAGTCCCGCCGGCACTCAAGGCTGGCGCCGCTGCCGATATCGACATTATGATTGGAACAACGCGCGAGGAGATGGCGGCGTTCTATGGCATCGACAAGGAGATCGATGCGGCCGATCAGGCGCAGGTCGCGGGCGTGTTCGCCAAGGTGTTTGGTCCAGGCTACCAGCCCTACTACGACGAGATCCGCAGCATGCGCGCGTCGCACACAAATGCCGCGTTGGTTGGCGACCTCATGACCGATGCCATGTTCCGCATCGGCAGCTTGCGGCTTGCCGAGTGGCGCGAGCAGCAGGGACATCCCGCCTATGTCTATCAGTTCGATTGGCAGTCACCGGCCGGGCTTGAATCGGCCCACTGTCTTGAAATCCCATTCGTGTTCAACAACTTCGAGAACTGGCCGGGCTCGCCCATGCTCAAAGGCGCGAACCCATCTGAGACCGCGGGCTTGGCCGACGCGATGCACAAGGCCTGGATCGCGTTCGCGCACACAGGCAAACCCGATCACTCCGGCTTGCCGGCGTGGCCGGTCTATCGGCGCGCGGATCGTATGACGATGCGGTTCGATAGCGTCATCGGCCCGGTGAGGGATTTGGCCGGGATATCGTGGCGCAAGCCCTGGCCTGAGAGTTAGGCCTTGCGATTTGGTCTCCCCTCCTCCGCGCGCAGCGCGCGGGGAGGGGTCGGGGTGGGGGCCGAGTGGGACGAAGACCTATCAACAACAAAAGAGCCCCCCACCCCGACCCTCCCCGCCACTCGCTTCGCTCGCGGGGGGAGGGGGCGCGCTCCTGCTACGCCGTACTATCGAGCCTCAATCAAATCTTCTGATTGTACTCGCCCACTTCGGGATGCGTGCGCAGCACCGCATCGACAGCGTGGAACATCTCGCGCATGCGCGCTTCCGATGCGGGGCTCTCGACCACCACCACCAGCTCCGGTTTATTGGAGGAGGCGCGCACCAGGCCCCAGGTGCCGTCCTCGACCGTGACGCGGACGCCGTTGACGGTGACGAGGTCGCGGATCGGCTGGCCGGCGACCGCTTCGCCCTTGGCCTTGGCAGTCTCGAACCGCTTCACCACGTCGTCGACCACGCGGTACTTGATCTCGTCCGGACAGTGCGGCGACATCGTCGGCGAGCCCCAGGTTTTCGGCAGCGCGCGCTTGAGCTCGGACATTTTCTTATTGGGATTGCGCTCGAGCATGTCGCAAATCGCGATCGCCGAGATCAGGCCGTCGTCATAGCCCCGGCCGAGCGGCGCGTTGAAGAAGAAGTGGCCGGACTTCTCGAAGCCGGCGAGCGCGCTGAGCTCGGCCGTCTTGCGTTTGATGTAGCTGTGACCCGTCTTCCAGTAGACGGTCGTGGCGCCGTTCGCCTTC
>JAFAXD010000564.1 GCA_019241285.1 Xanthobacteraceae bacterium | reverse complement strand
AGCCGACCTTCTTGGCGCGCTTCTCAATGTCCTTGATGACGGCCTGCACGGCGGTGTCGATGCCGCGCTTGAGGTCCATCGGGTTCATGCCGGCGGCCACCGCCTTGGCACCCTCGCGCACGATGGCATGCGCCAATACGGTCGCGGTGGTGGTGCCGTCGCCGGCGTTGTCGTTGGTCTTCTGGGCGACCTCGCGCACCATCTGGGCGCCCATGTTCTCGAACTTGTCCTCAAGCTCGATGTCTTTGGCGACGGTCACGCCGTCCTTGGTGATGCGCGGCGCGCCGAACGACTTGTCCAGCACGACATTGCGGCCCTTCGGGCCGAGGGTCACGCGAACTGCGCTGGCGAGAACATCGACGCCGCGCAACATCCGGTCACGGGCATCGCTCGAAAATCTAACTTCCTTGGCAGCCATTGGGGATCTCCGGGAGGGTTATTAGGCGAGCACGCCCATGATGTCGGACTCCTTCATGATCAGGAGTTCTTCGCCGTCGAGTTTCACCTCGGTGCCTGACCACTTGCCGAACAGCACCTTGTCGCCCGCCTTCAGCTCGATTGGGACGAGCTTGCCGGCTTCGTCGCGACCGCCCGGACCGACGGCGACCACTTCGCCCTGCATCGGCTTCTCTTTGGCCGTATCCGGGATGATGATGCCGCCCTTCGACTTCTCGTCGGCATCGATACGCTTGACGACGACGCGGTCATGCAGGGGGCGAAACTTCAGCTTTGCCATGGGAACCTCTTTCGGCTTGGGCGGCGCTGGGCTGGACAACGGGGAAATTGGCACTCGCAATGGGGGAGTGCCAGCGCAGCGGAAATATGGTTTGCCCGGAGGGCTGTCAAGCCAGACTGGTGTTGGCAAATTTTAATTGCTTCGCCATGATGATGGGTGGATGGGGTTCACGGACTGACACACGCATTGCGGCTTGTGCTCCGAGAGGCGCGCGGCAAAGTGAATCTTTAGGAGGTCTTCGAATGGCTTGGCTGTCTGCGCGCGCCTGGGCGTTGATCGTGTCCGCCGCGATCGCGCTCGCGGGATGCGCCGGCACCCAAGGCCCGCCGTCCCCGGCCCTGACCGGCCCGCCGCCCAAACCCAGCATTTCCGCCTCCGACGTGATCGGGCGCTGGGGGCTGGGGGCTTATCACCGCGAGGAGGACCGGGCCCGGACCGAGAACATCACCAAGGGCCAGTGCAAAATACCCTACGTCATCAGTGCCGGTAACGGCGGCAGCGTGATGATGCTCACCCACGACAGCCCCAACATCGTCGAGGTGCAGATCAAAGCAAACCAGGATGGCAAGACCTTCATCGGTCCGGGCGCGGATCCTGGCGGGTCCGATGATCGGGAGGTCGTTTCCTATGACGGGCGCGTCCTGATCCTGAAGTGGGTCGATCCGGAAGTCGCCGGCCGCTATGGCACGCAGATCCTCGTGCGCTGCGGACCGAAAGCCTAAGCAGGCGTTGGTCGGCAGGACATCAGGCGTCAGGAAGAGGCGCATTGGATTGCCGCAATTATGATGCTGATTGCCAGGCACCGATGGGGGACGCAGTGGATCAGCCAGCACAGGCATCGGCAATAGCCGTTGCGCCACAACTCGTGGCGGGCCGCGCCTGCGGCTCCTGCATGATGTGTTGCAAGGTTCCCCATATCGAGGAATTCGCCAAGCCCGCGGGCATCTGGTGCCAGCATGCCGCGCCCGGCAAGGGCTGCGTCATCTACGCCGACCGTCCCGCCTCGTGCCGGGCGTTTTACTGCCTGTGGATGCAGGACGCGCGCTTCGGTCCCGAGTGGAAGCCTGATAAGGCCAAGTTCGTCGTCTACCTGCAGCGAAACGGGGTTCATCTGCAGATCGGCGTCGATCCCAATTTCCCCAACGCCTGGACCAAAACCCCTTACATCGCCCAGATCAAAAAGTGGGCCAGGGAAGGGGCCGAGCACGGCCGCTTCGTGTTCGTGCGCATCGGCCCGCGGATGATCGCCGTGCTGCCGGACCGCGAAGTCGATATGGGCCGAGTGGATCCCGACGACGACATCGTCGTTTCGCAGCGTCCCGGACCTGCCGGGATGGTGTTCGATGTCGCCGTGAAGGCCGCCGAGCGCGCCGCACCAGCGGGTTGAGCCGGCGGGGCGGCGGAAACTTCAATCTCGTGCCAGTGCGCCGATTTGACGTGCTTGCGCGGCGCGAGGGGTATGTTTGTCCTGACTTAATTAGGCTACTCTGTCCGCTATCGTACCGGGCCGGATCCCATCCGCCGCCGGGGGGCGAACGCAAAAAAAACGAGGAGAGAGTCTGATGTCGGTTTCCAGAAAAGCGTTGTTGGCAGCGGGGACGGGTATTCTGATCGGCTTGTCGTCGGCTGCACTCGCGCAGAGCAAGAAGTCGACCCCGGCCACGACCATTGGCGAGGGTGAGGCCATCATGGTCAACGGGGCCAACGTCCATAAATCCAACAGCAATGTTACGGCTGCGCAGCACTCTGCCGCCGTGTCCAAAGGCGCCAAAGAGATTGGCGCGGGAGCGGTGATCTACAAGCAGGGCGGCAAGCTCTACATGCTGGAGGACAGCGCCAACGAGCGGGCGTCGCAGAGCTTCCAGGATCAGTTCGACGTCGATTACTGATCGATAGGCGTACGCTATCAACGCGAGCGGCACGCCATCTCGGGCCGCTCGCGTATTTGTTTGTCTACACGTCTGTCGTGCCGTCGTCGCCGTAATCGCTATCGGCGAAGTCGTCATCGGTCGGCTGGTCGGTGTCGTCGTCGTTGGCGTCGTATGCCCCGGCGCCCGGCGCCGTATCGTCACCCGCAAAACGGCTGCTGCCGAAGTCGCCGGTGGTGACGTCGTTGACGTCATTCACGCCGGCGCCGCGGGCGAGATCACTGCCGGCTGTATCCGATGCCCAGGGGGAGGCTGCGGCCGCGAAGGGATCGTTGTAATTCCCGAACGCCGCCGGGTGGCCGCCGCCCATGAGGTTGCGGATGCCGTTGAACAGGAGGCTGCCGCCAATTGTTCCAACCGCGGCCGCGGCTGCGGTGCCCAGAAACGACCCGCCACCCATCGGTCCCGCCATTGCGGGGCCCGGCACTTGTTGATAGGGCGGTTGCACAGGGGCGGCACCGGCCTGTCCGGTGTTCCAAACGCCACTGGGACGGACCGACGGGACCGACCCGCGCGCATCACCGGATCCGCCGGGAGCACGCCCGAACAGCGCACCACGCATGTTGTCCAGAAATCCCCCGGGCGGCGGCTGCGGTTCCGCACTGGTCTTGGCCTCGAGTTCCTCAATCCGCGCATTGGCGCGCTTGAGCGCCTCCTCCTGCAGCAGCACGGTTTGCACCAGGGGATAGATCGCGTGCGGCGCGCGCGTCAGACCCTGGGTCATCAGGCGTTCCGCCTCCGGGTCGCGCGGCTGGCCTTCGAGCCCAGCCAAGCGATCGAACAGTGCGGCCACGAGGTCGCGTTCCTGGGGAGTCATTGGGTTGCCTCCGTTGCAAGCCAGCCGGCCATATGGGGAGCGGCCGTGCAGCACGCCAGCTAGCCGCGACGTTTAGGCTAGCTTCGTGACGAGTATTTTGCGCTCTATCGCGCGGCGAGCGCGTAGCCGTGCTGGGCCATCAGTTCCCGGTAAGCGCGGCTTTGGAGGAATGCATATTCTCGCTCGCGCGGACTCGTCAGTGTGTCGTTGCGGGCAAGCTCTGCGTCCACCAAGCCCGGGTGACACATGATGACACCGCCATCCGGCAAGCCCCGCAGAAAGCTTGCAAATAGCGCGGCGAAATCCGTGCGTGTGCCGAAGTCATAACTTCCTGCAAAACCCGGATTGGTGCGCAGGCCGGCCGCGGCGGCTCGCTTGCGAAAGCGCGCGCTGAGCAGGTCAAGCACCAGTGCTTTCGCTCCAGGCCCGGAGCGCACCGTGCGCCCGCATTGACGGATCCAGGCGTCCGGGGCGCCGGTCCGTGCCGCGGCGAGCGCGCTGTCGGCGACGCGCGGAAACAGGTGCACGTGCTGATGCCCATCGATGTAATCGGGCGGGTGACCGAAAGCCGAGGCGAAGCGGGCTATCTGCGCTGCTGCCTCCGCTTCCAGCACATCGGTGGGCATTCGCCCCAATGTGCCCGCGAGAAATGTCTCGCCGAGCGGCAGGAACGAACCCGTTCGCGTCGGCGCATAGTCGGCGACGAGCGGGCGGAACGGCGCCGTCAGCGTGAGGTGCAGTCCCACCGCGATGCCGGAAGCCGCGCGCAGCGCGGCGAGGGCGTCAGCCTCGCGTTCATCAAATCCCGACGCCACAACCATGACGGACGTCGCATTGATCGCGCCTTGCGCCAGGAGATCGCGGATCGCGGCATTGACGCCGCGCGCAATGCCGTAGTCATCAGCAACGACCCAGATGCGCTTGGTCTCGACCGCCATGGAACCTTTATTCCGCGGCCGAGCGCGCGTTCTCGGCGTCCGCTTCGGCAGCCGAGCGCAACGTATGCTCCGCCACGAAGTAGACCGGGCGAGCTTTGATTTCGGACAGGATTTTTCCGATGTACTCGCCCATGATCCCGATCATCAACAACTGCACGCCGCCGATCACCATCAAACCGACGATCAGCGATGGATAGCCGGGCACCCGGTGCTCGTTGACGACGGCCTCGATCAGCATCCAGGCGCCGAACACCAGCGCTGTGAAGGCGAGCAGCAAGCCGAGCAGGCTCGCAAGCCGCAGCGGCGCGACCGAGAACGACGTCAGTGCCTCGACCGAGAGCCCGAGCAAGGCGCGCGTATTCCAGCTCGTCGTGCCGTGCGCCCGCTCTTCGGGGCTGTAGTCGATCCGTTTTTGCCGGAAGCCGATGAAGCTCGCCAAGCCTTTGAAGAAGCGGTTGCGCTCCGGCATCTGGCGCAGGGCTGCCGCCGCGCGTGGTGACAACAGACGAAAATCACTCGCATCTTCCGGGATGCGCTGGCGCGCGCCCCAGTTGATCAGGGAGTAGAAGGCCTTGACGCCGATGCGGCGGGTGAGCGGCTCGTTCTCGCGATGCTCCTTGGCGGCAAACACCACGTCGTAGCCGTCGTCGAGCCAATGCCCGACCAGCGTCTCGATCAACGCCGGCGGGTGCTGGCCGTCGCCATCTATAAACAGAACGGCGCCGAAACGGGCATGATCAAGGCCCGCAAGCAGCGCGGCTTCTTTGCCGAAGTTGCGCGACAGCGAAACGACCTGCACGTCGACACCGGATGCCGGCAGCCGAGCGGCCACCGCATGCGTCGCATCGGTGCTGCCGTCATCCACGTAGACGAGCTCGCAGCGAAGGCCGCGCCTTGTCGTGATGGCGCGGGCGCAGCCCGCCAGCCGGTCATGCAGACTTGCCAAGCCGGCTTCCTCGTTGAACACGGGCACGACGATTGACAACCCTGTTGCGGCCGCGCCGCTATCCGGCGCTCGCGTTCCGCCTGTTTGCTCAGGGGTTGGCCCAGCCATCGACCCATCCTTCGAAGTTGCTGATATTCATATCATTTATCCGGTGATTTTGCAGGTTGCCCGGACGGGCAGCATTTGTGGCCGGCCTCCCTGTCTGGTGCTACGCGCTTCCTCGTCAGCGTGTTATGCCAGCACGATGACGACGACCTCGCATAGCCAACGCCTCCTGCGCTCACTCGTCGACGCGGCGCGGACACGTGTCGAATTCATGCGCAAGGCGAGCACGTTTGCGCTCGTCGGCGTCCTCAACACCGCGGTCGATTTTGGCGTGTTCATGGCGGGCTACAAGCTCCTGCACCTGGCGTTGATTCCGGCCAATCTCCTGTCCTGGATCGTTGCCGTCTCCGGCTCCTACGTCCTCAATTCCATGATCACGTTTGCGGCCGAGTCCGGGCGGCAACTGACGCTGCGCGCCTATGTCTCATTCGTGGCGTCGGGCGTCGCCGGGCTCATTGGCAACACGGCGACGCTCTGGCTCGCTTCATTCTTCGTCCCGGTCGTGATTGCCAAGGTGATCGCAATCGGGGCGAGCTTCGTGCTTAATTTCTCGCTGTCGCATTTCGTCGTGTTCAGAAAACGGACCCCCGGCGCTGGAGGACAGGGGATAGATAAGGCAGCGTTGCCTTAAACGCGTCTTGTGTTTTCCGTCATCACGCAACACTGCGTTGCTTTGACGTCCGCACGATCGTTGTCGGATGTGCCGACAAGGTCAGACCGAGGGCGCCAACAATACGCATGACGGTGCCGAACTCGGGATTCCCCGTTTCACCGAGCGCCTTGTACAGACTCTCGCGGTTCAAGCCGGCCTTCTTAGCAATCTCACCCATCCCACGCGCACGAGCAACAACGCCAAGTGCGTCACGCACGAAATCCGCATCACCAGTCTCGAGCGCTTGCGCAATGTAGGCAGATTGACGCTCTTGCGTATCAAGATAGTCGGCGGCATCAAATCGCGTCGTCTTCGTCATCACAATTTCTCCGACAGTTTCTGAGCCCGTTGGATGTCTCGCTGCTGTGCGCGCTTATCACCACCACACAGCAGGATCACAATCTGCGCTCCGCGATGAACATAGTAGACTCGATAACCCGGGCCATGATCGATGCGCATTTCAAAGATGCCTTGGCCGATGCTTTTGGCGTCGCCGGGATTCCCCATTTCCATGCGGCGAATGCGGCCGACAATGCGCGCGACCGCCTTGGCATCCCTGAGACGGCGCAAC
>JAFAXD010000419.1 GCA_019241285.1 Xanthobacteraceae bacterium | reverse complement strand
CTGCCATTGCCTGGAGAAATCGCGCGCTTCGAAGAACCGGATGGCACGATCTCCTTTCGCAAAGTGCAAAAGGCTGTGCAAGCCAAGCCATCCGCATTCGTCTGCGACAGCCCGGACGAATGACTGAACTGACCGACCTGACGATCGCGCAAGCGCGCGATCTTCTGCGCAACAGGAAAATCTCAGCCGCCGAATTGGCCGAGGCGCACGTCGCGGCGGTCGAAGGCGCGCGGGCACTCAATGCGTTTGTTGAGGAGACGCCGCAGAGCGCCCGCGCCATGGCAAAAGCGGCGGACGCACGGCTTGCGAACGGAACCGCAGGCCCGCTCGAAGGCATACCGCTCGGGGTCAAGGATTTGTTCTGCACCCGCGATGTCCGCACCACAGCGGCATCCCGCATTCTTGAGAACTTCGTGCCGACCTACGAGTCCACGGTCACTTCAAACCTGTGGCGTGACGGCGCGGTGATGCTTGGCAAACTCAACAATGATGAGTTTGCCATGGGCTCCTCCAACGAGACCTCGTTCTTTGGACCGGTGGTCTCGCCGTGGCGGCGCAAAGGTTCGAACCAGGACATCGTCCCAGGCGGTTCGTCCGGCGGCTCGGCGGCCGCAGTCGCCGCGCGGCTTTGCCTCGGCGCGACCGGCACCGACACCGGCGGATCGATCCGCCAGCCCGCCGCCTATTCGGGTATCGTCGGCATCAAGCCGACCTACGGCCGTTGCTCTCGCTGGGGCATCGTGGCGTTTGCGTCCTCGCTCGACCAAGCGGGGCCGTTTGCACGCACCGTTACCGATGCGGCGATCCTGCTGCGCTCCATGGCCGGACATGATCCCAAGGACACGACCAGCGTCGACCGCGCGGTCCCCGATTACGAGGCGGCGGTCGGCCGCTCGATCAAAGGAATGAAGGTCGGCATCCCGAAAGAATATCGCGTCGATGGCATGGGCGCGGACGTCGAAGCGCTGTGGCAGCGTGGTGCCGACTGGCTGAAAGAAAGTGGCGCCGAGATCGTCGCGGTGTCGCTTCCACACACCCGCTACGCATTGCCGGCCTACTACATCGTCGCGCCGGCCGAAGCCTCGTCAAACCTCGCCCGCTATGACGGCGTGCGCTACGGGCTGCGCGAGCCCGGGCGCGACGTCATCGATATGTATGAGCACACCCGCGCCGCCGGATTCGGCAAGGAGGTGCGCCGCCGGATCATGATCGGCACCTACGTGCTCTCCGCTGGTTACTACGACGCCTACTATCTGCGCGCCCAGAAGGTGCGCACGCTCATCAAGCGCGATTTCGAGCAATGCTTTGCGCAAGGCGTCGCCGCGATTTTGACGCCGACGACGCCGTCAGCTGCATTCGCGGTTGGCGAGAAGAGCAGCGCCGATCCGGTCGAAATGTATCTCAACGATGTGTTCACCGTGACGGTGAACATGGCCGGGTTGCCGGGCCTCTCCGTGCCGGGCGGTCTCGATGCCAGCGGCCTGCCGCTCGGGTTGCAGCTGATCGGCCAGCCGTTCGAAGAAGAAACATTGTTTGCGCTTGCGTCCGTTATTGAACGTGCGGCGGGAGCATTCACGCCCGAGCCGTGGTGGAGCGCGAGCGGGCAAGCATAACATTGTCGAACGCGATGACGGTGGATGAGTTCAAACGCAGTCTCAGCAAGCCGCAACCCGCCCGCGGTCTCGCGCCAGCGCTGCAGGCATTGTGGTGGGCGGCAAAAGACGATTGGGATCGTGCGCATGCGATCGTGATGGCGCACGAGGATCGCGACTGTGCCTGGGTGCACGCCTATCTACACCGCCTCGAGGGCGATCTGCCCAATGCCCGCTGGTGGTATCGTCAGGCTGGTAAGCCGGCGGCGACCAGTTCGCTCGATGCCGAATGGAATGCGATCGTGCGTGGCCTGTCAGGAGGAGCGTAAGATGGACGCTGCGGCCAAATCCAAACTGATCAAGGGCTCGACCGGCGATTGGGAGATCGTGATCGGGATGGAGGTTCACGCCCAGGTCACCTCACAGGCAAAACTGTTCTCGGGTGCGTCCACGGCCTTTGGCGGGGAGCCCAACGCACATGTGTCGCTGATCGACGCCGCCATGCCGGGAATGCTGCCGGTGATCAATGAGGAGTGCGTCGCGCAAGCCGTGCGCACCGGCCTTGGCCTGAAGGCGCAGATCAACCTTCGCTCGGTGTTTGACCGCAAGAACTATTTCTACCCCGACCTGCCGCAGGGCTACCAGATCAGCCAGTACAAGTCGCCGGTCGTGGGGGAGGGTGAAGTCGTTGTGGACCTGCCGGAGGAGACGATCCGCGTCGGCATTGAGCGGCTGCACCTGGAGCAGGACGCGGGCAAGTCGCTGCATGATCGGCATCCGACCATGTCGTTTGTCGATCTCAATCGCTCCGGTGTCGCGCTGATGGAGATCGTATCAAAGCCGGATCTGCGCTCGCCGGAGGACGCCAAGGCCTACGTGATGAAGTTGCGCAGCATCCTGCGCTACTTGGGCACCTGCGACGGCGATATGGAGAAAGGCAACCTGCGCGCGGACGTTAACGTGTCTGTGCGCAAGCCTGGAGCTCCGCTCGGCACCCGCTGTGAAATCAAAAACGTCAACTCGATCCGCTTCATCGGCCAGGCGATCGAGCATGAGGCGCGCCGGCAGATCGAGATCATCGAGGACGGCGGCGCGATCGAGCAGGAAACGCGGCTGTTCGATCCGGTGCGCGGCGAGACCCGCTCGATGCGCAGCAAGGAAGAGGCGCACGACTATCGTTACTTTCCTGATCCGGACCTGTTGCCGCTCGAGCTGGCGCCGGAGTTCGTGGAGGCGCTACGCACAAGCCTGCCGGAATTGCCCGATGAGAAAAAGCACCGGTTCGTGGCGGACTATGCGCTCTCGGGTTACGACGCTGACGTTCTGGTCGCCGAGCGCGAGAGCGCCGAGTTCTTTGAAGCCGTGGTTTGCGGCGGCGCGAGCCGGCGCGACGCCAAAACGGCCGCGAACTGGGTCATCAATGAGCTGTTTGGGCGTCTCAACAAGGAAGGGCGCGAGATCGGCGCATCACCGGTCGGGGCGGAGCAACTCGGAATCATTCTCGATTTGCTGGCCGAGGGGACGATCTCGGGAAAAATCGCCAAGGACGTGTTCGAGATCGTCTGGAACGAAGGTGGTGATCCGCGCGCGATCGTCGAGGCGCGCGGCCTCAAGCAGGTCACCGATACGGGCGAGATCGAGCGCGCGGTCGATGCGATCATCGCCGCCAATCCCGACAAGGCTGAACAGGCAAAGACAAAGCCGGCCGTGGTCGGTTGGTTCGTCGGCCAGGTGATCAAGTCGTCCGGTGGCAAAGCCAATCCGCAGGCTGTCAACACGTTGCTACGCCAGAAGCTCGGCGTGTGAGCTCACGCGCGCCTGCAGCCTCCTTCGTGTGACTAATTTCGTGCTGCAGTACGCCTCTCGCGAGGTCGTCTGGACGCGTGCCAAGCGAATCGGTGAGGGCTGATTCGCGCGATTCGCGCTCGATCCGACGCCGCAAATGGCCGGAATCGACGTTTGTGCAAAAAAAAATTTCAGTGCCGTTCCGAGCCGTCTGGCGCACGCATTGGCGCGCCGCCATCGCGCCAAAGAAGCTGTGTTGATGTGCATTGCCGCGTTTGCGTCGCAATTGAAAAGAGGAAAAAAGCCTTATTCCATGCGGATTTCTGTGATTGTTTGTTTGTTGATGCGAGATTGACGGCGATTGCCTCTTGCGCCGCGTCGCATGCGAGGGAACCGCGTCGTCATCGACCGCTCAGCACGGAACGCGGCCGCTTGTAAACAGTTCGTTAAGCGGAAACCGTGTTTTTTTTCTTGTCCTGTAGTAATCGGGATGTGGTGTTCGCGATCCCCGCGGGCACTGTTCCACCACCGCCATCATGATGGCTAGGAGGGCAGCAATGGTGAAGAAGGCAGCTAA
>JAFAXD010000382.1 GCA_019241285.1 Xanthobacteraceae bacterium | reverse complement strand
GCTCAGGGCCTGTGAGGCCCACCGGCTGCGATGTGTTGCCGACGGTCGCGTGAGCGAATGTACGACGTTTGTTTCTGCATCGAACGAGCCGTCGCCCCCTCTGGATCGACAGTCGCATGAATTTGAAAAGGCATATGCAGATGAGATCAAAGCCGCTTCCGTGGGGAGCCTTGCGGAGCCCGAGGGAGAAGAGCTGTTTCGCGAGCTGCTCGACGCGAACTTGCGACTGCTGCAGTGGCATTTCGATCTGCCTGGCGATATCGACACCGACGTTCAGCGCGATCCCGACCAGAAGCGGCCGTCGCTCCACGGCCGACTCTCATTCACGTTCCACGCGGAAGGTGATCGCGAGCAACACTATTGCTTTCGTATCCTTGGCCACGCTAACGCCATCGCATTCCAGGCGCGTTTGAAGGCGGCGATGACGGCGTCCGGCATCGACAGGGCGCTCAAGTTTCGACACTTGTTCATCCTGCGCCGGGATCCGCCGCCTGGCGGTGCGAAGACGGCAGATCTCGTCAAACAGTTTGCGACGCTCGGTGGAAAGTTCATCGCACCCAATGACGAAGATTTACGCCGGCTCATCGCCCTACAGGCCCTGGTCCGGCGCTATCCGTCGGGAATGGAGAGCTGGCTCCGTACCCGCAAGCCGCTGTTCGAAACTTCGTTTTTCAGGGAGGCCGGGTTGGCTCCTCCCGCCTTCCTGTCCGCGCCGCCGCCGGGAGGCCAAGGTGGGTCCGGCGCAAATGCGATCAGCAAACCGACGGTTGCAGAGGGCGCACAGACGCCGCGGAAAAGTCAGGCGCGATCTGATGCGAACGATTGCGGCAGCGCGCCGACAGGGGCGTCAGAGGCAGCCGCACCCGGGTCGACGGGAACGGAGCCTGGCACGCCAGGCTCCATCGCGCTGGGTCGCCGCTTTGAGCGCGGAGAGTTCGGGGATCCTGTTGAACTGAGCACTGAGCTGTTGCCGCGCCATGTCGCGATCCTCGCAGGCTCAGGATCGGGCAAGACCGTGCTGCTGCGCCGGATTGTCGAGGAGGCTGTGCTGCTCGGCGTCCCGTCGATCGTTCTCGATATCAACAATGATTTGTCCCGCTTGGGAGAGCCCTGGCCGACTCGGCCCGAGAGCTTTGACGCGGACGATGTCGCCAAAGCTGTTCGTTATCATGAACGAGCGGACGTCATCATATGGACACCCGGGGTGAGCAGCGGCAATCCGCTCTCGCTCAAGCTGCTCCCCGACTTTGCTGCGATCGGGGGCGGGCATGACGCGGAAACGGAGGACGAGCGCACTCAAGCGGTGGAATTGGCGAGAGCGACACTTGCGCCTTTTCTCGGTGGAAGCGGTCAAAAAGCGACGCTGAAACAAGGTGTGCTGGCCGACGCTTTGCGTGCCTTTGCGTTCAAAGGAGGCGACCTCAGCGATCTTATTCGTCTCCTGTCGGAGCTTCCAGAGGAAGCTAGCCAAATCGGCAATGCACAGAAACTTGCGGCCGAGATTGCGAATCAATTGCTTGCGACTATAGCGACCAACCCATTGCTGAAGTCGAGCGGAGCAAGCCTCGATCCAGAACGACTGTTTCGCGGGCCTGGAGGTAAGACGCGAGTTTCCGTGATCAACCTGTCCGGTCTTGCCAGCGATGAAACGCGTCAGTTTTTTGTCAATCAATTACAGATGACGCTGTTCACCTGGATCAAGCAGCATCCCAGCTCGACCGGCCGCCTCTATGTGCTCGACGAAGCACAGAACTTTGCTCCATCGCAGGCCGGAACCGCCTGCAAGGCGAGCGTACGTGCACTCGCCGCGCAGGCGCGCAAATATGGACTGGGGATGATCTTTGCGACCCAGCTCCCCAAAGGCATCGACAACGCTATCGTTTCCAACTGCACGACCCACGTTTACGGACGGATGAGCTCGCCGGCCACCATCGAGGCGGCAAAAGAATTAATGGCGGCCAAGGGTGGCGCGGCCGACGATATCGGACGGTTGACGCGGGGCGAGTTCTATTTTTCGACCGAGAACTATGTCCGGCCGGTTAAAGTTCGGACCCGCGTTTGCCTCAGCTACCACCCGGCCAATCCCCCGACCGCCGCAGAAGTGATTCGCAAGGCGCGGGAGACGCGCCAATAGGGCGAGAGATCGCAAAAGAGAGATGCTAGACTCGCCCTGAACGACCCGAGTCGCCGCATGCCGATCCGCCAGCTTGAGCCTGCCGTCATCAACCGTATCGCCGCCGGCGAAGTGGTCGAGCGGCCGGCGAGCGTCGTCAAGGAGCTCGTCGAGAACGCGATCGACGCCGGCGCCCGGCGTATTGAGGTCCTGACCGATGGCGGTGGCCGGCGGCTCATTCGCGTGGCCGATGACGGCAGCGGCATGTCGGCAGACGACCTTGCGCTCGCGGTCGAGCGACACGCCACCTCCAAGCTCCCGGACGACGACCTGCTGGCGATCCGGACGCTCGGGTTTCGCGGGGAAGCGCTGCCCTCGATCGGCGCCGTGGCTCGCCTCGCGATCACCACGCGGCAGGCCGGCGCTCCGCACGCCTGGGCCATCACGGTGGATGCTGGGGAAAAGTCGGAGCTGCGACCGGCCGCGCTCGATTCCGGCACCCGGGTTGAGGTGCGCGACCTGTTCTACGCAACGCCGGCGCGGCTGAAGTTTCTCAAGACCGACCGCAGCGAGGGCGCGGCGATTCGCGAGACCGTGCGCCGGCTGGCCATGAGCCGGCCCGACGTCGCCTTCACGCTGGCCGGCGAGGAGCGTGCGCCGGTAACCTGGGCGGCGGCGCTCCCGGGTGCGCCCGGGCGGCTCGCGCGGCTCGGCGATATCTTGGGGGCCGACTTCGCCGCCAATGCGATCGAGATCGCCGGCGGCCGGAACGGCCTTGCGCTCGAGGGCTATGCGGCCTTGCCGACGCTCAGTCGGGCCAACGCACTCGGGCAGTACCTGTTCGTCAACGGACGGCCGGTCCGCGACAAGCTCCTCCTTGGCGCCGTGCGCGCGGCGTATGCGGATTATCTGGGGCGTGACCGCCAGCCGATCCTGGCTTTGTTCATCGAGCTTGACCCGCGTGAGGTCGACGTCAACGTACACCCGGCCAAAACTGAAGTACGCTTTCGCGACGGCGGCTTGGTGCGCGCGCTGATCGTGCGCGCGCTGCAGGAGGCGCTCACGCGCGAGGGCCGCCGTTCCGCATCGACCGGCGGCACCGCGACCGTCGCGGCGCTGCGCCCCGGCGTCGCGCCGCGGCAAGGTTGGGATTGGCGCGCGTCCCCCGCCCGCCCGGTGTTTCCGGTTGCGGGCGCGACCGCGCTCGCTGGTTTTCGCGAGGCCGCGCAGGCGGCGTTTGCGGCTGGCGAGCCCGCGGCGGATACGCGCGCTGAGGCTGCGGCCGCGCTCGAACTCATCGACCGTCCGCTGGGCGCGGCGCGTGCCCAACTGCACGAGACCTATATCGTGGCGCAGACGCGCGACGGCATTGTCATTGTTGATCAACATGCCGCGCATGAGCGGCTTGTGTATGAGCGTCTGAAAACCGCGATCGACAAGAGCGGCGTTGCACGCCAGATCCTGCTGATCCCGGAAGTTGTTGAACTCGACGAAGCCGACGTCGAGCGCCTCGTTGCCCGCGCGGACGAGCTCGCGCGCTACGGTCTTGTTCTCGAGGGCTTCGGCCCCGGCGCGGTCGCGGTGCGCGAGACGCCGGGCCTACTTGGCGAGATCGATGCCGGCGCGCTGGTGCACGACTTGGCCGAGCACATGGCCGAA
Source organism: Xanthobacteraceae bacterium (assembly GCA_019241285.1). Taxonomy (GTDB): domain Bacteria; phylum Pseudomonadota; class Alphaproteobacteria; order Rhizobiales; family Xanthobacteraceae; genus JAFAXD01. The sequence goes on along the minus strand of JAFAXD010000382.1, from coordinate 4,971 downwards.
TGGGACGAGGCGCTGCCACTCGAGCGCCGGCTCCTGCATGTGGCCGCCACCATGGCTTGCCACGGGTCGGTGCGCGCAGGGCGCCGACTCAAGCCGGAAGAGATGAACGCGCTGCTCCGCGAGATGGAGGCAACGCCCAATTCCGGCCAGTGCAATCACGGCCGGCCGACCTACGTGGAACTGAAGCTCGGCGATATCGAGCGATTGTTTGGGCGCAAATAATCAAAGCTCTCTGGAACGAGCTTCCAAATGAGTTATGCCTGGGCGTTAAACTGCCTGATTCAAAGCCGCAATTCGTAAACTACTTCGTCCTCGAGCGTCGCATCAGGCCAGTTGCGCAACGCTGTTTGGATTGCCGCAAAGCCGTGGCGCTCGCACGCACGCCGCGAGGCTGTGTTGCTGGCGCGCATCGCAACGATGACACGCTTGAAGCGAGGATGCGCCCGTATCCAGTCGAGCGCGGCGGTATAGAGCAGGCCTGATAGGCAGCGGCCACGATACGCCGGCACAATGTAGGACATAACGAGCGTCGCAGTTTCCTCTGAAGCGTCATCCGGCCATGCAAACGCGCCGCTGATGCCGACGAGTTGCGCGCCGTCGAACAAGCCGAATATCTGATTGGCGGGTCCGCTCACGAGCGATTGCCAGGTCTCCGGCGCGCGTTTCACGGCGTCGGCATAGGATGTTGCGAATGCGCCCGGCGCATCTTTGAGCGCCGCGAGGCGCAAGTTTCTGAAGGCGTCCCATTCGGCGAGGGCGAGGGCACGCACAATCAACTCATCCATGGGGAATCCGAATCGGTCATTGCCAAGCTAGATAGGGGAACTCGTCCGCAAAGGCTCCCGGTCGGCCCGACGTAGTGTCGACCGGGAGCCCGAGCGCGATGCGCTGCATGCCAACCCCGACCGCCTCGCCCCAGTAGTGTCGCGGCGGCGGTTTCCTCGTCACAGGGATTGCGAGAGACAACGCGGCGATGCCGCGTTCCCCACTCCATCCGTCCCTACGTCTCTCTCAACCTCCGGGTGGCTGGCCAGCGTACAAACGTGGTTGCGGAGTTTTTGTTCCAAGATGTTCAACAACAAATTCGCCACGCAGCTATGTTGTTGTTGATGCCTGGCGATATCGGTAAAATATTGCCGAAGCAACGAGCTTGGACCGGCTCATCGTGCGTGTGTTGGTTCGATATCGATCATAATCAGTGGAACAAAATCAGTCTCTCACGATTCGATTATTGGGCGAGGTTCATAGGAGAAGCTTTCGTGAATCCGCCAGATGAATTTCGCAAGCACGCCGCCGAATGTATGCGTATGGCTGCTGCCACGCGCAACGCCAAGGAGAAAGCTGCCTGGACCGGGTTGGCGCAGCGATGGACCGCGTGTGCCGCGGTTTCGGAGGCCCGCTATGCCGTCGCGCGGCAACCCAAGGGCGCGGCACAGCGCGGATCCTCTGCTGCCGTCCGGATCTAGCGGACCTGCCGCAAGAAGATCAGTTCGCTCTCGCCGTAACTGCGGCGTTCGAGTTCCGTGTATCCGTCCGGGGCCGCAAAAGCGGCGCTCGCCGCCTCCTCGACGATGACAAGCGCGTCGGGGGTGAGCCAGCCGCCTGCCCGCGCCGCCACGAGGGCGCGTTCGGCGAGCCCCTGTCCGTAGGGCGGATCAAGAAAGGCGATGCTGAATGGCTCGAGCGGATGCACCGGCCCGAGGCGCGTAGCATCGCGCCGAAAAATCCGCGTGCTGCCGCCAAGCCCGAGCGCTTCGACGTTCTGGCGTTGCAACGCACGCGCTTGCACGCCATCATCAACAAATAAAACAAACGAAGCGCCGCGTGAGGCGGCCTCGCAGCCAATCGCTCCGGTACCGGCGAAGAGATCAAGCACACGCGCGCCGGTGATCGGATCGTCATAGCGGTGGACCAAAATATTGAACAGCGCCTCGCGCAGCTTGTCGGCCGTTGGCCTGATCGCATTGGAGCTCGGTGCGGCCAGCGTCCGCCCGCGCAGCCGGCCACCGACGACACGCATCAGGATTCGCGCGGTCGCGACGGGCGCGGGCCGGACCGGCGGTCGAAGGCGCGCCGGTTGCGCGCGCCCGGACGGCCGTGCTTGCGGTCATCGCGTTTGCGCCGGGACGCGCGTTTATCGTCGGGTGGCTTTGCGCCAAAGCGAACGACGGACACCTTGCGCCCCTTGCGGTCGGAGAGGACGTCCGTGTCTCCTCGCCCGCGGGGCGCATCAGCATCGCGACGTTCGGCGCGTGCCCCATGAAACCGTGCGCGCACGGGCTTGCCTTCCTCGCGCCAGACGTGGTGTGGGCTTTGGCGGCGCTTGCGCGGTTTCTCAGGTTCGCGCTCCGCCTCCGCCACGGCGCGCGGGCCGCGCGTGCGCTGCCCATCGTGACGGCGAGGCTTCGGCTCTCCACGTCTGGCTGGAGGTGGGCCGCTGTCCGGCGCCGGCTCGCGCAGGATCGGTCCGGTGAAATCTGCGCCCGCTGCCGCCGCAATGCTCGCGCCGATCTGCTCGCGCAGATGTTTGGTCGGGACCTCGAAGACCCCGCCCTCAGGGATTTCGCCCAGCTGAAATGGCCCGTAGGAGACGCGGATGAGGCGGTTTACCGCAAGCCCGAGCGCGCCGAGCACGTTGCGCACTTCGCGGTTCTTGCCTTCGCGCATTGCGAACGTGATCCACACATTGCTGCCTTGCGGCCGGTCGAGCGTTGCCTCGATCGAACCATAGCGCACGCCGTCCACCGTGATGCCGTCGCGCAAGCCGGCGAGGCGGTCTGGCGCAATCTCACCATGCGCGCGCACGCGGTAGCGGCGCAGCCACGCGGTCTGTGGCAGCTCGAGGACGCGCGCAAGCCCACCGTCATTGGTCAGGAGCAGCAGGCCCTCGCTGTTGATGTCGAGGCGGCCAACAGTAACCAGCCGTGGCAGGTTCTTGGGCAGTGCCGCAAAGATCGTTGGGCGTCCCTCCGGGTCGACGTTGGTCGTCACCAGACCGCGCGGCTTGTGATAGAGAAACAGCCGCGTGCGCTGGCGTTGCGGCAGCGGTTCGCCGTCAATCGCGATGTGATCGCTGGTGCGCACATCGAGCGCCGGCGAGGTGATCACCTTGCCGTTGACCGAGACGCGGCCCGCCACGATCCAGGCTTCCGCTTCCCGGCGCGAGCAAACGCCGGCGCGTGCGATTGCCTTGGCGATGCGTTCGGCGTCGGGCTGAGGGGCGTCATTCATATGTGGGCTTGTAACGAGGCGCGGATGCAAGAGGCAAGGGCGGCGGATGAGTGCCCATGACTGAATCGCCCTTCATGCGCGCCGCAATCGAGCTGGCGAAGGCCGCCGCAGCGGCGGGCGAGGTACCCGTCGGCTGCGTCATCGTGCGCGCCGGCACGGTCATTGCCGGCGCCCGCAACCGCACGCTCGCCGATCACGACCCGACCGCCCACGCCGAGATGCTGGCGATCCGCGCCGCGTCGCAAGCGCTTGGCAGCGAGCGCCTTATCGACTGCGACCTCTACGGGACGCTGGAGCCCTGCACCATGTGCGCGGCGGCGATCTCGTTCGCCCGTATCCGCCGGGTCTACTACGGAGCGGCCGATCCGAAAGGTGGTGCTGTCGAGCATGGCGTGCGCTTTTTTTCTGCTCCGACCTGCCACCACCGGCCGGAGGTCTACGGGGGGATCGCCGAGGTGCAGGCCAGCGAGTTGTTGAAAGAGTTCTTCAAAGCAAGGCGCTGAAGACGTGTCTCCCTCCCCCCGCGAGCGCAGGGGGGCTCTTTTTGTTGTTAATCGATTCAATACGAAAACGGGCCCCCACCCCCGACCCCTCCCCGCGCGCTTCGCGCGGGGGAGGGGAGACGTCTCACTTCGTTCGGGAAACGCATATCTACGCCCCCGCCTGCTGCGCAAACACCCAGGCCCGCTCCGCCAGTGGCCGCACCATGACGGCGCGCATGGCGGCATGCTCGCTCGTTGCGGTGCCGTCGCGCACGCGGCCGACGATGCCCTGCACGATCGCGGCCAGGCGAAAGAAGTTGTAGGCGAGATAGACTGGGAGATGCGCGCGCGGATCGAGCCCGGTGCGTGCCGCATAAGCATCGACATATTGCTCAAGCGATGGAATCCCGAGCTGCGGGAGATCGAGGCCGAGGAGCGAGCCCGTGTCGGCGCCGGTCTCCGAGCGCGGCATCTCCCATTGCATCAGATGATAGGAGAAATCGGCGAGCGGATCGCCGAGCGTCGATAGTTCCCAGTCGAGCACCGCCAGCACCTTGGGAGAACTGGGGGCGAGCACAATGTTGTCGAGCCGGTAGTCGCCGTGCACGACGCGTACCGGGCCCGAAGGCGGCAGGTGCTCGGGGAGCCAGTGCATCAGCTGCTCCATCTCCTCGACGCGCTCCGTCATCGATGCGCGATATTGTTTGGACCAGCGATCGACCTGGCGCGCCACGTAGTTTTCCCCGCGGCCGAAATCAGCAAGGCCGATCGACGCAGGGTCGAAGCTGTGCAGGCGCGCCAGCGTTTCGTTCATCGCTTCGTAAACCGCGGCACGCTCGGCCGGGCTCGCCCCAGGCATGTGAGGTTCCCAGATCACGCGGCCGTCGGCATAGCTCATGACGTAGAACGACGTCCCCACCACGCTCTCATCCGCGCAGTAGATCACCGGCGCGGCGACCGGGAATCTCTGCGGGTAGAGCGCCGAGATGGCGCGGAACTCGCGATCAACGGCGTGCGCCGAGGGGAGGAGCTTGCCAGGCGGCTTTCGCCGCAGCACATAGCGTCGTTGCGGCGTGGTCAACAAATAGGTCGGGTTCGACTGTCCGCCTTTGAACTGACTGATCGTCAGCGGACCGGTGAAGCCGCGCACATGATCGGTCAGATAGTCGGCGAGCCGCGCCGCATCGAAGCGCAACGGCTCGGCAACGTCCTTGGTGCCTGAGAATGCGACCTGCCGTTCGATCTTGACCATGGCGGG
>JAFAXD010000315.1 GCA_019241285.1 Xanthobacteraceae bacterium | reverse complement strand
CAGCGCATTCGGCTCGCCTCGCAGATCGGCTCGGGGTTAACCGGCGTTCTCTATGTGCTGGACGAGCCCTCGATCGGGCTACATCAACGCGACAATGCGCGGCTTTTGGAAACGCTCAAACGCCTGCGCGATCTCGGCAACACGGTGCTTGTCGTCGAGCACGACGAGGATGCGATCCGCACCGCCGACCACGTGGTCGATGTCGGTCCCGGCGCCGGCATTCACGGCGGCCAGATCATCGCCCAGGGCCAGGTCGAAGACCTGGTCGCGGCGCCGTTGTCGTGGACCGGGAAATATCTCTCCGGCGAGTTGTCGGTGCACATTCCGGACGAGCGGCGCGCGCCTAATCCCAGGCGCACCCTGAAGGTGATCGGCGCCCGCGGCAACAACCTCAAAACGGTCACGGCCGAGATTCCGCTGGGGTTGTTCACTTGCGTGACCGGCGTATCCGGCGGCGGCAAGTCGACGCTGCTGATCGATACGATCTACAAAGCCATGGCGCGCAAGCTCAACAGCGCGAGCGAGGCCCCTGCCCCACATGATCGCATCGAGGGCCTGGAGCATCTCGACAAGGTCATCGATATCGACCAGTCGCCGATCGGGCGTACGCCGCGCAGCAATCCGGCGACCTACACAGGCGCGTTCACACCGATCCGCGAATGGTTCGCCGGCCTGCCAGAAGCGAAGGCGCGCGGCTACGAGCCTGGGCGGTTCTCATTCAACGTCAAGGGTGGGCGCTGCGAGGCCTGCGAGGGCGACGGCGTCATCAAAATCGAGATGCACTTCCTGCCCGACGTCTACGTCACCTGCGACGTCTGCAAGGGCAAACGCTACAACCGCGAGACTCTCGAGGTGACGTTCAAAAACAAATCGATCGCCGACGTGCTCGACATGACGGTCGATGAGGCACAGGACTTCTTCAAGGCCGTGCCGCGCGTGCGCGACACGCTGACCACCTTGCAGCGGGTCGGCCTCGGTTACATTCACGTCGGCCAGCAGGCGACAACGCTGTCCGGCGGCGAGGCGCAGCGGGTCAAGCTTGCCAAGGAACTCTCAAAGCGCGCCACCGGCCGCACCTTCTACATACTGGACGAGCCGACCACGGGGCTGCACTTCCACGACGTCGCAAAACTCCTCGACGTGCTGCACGAACTCACCGACCAGGGCAACACCGTGGTGGTGATCGAGCACAATCTCGAAGTCATCAAGACGGCGGATTGGGTGATCGACCTCGGCCCCGAGGGCGGCGACGGCGGCGGCGAGATCGTGGCCAGCGGCCCGCCCGAGGACATCGTCAAGATCAAGCGCAGCCACACCGGCGCGTTCCTCGCCCCGGTGCTGAGCCGCCGCGCCTCCGGGCGTAAGAAGGGCGTCGTGGCGGCCGAGTAAACTTCGGGTCTGTCCTTGCCCTTGCGCTCGATGTGATGGCATGATGGCGCCATCATGAATGCACGAACCCAGATCACATTGGATCCCGAGACCCAGCGGCGCGCGCAAGGCAAGGCCGCTGAATTGGGAATTTCATTTGCCGAATATGTCCGCCGGTTGATCGCCTCGGACCTCGGGCAGCCGCAGCAGAAGGCGGATGTCTCGATTATATTCGACCTCATAGACGAAGGCCCGCCGACCGATATTGCTCGCGACAAGGACAAGATGATTGGCGAGGCCGTCTGGTCAGATTACCTCAGGAAGACAGGGCGTAAGGCTTCGAACGCACGGAATAGCAAGAAAAGCCGGCGTTGAGCACCTTTGTCGATTCATCAGTCTGGTTTGCATCCGTCGTCGCAAGAGATCGCAACAACGCCCGGGCGCGTTCAATTCTCGTAGCCGCAGGCGCGTGCGTCACGACTGATCACGTCTTGATCGAAACTTGGCTCCTGCTCAACAGCCGCTATCACCGCCGCGGGGCGGAGCAGTTCTGGGATGGCATTCGTCGCGGTGCCGCTACGGTCGAGATGGTGACTGGCGCAGACATCGAGGCCGCCTGGGCCATCGGCCAAATGTTCACCGATCAGTCCTTTTCAATCGTCGATCGAACAAGCTTTGCCGTAATGGAGCGTCTCGGCCTCACACACGTCGCAAGCTTCGACGATGACTTCGCAATTTACCGGTATGGTCGCTCGCGCGAGAGAGCTTTCGACGTTCTTCGGTAAATCGTTGCGGGCGCGTTAGCCGGAGGGCGCGCCACTTTTTTGCCTTAGTTGCCCAGATGCCACACTCCCCGATCTGTGCTATAAATTTGCCTGGGTTCGTGGGGATTCTAGCCAAATGATAACTGACGTGACCGAGGGAGAGTTTTCCCAGCTTGAGACACGCGTCGCTATTGTCGAGCGCGAGGTCGATGGCGAGAAGCTCGTTACCCGCCATATTCTCGAACAAACCCGGCATAACGGGGACGACCTTGCCGCCATCCTGGGTCGGCTGGACCGGATCGAGCAACGGCTGAACGGCGTCGATCTCGCCACCCTGGTCAAGACAGTCGGCAGCCTGGAGCGCAAGCTCGATGGATTGACCAAAAATCTGCCGAAGATCATCGAAGACTCTGTACGCGAGGCCCTGCGCGAGCGCACTGCGCGCTAAAGCCTCGGCTGCGGCCGTCCCTTCGCCATCTTTGACGGCACTTTTACCAGCGCTTCACCATCCAGCACGATATCGTTGCGTACCCGGCATATGCAGGTGAGCCGGGCGCGCTGGCGCTCGGGAAAGAGCTCGGCCACCGCAACGGTGACCTCGACCGTGTCGCCGATCCGCACCGGGGCACGAAAGTTCAGGGTCTGCGAGACATAAACCGCGCCGGGCCCGGGCAGGCGCGTGCCCAGCACGGCCGAGATCAGGCTCGCGGTGTAGAGCCCATGGGCGATGCGGGCGCCGAACGAGGTCTTGGCGGCGAAGTGCTCCGAAAGGTGGATGGGGTTGCGGTCCCCGGTCAGCTGCGCAAAGCCGATCACGTCGGACGAAGCGACGGTCTTGTTCAGCGTCTCGGTCATGCCGACCGAAAGATCTTCGAAAAACAACGTTCGCAATTCAAGCATGCACTGCTCCAGGCGATCGCACCGCTGTCCCTAACCTGTGCGTAGGGTCCTGAACAGCACGCTGAGAAAGGCGTAGGCCCGGTCGTAGATCCCGGGTGCTTCGCTTTCACGCGGTCCGCCAATACCGAGGCGCAGCCCTGCCCCGAACCGCAAGCCTTGAGCTGCCAGCCATTCGCTCACGCGGACCACCCCGTCGGCCCGGCTGAGATCAATCACCAGGTTTGGCTTGCCTTGGGCTTGCGCCAATTGCCTGGCCAGCATCGTCCCGGCAGACACGCTCGCCCCCGCATCACCGACCAGGATCAGCACGATGTCGCTATCGCGAATGTTCCACGCCGTGCGCTGCGCCGGATCAGCAAGTGGCGTCTCCCGGAGCAGCGGAAATTTTGCTCGCACCCCCGGCGGATCGGAAAAATCTTCCGCCCAGCCACCACGGGGACACCACTCGCCGTAATCAATCCCGCGCGCCGCTGCGACATCCAGCGCCGCGCGATCAACCCCGGTTTGGCCGCCTGTGACAATCTTCATCATCGGCTCGCGACATTGCTTTGCGCTCGCTCAAGAAACCATGCCCAGCACCGTGCATTGGTATCTCACCGACTGACGCAGGCCTGGAACCATGAACACTCCTCGCGAAATCGAGATCAAGCTCACCACGCCGGCGCAGGCGTGGTCCCAACTCAAGCGCAGCTTGCCGGCAAAAACCCGGCCGCGTGGAAAAGCGAGCCGCCTGATCTCGGTCTATTTTGATACCGATAAGTGCGATCTGCACAAACAGGGCGTTTCGCTACGCGTGCGCCGCGATGGCCGCCAACGTCTGCAAACAATCAAGTCCGAGAACGGGTCATCCTTGAGCACACGTGGCGAGTGGGAGCACGAGGTCCGTTCCGATACGCCCGACCTCGAGTTCGCGCAGGATACTCCCGCTGCGAAGATCTTGGGCAGGAAGAAGATCAAGCGCGGCATCAGGCCGATGTTTGAGACCCGCGTCAGCCGCACGGTCTATCCGATAAGGCTCGGCGAGAGCTTGA
>JAFAXD010000289.1 GCA_019241285.1 Xanthobacteraceae bacterium | reverse complement strand
CCGCAAACCGCGCGCCGTCGACCTGGCGGGCGTTGGCTTCGCCGCGCAGCTGCAGCACCAGTTCATGCAGTTGGATCGCGCCGGTCGCGCCGATCGGATGGCCCTTTGATACGAGCCCGCCCGACGTGTTGACGGGGATGCGCCCGCCGAGGCGCGTCTCGCCGCGCTCGGCCATGCTCCCACCCTCTCCCGGTGCACACAGGCCGAGGTTCTCAGTCTGCAGCACTTCGGCGAAAGCCGAGGCGTCGTGTACCTCGGCGACGTCGATGTCATCGGGGCCAATGCCGGCCTGGGCATAGGCTTTGTCGGCCGCGACCCGACCGAGATGCCGGGTGAGCTCATCGCGACCACGACGCGAGCCTGAGACCAGCGCCGACGCGAGAACCTCGACTGCGCGCGTGCGATCAAATCGTTGCAGTGCGGATTGGCCGCAAACCACGAGCGCCGCCGCCCCGTCGCTGATTGGCGCACACATGGCGCGCGTCAGCGGCCAGGCAATCAGTTTGTCGCCAAGCACCTCATCGACCGACATGTCGATACGATACTGCGCCAGCGGATTCATGGTGGCGTGGAAGTGGCTTTTGGCGGCGGCGGCCGCGATCTGGCGCGGCGTCGTGCCGTAAAGGCGCATATGCTGGCGTGCGAGCGAGGCGTAGATATCCATGAACACGCTGTGCTGGCCGGTGTCAGCCTGTGCTTCCGGCGGTAACGCCAAGCCGTCGCCGAGCCCCAGTAGCGTTTTCTGCGTTGCCTCCATCTCGTGCACATCCCAACCACCGAGGAAGGCCTTGAACATCAGGTCCTTCTTGTCCGAGTAGAACATCTTCTCGGCGCCGACCACGAGCGCGACCTCACACAGCCCCGCCTTGATGGCGGCAAAGGCCTGGTTGAGCCCGGTCGAGCTCGAGCAGCACGCATTCTCCACGTTGATGATCGGGATTGTCTCAAAGCCCATCGCGCGCAGCGCGCACTGGCCGCGGATCGTGTTCTGGTTCTCCATCATTCCCTGACGCGTGTTGGAGAACCACGCAGATTCGATATCGCCCAGCTCGGCGCCCGCATCCTCGAGTGCGAGCGTGACGGCCTCGCGTGTTAAATCTTTCACGGATTTATCAGGAAAGCGGCCGAGCGCTGTCGAGCCGACGCCGACGATATAGACCTTCTCACGCATTGCTGGTCTCCAACTTTGTGGCGACAGCGAGGGTCACACATGCCCCCAAGCGCGCCTGCCGACTTCGATCAGCCGCTGCAGCTTGAGCGTTTGCAGGTCGCGCGTCACTTTGCTCGGCATGACGGCAAATTTCGACAGCGCAGCGCTGGCGAAGCCGCATTGCGGGCAGATGCCGAGCCGGCTCATGGGCGCGTGTTTCGCCGCCTCGTCGAGCCGTCGCATCAGATCGTCGGTTGATTCGAGAGCCGGGTTCTTGGTGCTGATAATGCCGAGGTAGGCGCGCTTGCCGGCCGGTACGTAGCGCAACGGCGCGAAATCGCCCGCGCGCGGTGAATCATATTCCAGCAAATAGGCGTCAACATCGCAGCGCGTGAACAGGGCTTCTGCGATCGGCGCATAACCGCCGTCGCCCATCCAGAGCCCTTCCATATTGCCGCGGCACAGATGCATGGCAACCGTCATGTCGGCGGGGCGGCCGGCAATCGCGCGATTGAGAACATCGATGTAGAGCGACACCAGCGCGTCCGGGTCATCGCCCTCCTGCTTGGCGAGTGCACGAATGTTTGGATCGCACAGCAGCGCCAGCGGGACCTCGTCCAGTTGCACATAACGGCAGCCGGCCGCGTAGAGCTCCGCAATCTCCTGGCGGAAGATCGTGATCAGATCCTCCCAGTAGCGCTCGACGTTGGGATAGACCGCCTTGTCGACCGCGTCCTTGAACTGGCCGAAGTGCATGTGTGAGGGCGTCGGCATGGTTACTTTGACGCGATGCTTCGCCACTTCTTGTAAAAACTTGAAATCCTCGACAACGATTTGCCGCGTGCGCCGCAGGCGCTTTGCGGCGACCGGTGCGGGTGATGGCGTGGAGAATCCATCCTCGTTGCGGAACACGAGTTTGGACGCACGGAATTCAAAGCCTTCGACCGCACTGAGGAAACCGCGCGACCAGCCGCCGCGACGGAACTCACCGTCAGTGACAACCGGCAAGCCGAACGCTTCCTGCATGCCGACCACGTCGCGGATCGCATGGTCCTGAATGGCGCGCAATTGCTCGAACTCAGCCTTGCCTGCTTCCCAGTCGCGCCATGTCTGCATCAGGTCGGGCGGACGTTTCAAGCTGCCGACGTGGTCGACAACGTTCTCCGGGACTCGTTTGGACATGAGCGCACCTCGATGATTAGCGGGCAATTGCGGCAGGCCAACGCTGGAGCGTCTCACCTTCATCTGCGATTTGCCAAGGCGTCTGCGCGAACAGGGCTTCGAGCTCGACCGGGTTTGCGGCAATGCCAAGAATGTGGCGATCCGGCCGGATGACAACCGCATCAGTGTTCAGGCTCGAGAGACAGTCCGCCGCCTCGCCATCGGCCGGAACAAGCCTGGCGCCCATCTGATCGATCCAGTCCATAATCCTGATAGGCAACGCGTCGATCAGCCGCTGCCTGGCCAGCACTGCAAAGTGGTAACCGACGCGATCATCAAACCGGGCGCCGTCGCCGAGCCGCGGCTGCGCCGCGCGCGCCCCTGCCGGGGGCGGAGCGTCGCCGTGCAGGCCGGGCCCCAGGCGAGGCGTAATCGGCCGCAGCATTGTCGGATTGGCGATCAGCTCGGCGTCGCGCCGACGCGCGATCTCAGGATCTGTGGCTTGGATGATCCCGCCAAGCTCGACCGCGAGCTCGATATAGGCGCGCACGTGTTCCATACGCTCGGTCTCGTAGGTGTCGAGCAGCCGCTCGGACGCACGCCCGGCAATCACGTCGCGCAGCTTCCAGGCCAGGTTCGCCGCATCACGCAATCCCGAGCACATGCCCTGGCCGAGAAACGGCGGCGTCTGGTGCGCCGAATCGCCGGCGAGCAGCAATCGATCGCGCCGCCAGCTGGTCGCCAGCGCCGAGTGGAACGTATACACCACGCCGCGTTCGATCTTGGAACGCTCCGGATCGATGCGCCACGGCTTCAGCAATTCGTAGATTTTTTCCGGCCGGGTAATAACCGCCGGATCATCCTGCGGCATCAACATGAATTCCCAGCGATGGCGCTGGCCCGGCATGGGGACGAACGTCGTCGGCCGCGCCGGATCGCAGTACTGGATCGCATCGATGACGCGGCCGCATTCGTCTGCGGCTTCCGGAACGCCGGACGGCGGCTCGTCCAGGATCATGTCCAGCACGATCCAGCGCTCGTGCGAGCGCAGGTCGTGCAAGGCCGCCCCCATGAAGCGACGCACGGTCGAGCGCGCGCCGTCGCAACCGACTACGTAACGCGCCGACACCTCGTCAAGTTTACCGGACGCGAGGTTCTCGTAACGGATACGCACATCATCGCTGCGCTCATCGAGCGCAAACGCCTCACAGCGCAATCGCACATCGATCGATGGATAGCGGCTCGCGCCTTGGCGGAGAACCGCCTCCAGCTCCGGCTGATAGAATCGATAGGCGTGGTTCCAACCTTCCGGTCCGATCCCACCGCGGGAGATCAATAACAATAATTGTCCATCCGCGTTGACATGGCGGATATTGCGGCTGACGTTGACGCGCGGCAGCAGCTCCTCGGCGAGGCCGAGGGTCTGAAACAGGCGCATGCCTTCGCCATCGAGCGACACCGCCCGGGGCAGATGATAGACAGAAGGTTCGCGTTCGAGCACGACCGCACTCAGGCCGCAAAGCCCGAGCAGGTTTGCGAGCGTGGCACCAACTGGCCCGTAGCCGATGATGGCGACATCGAATTGCTGCACGGACATGCGCGCCTCGAGTCCTAAACAGGCTCCAGGCCCATCTTGCGCGCGATCTCCGACTGGTATTGTTTGATCGGCTTGAAACCGGGCGCGGTGCGGCAGTAGGCCTCAGACTTGGCGCGGATCTGCTCCGCCGGAAGCGAGAGGTCGAGATCCTCGAGGCACGGCTGCTCGATGTACCACTGTGTGTCGCAGAACACTTCGAGCCGGTTGCCCTCGGGATCGCGGAAATAGAGCGACCAAGCGTTGCCGTGGTCCATCGGCCGCAGGTCGGAGGCACCCGGTTCGTCCTTCACCCGTCGCCAGATCGCCTGCAGGTCTTCGACCGCAGCGACCCGAAACGAGATCTGGTTGATGTGATTGAACGGCAGGTCCTTCGGCCGTCCGCTCACCAACGCGACCTGATGATGATCCTTCGGATCCCAGCTCGTGAACACGATGTCGGCCCCGCGCACCTTGCCGCGGTCGGTGACCGTGAAACCGAGCACGCGCGTGTAGAAGTCCTCCATCCGCGGCAGGTCGTAGACATAAAGTCCGATGTGGCTCATGCTCAGCGGGATACGGTCCACTTGTTGTGTTTGCGGCATGGCAGCGCTTCTCCCTGTCAGCACGCACTACGCTAGCGAGCAACTCCCGGCACTCCTAGCGCGGTTGACGCGATGTCCGCATAGTGGACAATTGGCGGCAACGGGAAACAATATGGCCTCTCGGGTTGGAAATGCCGCAAGGCGTTCTGGTGTGCGCTCGCTCGAGCGCGGCTTGGCCGTGCTGGCGGCGATGAACCGGCACAAGATTGCGTCCGTCCTGGAGCTCGCACGAGAAACGCGGTTGCCGCGCCCGACCGTTTATCGGCTACTGGAAACACTCGCGCGCGCCGGCTATGTCGTGCGCGCCGGGTCTGCGGACCGCTTCTGTCTCGCCCGTCAGGTCCGCACGCTCAGCGACGGCTTCGTCGAAGACGAGTGGATCAGCGACGTCGCGGCGCCCCTGATGGGAGCATTCACACGGCAACATGTCTGGCCGGTCGCGCTGATGACGTTCGAGGAAGGCTCGATGCTGATCCGCTCGACTACGCACCCGGCGAGTTCACTCTCGATCGACTACGGCATGGTGGGCCGCCGCTTGCCCATGTTACGCACGGCGGCAGGCCGCGCGTATCTGGCTTTCTGCCCGGACAACGAACGGCGCGCAATTCTCGACATGCTCAATCATTCACCGGCGCCGGAGGACCAATTCGACGCCCGGCGACTGGCAGCGCTGCTGCGTCGCGTTCGGCTCACCGGCCATGCGCTGCAGGATCGAGAGATCAACCCAAGGGCCGCAGGTATTTCGGTTCCGATCAGGGGAAAGCGTGTGCTGGGCACGGTTTCGATGATCTGGATCGCCTCCGCGCTCCCGCTGCAGGAAGCTGAGCAGCGTTTTCATCAAGCCTTGCAAATGCTGGCAGCCCGCATTGCCGACGGCGCTGAGCGCCGGCCGGCAATCTCTGAAGCCTGGTCCTGAGTTGATTGAGTCAACTCGGGAGCACCGCCGGCAGCCAAGTGGAGATCGCCGGGAATAGCGTCAGCAGTGCCAGCAGTACCAAGTCGGCGATGATAAATGGCGTCACGCCGCGGTAAATGGTGCGGATCGGGATCTGCGGCGCGAGACCGTGCAGAATAAACACGATGATCCCAATCGGCGGGATGATCATCCCAAGCTCGATGATCACGACGTTGATGATTCCCCACCACACCGCCACCATGTCGGCAGACGTGCCCGGCATCATTGTGATCCCAAGCTTCTGAATGACGGGAAGCACCAACGGCAGCGTGATCAACATCGCGGAGATCTCATCGAACACCGCGCCGAGCACCAGGTAGGCCAACAGCAGCGCCGCCACGATTGCCAGAGGCGGCATGTCCAGATGCGCAATCCAGCCGACGAATGCTTCCGGCACCCGCCCCAGATTGAGAAAGTACGTGAAGATCAGCGCGCCCATGATCATCACGTAGATCATGCCGGTGGCGGCCGCGGACTCGCGCAAGCCCTGCCACAACGTGTCCCAGCTCAATCGACGCCGAGCGAGCGCGAACAGAAGCGACAACACGGCGGCGACCGAGGCCGCTTCGGTGACGGTGAAGATGCCGCTGTAGAGGCCGCCGAACACGGCGATCATCAACAACAAGACCGGGGCCGCGGCTTTGAGCGCGGCCCAGCGCTCCGGCCAGGGCACGCGAGGGCCGACCGGCGCCGACTTCGGCTCGAGCCGCACCATGACGGTAATCGCAAGCAGATTGACCAGCACTGCGACAATGGCGGGCAGAATGGCGGCACGAAACAGGTCGAGGATGAATGCCTTCGACACGATGCAGTAGAGGATCATCACGATCGATGGCGGAATCAGCGATTTCAGCGTGCCGCCCGCCGCGATCGTTCCGGTGGAGAACGCGGGCGAGTAGCCGCGCTTGAGCATTTCGGGCAGCGCCGCCTTGGCAAACGTCGCCGCGGTCGCGGTGGACGAGCCGCACACGACCCCGAACGCCGCGCTGCCGCCGATCGTCGCGTAGGCAAGGCCGCCGCGCCGGTGGCCGAGACAGGCCGCAGCCAAGTTGTAGAGATCGGCCGAGAACCCGGCGACGCTGGCGAACGTGCCCATCAGCAGGAACAGTGGCACGGTGGCGAGATCAGCGCTGGAGAGGATTCCGACCGGCTCGTTGACGAGCAGCGTGACCGCCGGTCGAAAGCCCGATTGCAGGGCGAAGCCGACAACCCCAACGATGATCATGGCGAAGCCGATCGGCACCTGGATCAGCATCAGCGCAAACAGCGCCAGGATGCCAAGACCGCCGATTTCCAAGGGGCCCATGCGGCTTTCGGATCAATGTTGTGGACGCTCGGGCGGCGCCGCCGTCCCGGCCAGGTGAGCGACGTCCAGCGCGACTACGACCAACTGCACCGCCGTTGCGATGGCGAAGATGACGTCGGCGGCGTACCAGAATGGTGCGGCCGGAATTTTCAGCACATAGGTCCGTTCCCCGGACAACACCAGCTCGCCAGCATACTCCCAGAACTGCCACGTCATCAGGGCCAACACGATCGCGACGGCCACGTCGGCCAAAACGTCCAGCGCCCTGCCCAGGCCGGGGCTGAGCGACGAAACCAAGCGAAAGGTGATGTGGCTGCGCTCCATCAGCGACACCGGGATGCAGCAGCTCACCGCGATCGCGATGGCCAGCGCGCCGACGTCCACGACCCCCGCGATCGGCTGATTGAACAGCCAACGCAGCAAACCGTTCGCCAAGGTCACGAACGCGAGGATCATGAGGGCCAGCAAGCCTAGCACCGACAGCGCGCGCGTTCCGACGAGCGCTATGCGCTCGAGCGCCGCAAGCGATCCGGATCGGGGGGCGGTGCTCAACGTGTCACTCCGAGGCTGTGCCCGCACGTGTCGACCTGGGGCGCCGAAGCCGCGCGGGAAAGCCCCTCCTCTCCTATTTGCCGGCGCGACTTGCGGCGAGATCCTGTCGCAAGGCGGCGAGCATAGCCTGGTTGCGCGGGTCTTTCGCTTCCCATTGGGTCACGACCGGTGCGAGCGTCTTGTCCCAATCCACCGTTTGCTCCTTGGTGAGCACGGTGACTATGCGCTTGGGATCCTTCTGCCACTCGGCGATCAGCTCATCATTGCGGTTCTCG
>JAFAXD010000122.1 GCA_019241285.1 Xanthobacteraceae bacterium | reverse complement strand
ATGCCATTTGGCGGCCTTTCGTTCTGTTTTACAGCTAAGTGGCGGATGGAATTGGAAAAACTATAGCTTCCCAAGCTGTATGTCGAGAGTTCGATTCTCTTCGCCCGCTCCAACACTTAGCTACATTTTAAATCCGGTTTGGCATTATTCTGGCATGTCCACAATGGGCGCGGCTGGGGGTGCGCAATGGGGATACTTGTGCGCATCCCACACGCTTTGCCTTGACGCGCACAATCAACCAACTGATGGTGGTAAGTAGCGCGATTCGGAGATTCGCGCCCGTGCGGAAAGCCGGGGTCTAGACCACCCCGGCTTCCCGTTTCCTCAACCGGCCCGGAGGGCAGATTGACTTCAGCAGCGACAGAAGGCTTCTGTTCGCAAAAATTGTCAAGACAGCTCTTCAGGCCTTTTTCGAAAGGACTGAAAGTGAAAGTGTCAACGGCAACTTGAATCTGACCCGGGTCTGCAACGATCGGCAATTTGAATCTGACCCACCCGGTGTCGTCGCCGTTCTTCCCGCTAGCGGGAAGAACGGCCGTCAAACCTTTTCCTCCTCCTTGATTGCCTTCGCCGCCTGAGGCCTGGCCATGATCCCGGCACGGCGCTTGTCCTTGAGCCGGTAGCTTTCCCCAGCGATCTGCACGACGATGGCATGGTGCAGGATGCGATCAAGCATGGCGGCGGTCAGCACCGCGTCTCCGGCGAACGCCTCGTCCCAACTGCCGAACGCCAGATTCGAGGTCAGGATCATCGAGCCTTTCTCGTAGCGTTTCGCCACGACCTGGAAGAAGAGATTTGCTTGCTCTCGCCCGAACGGCAGGTATCCGATCTCGTCGATGATAAGCAGTTTCGGCATCGCGACGGTACGATGCATGACCTCCTTCATGCGGCCCTGGCGCTGCGCAGCCTCCAGCGCGATCACGAGGTCAGCAGCGGACAGGAAGCGGACCTTCCAACCCTTGTGTGCAGCGATCAACCCGAAGGCAATGGCAAGGTGCGTCTTACCAGTGCCCGATGGCCCGAGCAGGACGACGTTCTCGGCACGCTCGACGAAGCCGAGCGAGCCGAGTTCCTGTATTTGTGTACGTGGGGCGCCGGTGGCGAACATAAAGTCGTAACTCTCAAGGGTTTTTTGCGCCGGGAAGCCGGCTGTCCGCGTTAACATCTCGCGCGCTCGCACACGTCGTGCATCGCGCTCGGCGCGCAGGACCTCCTCCAAGAAGTCGGCATAGCTGGCGTCCTTCCTCTTCGCTGCCGCTTGCGCGATCGCGCCGTAGATGTCCGGCAGCGCAGTCAATCTCAGCTCGGCGGCCAGTGTCTTGATCCGATCGTGCTGCAGCGTGCTCATGACCGCACCTCTGGGAACAGCGCGTCGTAGACGCTGAGCGGATGCTGGTAGCCGATGATGGCTTTGCGCTGCGGTGGCGGCGCGCCCAGCAATCGGATCGACCGCGCCGCATACGGCGGCGGCAGCGATTGCAGCTTTTGCGCCTCGACGATGAGACGTTCCGCCGGAACCTCATTCGTCGTTGCGTGCACGCGCGCGTTGGCGACTTCCCGCAGCCATCTCGCGACAGCCGCATTGGCGGCGTGCTTGTCCGGCTTCAGGCCGGCCTGCCGCATCGAGGCTACAAACGGCACCCAGAAGCTGCGCTTCAGATAACCGATGAAGCGTTCCACCTTTCCCTTGGTCTGCGCCCGGTACGGTTGGCACAAGCGCGGCAGGAACCCAGCATGACGGGCGTAATCGAGAAAGCCGGGATGGAAGCGATGGATGCCGCGCCCGTAAGTATTCCGCTCGATCACAACCGTGCGCATGTTGTCGTAGAGCACCTCGATCGGCACGCCGCCAAATGCCAGCAGCGCGTTCTCATGAGCCCGGATCAGCGTCTCGACACGCTCGTCATCGCAGAACTCGACATAGGCCGCTCGGCTCCAACCCAGGGTCGCGATGAACACCTTGAGCTTGTCGACGCCACGCCCGACACTGGCCCAGTCCGCCTGCATCTGCTGACCTGGCTCGGTCTCGAACCGCACCGCCGTCGCCGGTGCAGGCGCCGACACTAGCCCGCGCACGAACTGCTTGAGCCGCGTCTCGCCGCCGTCATAGCCGCGCGCCTTGATCTCGCGAAACAGAACAACGGCCGGGATCCGATCCGGCGCCGCTGCCTTCACACGATCGACGATATAGTCTTTAAACGGGTCGAGCTTCTCGGCCCGCTTCGGCGCAGCTTTGCGCATCCCCGCGGCATAGCCCTCCCGCAAATATCGCCGTACCGTATTGCGCGACCATCCGGTAACTCGCGCCAGCTCCCGAATGCCTGCACCATGCTTCCTCAGAACGTCCAACTCCATCCTCTCCTCCGCCGTGAGCATCGGCCCCTCCCTCTCGGAGGGCCCACCTTGGCGGATGGGTCAGATTCGAGTTGCCGCCTGGGTCAGTTTCCCACTGCCGATGACAGCACTCCTGGGCCTTCGCCCTATAGTATTCGGCTAGCGTTGGCTCGACACCCAATGCGGCATTTCCCTTACTAGTTCCTGGTCCTCACGGGACCACTCCAGGGCGCCATCGTGGCCGGTCGCGCCCTATTTTAGTACGCCAAATATATCGTCAGATAATCTTGCCTGTAATGTCGTCCAGCGGGATCATTGGTGGGCCCATGGCTGAAAGCCGGGGCGCGTCCGGCTCGCTCTCGTTACACTGGCATCCGACCGCAATTGGTGATAGGACGCCGTTGTCCTTAATCCATCGGCCTCGACCGGGTGTTGAGGCATCACAAGGGCCGGAGATTCTCATCTAGACCGGTCTAATTTTCGGGATGCCCCCATCACCCGCCAGACTCCAGTCCCCGCTGGATAAAACTTGGGGGCAACGTCAGAAACTGTCTACGCCGAATCAACCGGCCGAGTTCTTCTGCTGCAAGTTCAATAAATGGCACCTTTCGAGACAAGACCATGCCAGCTCACGCACTTGAAACAGCGAGATTTTCCAGTGTGAAGCCGGCGCGCAAGAGAACCAGAT
>JAFAXD010000035.1 GCA_019241285.1 Xanthobacteraceae bacterium | reverse complement strand
CAAAGATTTGCAGGAGGCCGCTCAGCTTCTCGACGAGCTAGGCGGTGCGACTAAAAGCAAGAAGCGTGCGCAGCGGGTTTCATAGCAATCAATCCGATTAGGGAGTACGACGGATGTCCACAGACCATCATCAGGACGAACAAGCGATCCGGAAGCTTGATGCCGAATGGGCCAAGGCCGCGCGCGCCAAGGATTTCGACCGGGTCGTCAGTTTTTATGCGACGGACGGTTCCGTGGTTTGGCCGAGCGGGCCGGCGGCCAAGGGACACGCTGCAATCCGCGCCGCGTGGGAAAAAACCTACAAAGATCTCAAAGACCCATATCTCGATTTCAAGCCCACCCATATCGAGATTGCCAGTGGTGGCGATATGGCGGTCGATTTCGGCGTGGTGTACTTCGCGCCTAATCCCAAGCCCGGCGACCATAAAAATATTGCCAAATATCTGGTGGTCTGGAAGCGTGAGCACGGCCACTGGAAAGTGCTCTACGATTGCTGGAACTACAATCACCTGAAATGATCGTAGACGCCAGCGTTGTGCGCAAGTGCAGCCGGGCGGGCGCTAAGCGCGCCGATGAACTCCCGTTGCCGGTCCATCAGAGGCGGCGGGTTTACAGGTAGTGGTTGCGATGCCGCATCGTGCGTCGTCACGAGCTGGAATGCGAGCAAGGCAACACGCGACGCGATGATCATTCGATGGCGACGCATCGTGCGTACCAGAAACGTGATCACGATCTCCTCCATGCGCTTCGATGCGGCTCGATCCCTAGTTTGAGGTTTTTTCTCCCTAAAGACGTTTGAGCAGAGCGCATTCCGACAATTGCCCAAAACAAAGATCAGATTGGGAGCAGGTATGTGTTCAGCCGCGATCATCTTCGGCGTCGTCGGGGGCCTGTGCCGATGCGAACTGCGGCTCCCAAAAAGCGGTGACCGATGCAGGTTGCCTGTTGTTTGCACGACATGCGGCGAGCCGATGCTCGAAAAAGTGTCGTTCCATGGGGTTGCGAGCTCTTGCGAGAGCTACTTCAAAATGCTTGTACGCACCCACCTGATTGCCGCATCGAAACTCAAGCTCGCCCAGGGCCGCAGGATAGAATGGATAGGCCGCAAGCCGGTCCGCATCGGCAATAGCTTGGATCTCAGCGATTCCTCGTTCTGGTCCGTCGCGTTGCGCAATGGCAATCGCTCGATTGAGCGCCACAATGGGTGAGGGATTGAGCCCCATGAGCTGATCGTACAGCTCGATAATCGCACTCCAATCGGTGTCCTTGGTGCCGCGAGCCATTGCGTGGACCGATGCCATGGCGGCTTCGAGGTGATAGGCCGTAAGCTCGGTCCCGGTCGCCGAGAGTTCCAACAATCGCATGCCTTCGCTCACGCGGGTTGGATCCCAGTGGCTGCGATCCTGATCGTCGAGAGGAACCAGGTTGCCGCTGGAATCGGTGCGCGCCGGGAGTCGCGCAGCCGTCAAGCTCATGAGCGCAGCGAGGGCGTAGGTCGTCGGCGTCTTGCCGAGCGGATGTTGGAGCAGGATAGCAACGAGTCGAATGGCCTCGTTGCACAATTCGAGGCGAACCGAAGTTTCCGGTGACGCCCCGTGGTAGCCTTCGTTGAACAGCAGATAGAGGCCGCGTTGGACTGCGGGCAGTCGATCGGTGAAGTCCGCGGGCATCGCCGTATCGAACAAGTGCTTTGCTTCTGCCAGCGCGCTCTTGCCGCGCTGGATTCGTTTTTCGATCGCCGCATGCCGGCTCATGCATGCGCGCGCAATCTCATCGATACTGAACCCGCATAGAATATTGAGGATGAGCGCGACTTGCGCGGGTTCGGACAGACGCGGATGACAGCAGGAGAACATCATCCGCAGCATGCTGTCCTGGAGCGCGTCCGCGGCAAGGATATCGTCGACCACGGGAGTGAGCGTCCATTCGCTGTCCAGCAATCGTCCGAGTTCCGGTGCGAATGTTGTTGCGGTGCGCTGGCGGCGCAGAACATCGAGTGCGCGGTTGCGTGCCGTCGCCATCAGCCAGGCCGATGGGTTATCCGGCATTCCTCGCATCGGCCATGTTTCCAGGGCTCGGCAGAACGCGTCCTGAACCACATCTTCCGCCAGCGCGAGGTTGTGAACCCCGAATATCCGCGTCAGTGCGGATACCAGGCGTCCAGCCTCGCGCCGGAAGAAATGGTCGTTGATGTCCATCTACAATTTCGCGATAGGGCGAACCTCGACGGCCCCGCCGTCCTCGAAGATCGGGCAGCCTTTGGACAGTTCGACAGCTTGATCGAGCGTTGCGGCGTCGACGAGGGTGTATCCGTTGATGAGATCTTTGGCCTCGGCAAACGGCCCGTCATGGACATCTTTGTTATGTCCGCGCACTACCTTGCCCGAGCGTTCAAGCGGATTACCAGGGTTCTTGATGACGCCCTTTTCGCCGAGGTCTTTGAACCAAGACACCCATTTTTGCATGGATTTCTGCATCTGCTCGGGCGATTTCGTGTATGCGAGACTGCCGCGATACAAAAAGAGAAATTCCGACATGTGATTGGCTCCTTACCTTGTGTTGCGATGTTAGACGTTCCAGCCAAGGTGCGGCGGACAACTATCATCAAAAAATTTGTCCGATGCGCTGCAGCAAAGCGCGATTGATTGCGCATGCTCACGCGCGCGTGAGCGAGGCAGAACCCCGCCCACGCGCGTAGAAGATTGTTCACGCGAACTTAGTAGCTGACGTTCCAGTTGCTCTGAAACTTAACGGCCGCCTTCATGTCAGCAGCCGCGGCCCGTGGAGCAACGTTGTCCAGCAGCATCAGCTGACCACGCGGAGCGTAGCCATGATGCCGCACCGGCTGAGGGCTTGTCGCGGCCGACGCAACCGACGCGGACCCGAGGCTCAGGACAATGGTCAAAACGACGGAAATCTTGTTGATCATAGCGGTATCCTTTCTGCTCTCGCCTCCCGTGGGAAAGACGTTGGAGCAGCTAACCGCCGGACAATTATTTGGGCGCGATGTGCCGTGTTCACATTCGGCGCCACCGCCGGACCGCAATACCGTTTGACGCTACGGCCGCACCAGCATGATCGGGTCGGTTCCCTCGGGCACGCGCTGCCATGTTCCGTCGGCCTCCTCAAAGCGCCAGGTGGGGCCGCGCGCGGATTTGAGCACCAGTTCCCCATGCTCCATGTGCCACGACACTGGTCCGAAGCTGAGCACTGCCGGATCACAGCCCGGTTGAACCTTGAGACTCAGCTCATCCTTGCCGGCGGGCTGCAGGCTCAGTGTCAGTGCGCAGATCGGCGCGCTCGCGCCGCGCACCACGCTCCACTCGCCTGTCATCTCTCCTGTAGTCTTGGGTGGTGGTGCTGCTGCGGCGGCGTTTTGCAGAAAGGTCAACGGCTGTCCCGGACGTAGTGATTCATAAATGCCGCCTTCCACTTCGGTGAATTCGTACAAAATCTTGCCCTTCGGATTGACGATTTGGATGACATCATCGCCGACCAGATTCCAAGCGCCGGCTTCCTTCAGCGGTGGGAAATCCGCGGCGCAAGCCGTGCGGTTGAAGTCGAGCCTGAAGCCGCCCGCGGCATTCTCGCCGGCCAAC
This sequence comes from Xanthobacteraceae bacterium, assembly GCA_019241285.1. Taxonomy (GTDB): domain Bacteria; phylum Pseudomonadota; class Alphaproteobacteria; order Rhizobiales; family Xanthobacteraceae; genus JAFAXD01. Next base: position 11,874 of record JAFAXD010000035.1, on the reverse strand, counting down.
GTGACTGCACATGTCTTGTCGTGATCGGCGTTAGAGATTTCCCACACCCCGGCCAGGGCCTTGATGGCGTCGCTCTGGGCAGAGGCCATTGACGGAATAAGTACTGCAAAACTCATGGCGGCAAAATGCGCCAACGCACGCATGATCACCTCTCCTGCGATCGCCAAATGACGCTACACGCCTCAACAATCAAACCAAAAGTCCCACCGGGTGCTCGACCAGAGATTTGAATGCGCTGAGCAACTCGCCACCGAGGGCGCCGTCAACAATGCGGTGATCGCAAGATAGTGTCACCGTCATCCGGCTGACGAACCGAAATCCGTCCGTGGTCTCGATTGGGCGGCGGTCCGTCGCGCCGACCGCCAAAATGGTTGCGTGAGGCGGATTAATAATTGCCGCGAATTCGCGCACCCCATACATGCCGAGGTTCGAGATCGCGCTTGCCCCACCCTGATATTCATTCGGTTTGAGGCGGCGTGCGCGTGCGCGAGCGGTCAGGTCCTTCATCTCGGCCGAAATCTCGATGACGCTCTTCGCATCGGCCTTGCGGATCACAGGGGTGAGCAGCCCGCCCTGCGTCGCCACAGCAACGCCAATATCTGATTGCGCGAAGCGCAGGATCCGGTCATGCGCCCACACGGCGTTGGCGGCCGGAACCCGCCGTAAGGCCAGTCCCCACGCCTTGATCAGGAAATCGTTGAGGGACAGGCGATATGATGGCTCGCCATCCGCCCCCATTGGCGCGGTCGCGTTGGTCTCCTCCCGGATTTCGACCAGGCGCTGCGTGGTCAAATCGATGCTGAGATAGAAGTGCGGAATCGTTTGCACCGCTTCGGTCAGCCGGGTGGCAATCGTACGGCGCATGTTGTCGAGCGCCACTTCTTCAAAGCTGCCGCGCTCATAAAGTGCGATGATGCGTTGCGGATCACCCGTGGGCCCTCGATCAGTTGGTTGACGTGCCTTCGTCCCGCCAGCAATCGCCGCTTCCACGTCACGCGCGCTGATGCGACGGCTCGTGCTGGTCGGTGCGAGCTGGCCAAGATCGATTCCGGCTTCTGCCGCCAGCCGGCGGGCGAGCGGTGTGACGACGGTGCCGCCCGCAAGCCGCGCCGGACCAAAGTTGCGCTCGGGCGTGCGCACCTCCTGGAACGGGTTAAGCTTGATGGGTTGCTGCGCCGTTGCGCGCAGACCGGAAGATGCCGGTGCAGGTGCGGGCCTCGGCTCGCTGCGCGTCGATCCTGGGGTCTGAGCAGCCGTCGAGGCTGTCATCGCGCCGCCGATAACGCCGACGACGGCGCCAACCAGCGCGACGTCACCCTCGGCCACACGGATCTCGGTGAGTACGCCGGCTGCGATCGCCGGCACCTCCATCGAGGTCTTGTCAGTCTCGATCTCAAACAAATTGTCGCCGGGTTTGATCGCGTCGCCCGGCGCCTTGAACCACTTGGTGATCCTGCCCTCGGCAACGGTTTCGCCGAGCTGCGGCATCAAAATATCCATGCGCGCGTCGTCACCAGGTCATCGAGACGTATTGCGTTTCCAGAAACTCCATCAAGCCCTCGTGTGCGCCCTCGCGGCCGATACCACTCTGCTTCATGCCGCCGAAGGGCGCTGCCGGATCGGATACGAGGCCGCGGTTAAGCCCGATCATGCCAAAATCGAGCCGTTCCGATACGCGCATGCCGCGGCCAAGGTCGCGCGTGTACACATAGGCAACGAGCCCATACTCGGTGTCGTTCGCGCGTCGGATGACTTCGTCCTCCGAGCTGAAGCTTTGCAGCGCCGCGACTGGCCCAAAGATTTCTTCGCGCAGCAGGGTTGCCGAGTCCGGCACCTTGTCGAGCACGGTGGCCGGATAGAAGTAACCCGGCCCCTCAGGCGCTTTGCCGCCGGTGAGCACAGAAGCACCCTTTCTCACCGCGTCCTCCACGAGGGCTTTGACCTTTTCACGCGTGTCGGCATTCACCAAAGGCCCGAGCATCACGCCGTCATCGAGGCCGTTGCCGGTTTTGAGTGCCTGCATGCGTGCGGTGAGCTTCTTGGCAAATTCGTCATGCACTTTTTCATGCACGTAGAAACGGTTTGCCGCCGTGCACGCTTCGCCCATGTTGCGCATCTTTGCGATCATGGCGCCGTCGATCGCCGCATCGACATCGGCATCATCGAACACGATGAACGGCGCATTGCCGCCGAGTTCCATCGCCGGCTTCACCACGTTGTCAGCGGCGGCATGCAGGAGCTTGCGCCCGACCTCGGTCGAACCGGTGAAGGAGACGACGCGCACGCGCGGGTCCTTGAGCATGGCGTCGACCACCGGGCCGGAGCGGCGTGACGGCACCACGTTGATGACACCGGGCGGGACGCCCGCTTCTTCCATCACCGGCATCAGCGCCAGCATCGTGAGCGGGGTTTCCGAAGCCGGCTTGAGCACCACGGAGCAACCCGCCGCGAGCGCCGGTCCGATCTTGCGGGTTGCCATCGCGGCCGGGAAATTCCACGGCGTCACCAACACGGCGACGCCGGCCGGCTTGTGTTGGACGAAAATACGCGCCCCCGAGGAGGGTGCGCGCGACACCTCGCCGATGTTGCGCACCGCCTCTTCGGCGTACCAGCGGAAAAACTCGGCCGCATAGGCGACCTCCGCGCGCGAATCCGGAAGTGCCTTGCCGTTCTCGATGGTCATCAATTTGGCGAAACGCTCGGTGTCGCGAATGATCAGCTCAAAAGCTTTGCGCAGCACCTCCGCGCGCTCGCGCGGTTTCTTCGCCGCCCAACCTTCCATGGCAATGCTGGCGGCATCGACCGCGGCACGCGCGTCCTCCACGCTGGCGCTGGCGACGGAGGCGACTGTCTTCTCGGTCGCCGGGTCGATGACGTCGAAGCGCTGATTATCGGAAGACTTGCGCCACTTGCCGCCGATGTAGAGATCGGTTGGAACATTTGCGAGCAGATTGTCGTACATCGGTTTCCTCCCTGTCGCGCGGTCAGCTTTGTAGCGATCGTCGCACTGTCTCGGTGATCCGTTGCACCGTCGGTAACACTGCATCCTCCAGAACGTCGGCGGCTGGAAGTGGGATGTGCGGTGTGGTGATGCGGACGGGCGGTCCATCCAGATCGTAGAACGCCTCGTCAGCAATGATTGAGACGATTTCTGCGCCCCAACCGCACAGGCGCGGGTTTTCTTCGACCGTGAAGACCCGATGCGTGCGGGCGATCGAACCAAGAATCGTTTGCGTGTCGAGCGGCACCAGCGAGCGCACGTCGATTACTTCGCAATCGATGCCGTGCTCGGCTTTCAGACGCTCTGCCGCTTCCAGCGCCCGCGGCACCATGAGCGCCAGTGCCAGGATCGATGCGTCCTTGCCGGGCCGCACGATCGCGGCAGTCCCCAACGTGTCAACGATCTCGCCGTCGGGCACCTCGCCCTTCACCGGGTAAAGCGATTTGTGTTCGAAGAAGATAACCGGGTCAGGATCGCGAACCGCGGCAGCCATCAGGCCAATCACATCGCGCGGGTTTGATGGTGCGACGACCTTGAGGCCCGGAATCATCATGCACCAGTTCTCGACGCTCTGCGAATGCTGCGCGCCGAAGCGGGAACCCGCGCCATTGCCGGTGCGCACAACCAGCGGGCATTTGAGCTGGCCATTCGACATGTAGCGGCTTTTGGGGAATTCATTGGCGATGTAGTCGAAACACACCGCAAAAAAGTCGGAGAACATGATTTCGGCGATCGGCTTGAGACCGGTCATGGCCGCGCCCATGGCGGCTCCCATGATGGCTTGTTCGGAAATCGGCGTGTCGCGCACGCGTTTGGGCCCGAATTGCTCGTAGAGCCCGACCGTCGCTTTGAAGACGCCGCCTGGTTTGGCCACGTCTTCGCCGAAGAAGATCACGTCGGGATCTCGCGCCATTTCTTGAGCGATGCCGCGGGCGACGGCGTCGCGGTAGGTCAGTTCCGCCATGCGAACCCCCCATCGGCATAAACGTCTGTGGAGAGAAGATCGAACGACGGCGGCGGCGCTGCCTTGCAGGCCTCCGTCGCTGCATCGACCATGCGCGCGGTCTCTTCTTCGATCTTCAGGATCACCTGTTCGGCAATACCGAATTGCTGGAGGCGTTCGCGATAGATCTTGATCGGATCGCGCTCCTTCCAGCGCTCGAGCTCACCTTCGGGGCGGTACTTCGCTGGATCGGCGCGGGAATGGCCGCTATGCCGATAGGTCAGGCATTCGATCAACGCGGGCCCCTTGCCGGCGCGGGCGCGTTCATACGCGGCACGCGCCGTGCGATAGACGCTATCCGCGTCGTTGCCATCGATCACGATGCGATCCAGTCCATAGGCCGCCGCCCGATCCGCGGCCGGATGTTCGACCGCCGTCACGTCGCCGATCGGTGTGTATTCCATGTAGAGATTGTTCTCGCAGACAAACACGACCGGCAGCTTCCACACGGCGGCGAAATTCAAAGCCTCGTGGAACGCGCCAATGTTTGTCGTGCCGTCGCCGAAGAAGCAGACCGAGACGTCGTCCTGTCCTTTGTACTGGGCGCGCAACGCGGCGCCGCAGGCGATCGGCAAGTGCGCGCCGATGATGGCGTAGGATCCCATCACACCGTGCTCGGCCGAGGTGAGGTGCATTGAGCCGCCTTTGCCACGCATGAGACCATTGTCGCGTTGCATCAGCTCGCCCAACACCTTTTCGACCGGTACGCCGCGGGCGAGCGTATGCGCATGGCCCCGATAGGTGCAGAAGCTCAAGTCGCCCGGGCGCATCGCAGCCGCGAACCCGACCGCTACCGCCTCCTGGCCCAGCGACAAGTGGCTCGTCCCCTTCACCAGGTTCTGCAGAAACAGGTCGAAGGCCCGCTGCTCGGCCGCACGGATCTCCACCTGCATGCGATACATCCGAAGCCGCAGCTCTTCCCCAATATCGTCGTTCGCGGCCAACGCGGAAGGGCGGCTCGGTTTCTTCGCCATTATGGGACCTTGGGCTGACAATCTTGTGGGTATATTGGGGACGTATCAGGCGGCATCTGAGACGATTGTCAACCGCGCCGCAAGGCTACCCCCCGCCCAACCCTCAGTGGCGCGGTCCGCCGATCACTTCCTCGGGTACAAGCCGAGCCCGACCTTCTTGTCGACGAACGCGAGCGTATAGGCTTGCTGGGTGTCGAGCGTCGGCTTAACCAGCCCGGCACGCACCATTTTCTCGAAGAAGCTCTGCATTCGGCTGTCGGACATGGCGCCGATTCCAAGTTCCTGCGCATCGCCGGAATCCACGATCCCATATTCTTTCATCTTGGTGACCGAATAGGCGAGCAGGTCGTCGGTCATTTCGGGATTCAGTTTCTTGATCATCTCATTGGCAGCCCTGTTGTCGCCGTAGAGATAACGATACCAACCGATGATCGAGGCATCCACAAACCGCTGCACCAAGTCCGGCTTTTTGGCGACCACGTCGCGGCGGGTCTCGATCAACGTTGAGTAGGCGTTGAAACCCTGATCCGCGAGCAGAAATACCTTGGGTGCCTTGTGCAATGCCTTCTCGATGGCGAACGGCTCGGACGTGACGTAGCCCTGCATGGCGCTGTTCTTGTCGGCCAGGAATGGCTGCGGATTGAACGTGTAGGGCTTGACCTTGCTCTGGTCGAAACCGAAGTCGGCCTTGAGCCATTGGAAATAGGTGACCAGGCCTTCACTCGAGACAAACAATGTCAGCCGTTTGAGGTCGATGAATTTATCGATGCCCACATCGGGATGGGCGATCAGCACCTGTGGATCCTTCTGGAACATGGCCGCAACCGCGATGGTCGGCACGTTCTGCGCCACTGCGTCGAATGTCTGCAGTGTATTCGCGCCCATCAGGAAATCGATTTTGCCGGCCAGCAGCAGAAGCCGGTGATTGATCTGGGGGCCACCCTGCTGAATGGTCACATCGAGCCCGTACTTGTCGTAAGTGCCATCCACCAAAGCTTGGTAGAAGCCGCCGTGCTCGGCTTCGGCCAGCCAGTTCGTCCCGAACGTGACCTTGTCGAACGCGTGTGCGGAAAAGGGCCACGCCATCGCGGCAAGCGTTATGAAGATATGCAAAAGCGATCTTGGCATTGTTCCCCGGCTCTGCGTGTGAACTTTGAGTGCGCAAACTTACCGCTCTTGCGGTCTATGCAAAAGCGGCGGCAATATTATTGCTCGAAACGGGCAATGAACCATTTGAGAATGCGAGTCCAGATCTCGTCCTTGCCGACAGTATCCTCGATCCCATGCTCCAGATTGGGATTGTCATTGACTTCCATGACGACGGTACCGGTCGGGGTCTGCTTGAGGTCGACGCCATAGAAGCCGTCCCCGATCTGCCGTGCGGCGCGCACGGCCATATCGACGACCTCGGCCGGCGCTTGTTCGATTGCGAAGGTGCGGAAGCCGCCTTCGGTGGCGGAGCCATCGGCGCGGTGCTTGACGATCTGCCAGTGGCCGCGCGCCATGCGATATTGACACACGAACAGCGGCTCACCGCCAAGCACGCCAACACGCCAGTCGAATTCGGTCGGCAAAAACTTTTGCGCCAGGAGCAGGTCTGTTTCCTCGAACAATTCGTCGGTGACGCGCTTGAGCTCGTCGATGCTGGACACCTTGTGAATGCCACGGGAAAACGACCCGTCGGGGATCTTCACGATCAGCGGCAACCCAAGCTCATCCGCGCCGCGCGAAAGGTCGGCGGCGTCGGCGAGCATGACTGTTGGCGGCGTTGGCAGGCCGATGGCCGCCATCAGCTCCATGAGAAAGACTTTGTTTGTACATCGGATCATCGAGAGGGGGTCATCGATGACGGGCATACCCTCCTGCCAGGCGCGGCGCGCAAAACGATAGGTGTGATTATTGATCGAAGTGGTCTCGCGAATGAACAGTCCATCGTACTCGGCGAGTTCCGCGAGTTGCCGGCGATCGATTGCGGCGACGTCCACCGACATGCGCCCGGCGATGCGGGCAAAGTGCTTCAGCGTGTCCTGCGACGAGGGCGGCATCTTCTCGTTGGCATCGCACAGTACCGCGAGATCGTACTTGGCGATCGTGCGTGCCTTGGGGTCGCGCCATTCCCGCTTGGTGTGCTGATGAAGCGCTTCGCGAAAGAACAAAGCCTCTTCATTGGTAAGCCGCGTAATGGTGCGCATGCGGATGCGATCAATCGCAAACGGTTTGCGCTCCGTATGGACCGAAACTTCCAGTGCCGGGCAGCGGAACCAGTCGAACAGCAGCCGCCCGAACGCCTCGAACCGGCTATCGCGGGCGATTCCGAAGCAGACGAGGAGCTTGAATTCCCCGTCCGGCTGCACATCGCCCCGACGGGCACAGCGGTTGAGCTCGTCGTCGAGTTCCGGCAAGGCGCGCTCGTAGAGCTTCGTCTCGCGCAACTCCAGCATCGTCTCCACGGTTGGGACAATGCGGTGACCTCGGGCTTCGGCCAGCAGCGAGGCGTAATAGCCCTTGGACTGGTAGGCGTAGGAGCGGGACAGGTTCAGTAGCTTGGGGCGGCCTGAATCGAACAGGCGCGGGCGGGCGAGATAATCGCTCGTCGTGATGACCTTGTGCGGGGTTTCGGCGTTGGGAAAGTCCCGCGGCTGATCGACCAGGATAACCCATCCCGTCATGGCGGCACTCGACATGCGGGAACGCCGACATGAAGTTCCGCCGCAGGACTCAACCGGCGCACCCAAGTCCAGCCCCGGCACCCGGGCAGAGCCAGACTGTCATCAGAGTGGTTGAAAGCCCGTAGCCGAGGCAACATCAGATGCGCGAACCAAGGGAGATCGCCCTTACTACTAGTGCGAAACGTGCGAGTCTCAAGCGGAATGTTTGAGCAGGGTGCTATGACGTTGGGGGAAAGCATTGCGGCGAGCCGGCGGGCAGCTTTCCCGTCCATCGTACAACTTAGCCGGTTTCGCTTGCGGCGGTGAGCTCTTTCTCGAAACGCAACGCGTCGCCTTCATCGGCGTAATACCCCGCGTGACAGCCGAATTGGCGATAGCCGGCCTTGCGATAGCGCGCGATGGCGCGCTGATTGTTCTCGTGCACCTCGAGACGCAGCATTTTCCGCCCGCGCACTGCGGCAGCCTCCTCGCTGGCGGTCAAAAGCGCGGGTCCCAATCCCCGGCCCGTGCTCTGCGGCGCGACCGCGATCGAGTAGAGACGGGCAATCGAGCTGTTAGGCCGAAACAGAATGACCGCACAGCCCGCGATGCAGCCAGCATGCTCTGCGACCAGCACCGTCGCGGTGCGCGCAGCGAGGAAGTGACGCAGGCTGCGGCGCGACATGCGGTCGCTCGCGAAGACCTGCGTTTCAAGCGCGACGAGATCATCCAGATCCGCCGAGCGCCCGCGGCGAATTGAGGCGACCGAACGATTGCGTGACTTCCCCGGCATGGTTGCGTGATTTCAATGAGTGACGGCGCGATGCGCAAGGGGGGTGTGGCAGAGACGATGAAACTCGTGCGATTTGCAAGCGGGAGGCAAAATGTAATAATATAACATCTCGCAGAGACCAGCCATGACGCACCATCATCACGAGACCGGCGAGGCTCATCCAGTTGCGCGCGTCGCGCCGTCGCTGCTGCGCATGTCCGCACGCGAGCGCCTGACACTGGCGGCAATCGCGGCGATCGTTCTGTGGGCCGCAGTGTGGTGGGCGCTGAGCCAGCCATGACCACGCAGCTACGTTTTCGTAATTTGACGCTGGGATACGACCGTCATCCCGCCGTGCATCACCTCGATGGTGCGGTCGAGGCAGGCGCGTTGGTTGCTGTCGTCGGACCAAATGGCGCCGGCAAGTCAACGCTGTTCAAAGGAATCATTGGGTTGATCACGCCACTCGCTGGCCGCGTCGAGCTCAATGGCCTCAAGCGTCACGAGATCGCATATCTGCCGCAGGTCGCCGACATCGATCGGAGCTTCCCGATCGGGGTCTATGACATGGTGGCGATGGGGCTGTGGCATGCGACTGGATTGTTCGGAGGCATCAATGCCAAGGCGCGCAGGCGCATCCACGAGGCGATCGCCGCAGTCGGCCTGACCGGCTTTGAGGATCGGCCGATCGAAACCCTGTCCGGCGGCCAGATGCAGCGGGTGTTGTTCGCACGGCTGCTGCTCCAGGACGCGCGCCTGATTGTTCTGGATGAACCGTTCAATGCGGTTGACGCGAAGACGATTACGGACCTGTGCGCGCTGGTTCAGCGCTGGCATGGAGAGCAGCGTACCGTGCTTGCGGCGCTGCACGACCTTGATCTGGTGCGCGCCAATTTTCCGCAGGCGCTGCTGCTTGCGCGTACTCCTGTAGCCTGGGGTGCGACCCGCGATGTCCTGACCCCCGAAAACCTCCTCAGGGCACGTCAGATGTGCGAAGCGTTTGACACGCGCGCCGAAGCGTGTCGTGCGGACGCGGCATAGTACCTTGGCCTACGAGCTGTTCATCGCGCCTTTCGCTGATTTCGACTTCATGCGCCGGGCGCTGGTCGCGACGCTCGCGCTTGCGCTCGGCGCCGCGCCGATCGGCGTGTTTCTGATGCTGCGCCGGATGAGCCTCATGGGCGATGCCATGGCGCATGCGGTCTTGCCCGGCGCCGCGGTCGGCTTCCTGGTTGCGGGGCTAAACCTGTTTGCAATGACTCTCGGAGGCCTGGTCGCTGGGCTTGTGGTCGCGCTGCTCGCGGGAGCAATCGCACGAACAACGAATTTGAAAGAGGACGCGTCACTCGCCGCGTTCTTTCTGGTGTCGCTCGCTCTCGGCGTCGCACTCGTGTCGGCGCGCGGGTCAAACATAGATCTGTTGCACTTTCTGTTCGGCAATGTGCTCGGCCTTACGCGCGCGACCGTGCTGCTGATCGCAGCGATCAGCACCTGTTCGCTGGGGCTCCTGGCGCTGATCTGGCGCCCGCTCGTGCTCGAATGCGTCGATCCGGGCTTCTTGCGGTCGGTCAGCCGTACGGGCGCGCCGGTGCATATCGCGTTTCTGGCGCTGGTCGTGCTCAATCTCGTCGCCGCGTTCCAGGCTCTTGGTACATTGTTGTCGGTTGGGCTCATGATGTTGCCGGCAATCACGGCCCGGTTCTGGACCCGCGACATCACGGTGATGATTTTATTTGCCGTGGGCGGCGGAGTGCTGTCAGGCTACCTCGGGCTGCTGCTCTCGTTTCACAACGGTCTTGCCGCCGGCCCCTCGATCATCCTGGTGGCGGGAGCCCTTTATCTTGGCTCGGTGTTGAGCGGTTCGGTCGGCGGCGTGCTGCGCCGGCTTGTGCCCAAGCCTCACCTCGAGGCCTGATGCCCCGGTACCTGTCATGGCTGATAGCGGCCGTCGTGCTGCTCGCGACGGTGCCGGCCTTCGCGCAAGGCAAGCTCGAGGTGGTCGCGAGCTTCACCATTTTGGCTGATCTCGCGCGCAACATCGGCGGCGATCGGGTCGTGGTGAGCTCCCTCGTCGGACCGAATGGCGACGTGCACAGCTACGTACCGACTCCCGCCGATGCGAAGGCTCTCGCCGGCGCAAAGGTGATCGTTCTCAACGGACTGGGCCTTGAAGGGGCGACCGCGCGCTTCATGGAGACCGCGGCCAAGAACGCGCAGGTCGTTGTCGCCAGCACCGGGGTTACTCCGCTGCGCCAGGGCCGGGAGGTCGATCCACACGCGTGGCAATCGGTCGCCAATGCCAAGCTCTATGTCGCCAACATTCGCGACGCGCTCATTGCCGCCGATCCATCCGATAAAGCCGTATTCGAGGCCAACGCGGCTGCTTACCTGCAGCGGCTCGACGCACTCGATGCCGAGAACAAGGCGGAGATTGCAAAAATCCCGCCCGAGCGGCGCGAGTTGATCAGCATACACGACGCATTCGGCTATCTGGGAGCCGCCTATGGTATCGCCTTCATCGCGCCGCACGGCGTGTCGACCGAGGCAGAGGGTTCGGCTCGCGATATCGCGCGTATTATCAGGCAAATCCGCGCTGAGCACATCCCGGCCGTGTTCCTGGAGAACGTGACCGATCCGCGGGTCATGGAAGAGATCGCGCGCGAATCCGGCGCGCACGTTGGTGGCACCCTTTACTCCGACGCGCTCACCGCACCGGACGGTCCTGCCCCAACCTATATCGACCTGATGCGGCACAACGTAAGACAGCTCGTCAGCGCACTGGCGCCATGACGCTCTTCCGGGCAGCGCTGATTCGTGGCTAGAATGGGCCATGCATGACCACGACCACGAGCACGGCTCGGAGCTCTCGGACCTGCAGTTGCGGGTACGCGCGCTCGAAACCATCCTGACCGAAAAGGGCTACATCGATCCGGCCACGCTCGACGCCGTGGTCGACGCGTACGAGACAAAGATCGGTCCGCACCGCGGCGCCCGCGTGGTCGCCAAGGCCTGGGCCGATCCGGAGTTCAAACGCGCCCTGCTCGCCGATGCGACAGGCGCCATCACCGCGGCCAAGATGTTCGAGCGTATCAGCGATCACCTGATCGCCGTCGCCAATTCGGCGCAGCAGCACAACGTGGTCGTCTGCACGCTCTGCTCCTGCTACCCGTGGGACATGCTTGGCCTGCCGCCGGTCTGGTACAAATCCGCGCCCTACCGCTCGCGCGCCGTGAGCGACCCGCGCGGCGTGCTGCGCGAGTTCGGGGTCGAACTACCCGCCGAAACGCAATTTCGCGTCTGGGATGCCACCGCCGAGACCCGCTTCATCGTGGTTCCGATGCGTCCGGCAGGCACCGAGGGTTGGAGCGAAGAGAAGCTCGCAACCTTGGTCACCCGCAACGCCATGATCGGCACGGGCCTGCCGGTTGCGCCGGGAGCTGCGCGATGAACGGCGTGCATGACATGGGCGGCATGCA
>JAFAXD010000239.1 GCA_019241285.1 Xanthobacteraceae bacterium | reverse complement strand
GGATTGCGGCGCGAATGCCGGCAGCCTCCGCAAGCGGCGCGATCGTGTTCCAATGCTGGCGCGCCAGCAACTCGGTCGGCGCCATCAGGGCCGCTTGCCGCCCAACCTCGATCACCGCCGCGCAGGCAAGCAGCGCGACCACCGTCTTGCCGGATCCGACGTCACCTTGCAGCAGGCGAGACATGCGCTCCGTCTTGGCGAGATCAGCGGCAATGTCTGTGACGGCCTGCTCTTGCGAGCCTGTCAGTTTGTAGGGCAGCGCGGCGATGATCTTCTGGCGCAAGCGCCCGTCGCCGCTCGAGGGACGACCACGCGGACGGCGCACATGCGCGCGCACCAGTCCAAGCGCAAGTTGACCGGCCAGGAATTCGTCATAGGCGAGGCGCGACCAAGCAGGCGTATCGGGAGCGATCTCGGGGGTGGGCGGATGATGCACCTCGCGCAGCGCATCGGCGAAGGGGGGAAAGTTGGACTTGGTGAGCCAGCTCGCATCTTGCCATTCAGGGAGTGTGGGCACGCGCTCGAGCGCTTGCTCGATGGCGCGGCGCACTTGGTTACTGGAGAGCCCTTCGGTCAGCGGATACTGCGGCTCGATCAGCGGGAGCTTGTCGAACTCCGCTTCATCGACAACACGATCCGGATGCACCATCTGCAGCATGCCGTCATAGAGGCCAGTGGTGCCTGATACGATGCGGCGCGCGCCCTCGGGAAAGAGCCGCTCCAGATAATCGCGCCGCGCATTGAAGTAGGTGAGGATGAGATCACCGGTGTCATCGCTCGTGTAGATCCGATACGGCGCGCGCGAGCGGCCCGGCGATGTCGGGCGATGGCGTTCGACCGTAACTGTGACCGTGACGAGAGTGCCCGGAACGACATCGCGCAGCTTGGGTTGCGCGCGACGGTCGATTGTGCCGCTCGGGAGATGGAACATAAGGTCGATGATGCGCGGCGTATCCTCGCGCCCGAGCAGCCGGCGATAGAGGCGCTCGACCTTCGCGCCGATGCCCGTGAGGGTCGTGATCGGCGCGAACAGCGGGTTCAATAGAGGCGGGCGCATGGAGCGTCTCTATCACCCCTGACATCACCCCCGCCAATCGCTATATGAGCGGCGCCCGGCTCGTCCGGGCTTTTGGCGTTGGCTGGAGGTAAGGGGAATGACGGGGAGTACGCGGTCGAGCCACGGCTTGGACGAGCGGCGGCGGCGCTTGCTCTATCGCTGCTGGCATCGCGGCACCAAGGAAACCGACTTGATCATGGGACCTTTCGCCGACGCCTGCATTGCCGATATGGCGGACGATGAGCTTGCCGATTTCGAAAAGCTCTCCGACGTCCCGGATCCGGAGATCTATGCCTGGGTAACGGGCGAGAGCGACGTTCCGGCCCAACACGACACGCCGCTGTTTCGGCGGCTTTGCGCGTTTCATAACAACGGACGATAATCGTGGCTGCTTCTCCTGCGGACCGTCTAGCTCCCGGACGGGTCCTCACTCTCACCAACGTGGCCGACGGCGCGGAAGGCTTGGTCGTCGCCGATCTGGCGCGCGCCGTCGCGGCAAAACCCAATGCGCCGGCGACGAGCCTGCTCGTGATCTGCCGCGACGGACCACGCCTGGCGCAGCTCGCGCGTGCCCTGAAGTTCTTTGCCCCGGATGTGGTCGAGCTCGAATTCCCGGCCTGGGATTGCCAGCCCTATGACCGGGTCTCGCCGCACGCCGGTGTCGTTGCCCAGCGCATGACCACGCTATCGCGGCTGGCGCGGCTCAAGGGCCGCGACCGGCCCTCGGTGCTGCTGACCACGGTGAACGCCGTGCTGCAACGGGTGCCGGCCAAGGAATTGTTGGCGGCGCAAGCCCTGTCTGCCAGTCCGGGCAACGTTCTGCGCATGGACGACATCGTGCGCTGGCTCGAGCTCAATGGTTTCGTGCGCGCCTCAACGGTGCGCGAGTCCGGCGAGTACGCGGTGCGCGGCGGCATCCTCGATCTCTTTCCGCCCGGCATGGATCAGCCGGTGCGACTCGATTTCTTTGGCGACACGCTGGAATCGATCCGCACCTTCGATCCGGAGACGCAGCGCACGACCGACCAGTTACGCGCACTGGACCTGGTGCCGGTCGCCGAATTCCAGCTCACCAGCGAGACGATCCGCCGGTTCCGCCTCGGCTATGTCGAGGCGTTCGGTGCGGCGACACCGGACGATCAGCTCTATCAGGCCGTCAGCGAAGGCCGCCGCTATCCTGGCATGGAACATTGGCTGCCGCTGTTCCACACCAAGCTCGACACGCTATTTGATTACCTGCCCGGCACGCCGGTGGTGCTGGAACCGCTCGCGGGCGAGGCTGCGCATGAGCGCATCGCCCAGATCGTCGACTATTACAATGCGCGCAAAGAAATTCTCGGAGCCGCCGGTGGCGGGGCGCCATACAAGCCTTTGCCGCCGGATCGGCTCTACTTTGCAGAGGCGCAATGGCAATCGCGCCTGAGCGCCGGCCCGGTCGTGCGCCTCACGCCATTCGCCGCGCCCGAGGGTGCGACCGACGTGATCAATGCTGCGACACGGCCGGGGCGCAATTTCGCACCCGAGCGCACGCAGCAGAGCCGCAACGTCTTCGAAGCCGTGAAGGCGCACGTGGAAGCGAGGCAGGGCGCAGGCGACCGCGTCGTTGTCGCGCTGTGGAGCGAAGGCGCGCGTGACCGCATGCGCCACGTGCTTGCGGACCACGGTCTGCTGAATCTGCAGCCGGTCGCGAACTGGCAAGAGGCGCAGGCGCGGCCGAAGTCGGACGTCATGCTCGCCGTGCTCGGACTGGAGTCCGGTTTCGAGACCTCCGAGATGGCGGTCATTGCCGAGCAGGACATCCTCGGTGATCGCCTCGTGCGCCCGCGGCGCGCCGCCAAGCGCGCCGAGAATTTCATCGCCGAGGTGACGAGCCTCGCCGCCGGCGATCTCGTGGTCCATGTCGATCACGGCATCGGTCGCTTCATTGGTCTCGCCAACATCGAGGCGGCGGGCGCACCGCACGATTGTCTCGAGCTTCACTACGCGGGCGGCGACAAACTGTTCCTACCGGTCGAGAACATCGAGCTTTTGTCGCGCTACGGCTCGGAGGAGGCGGGCGTCGACCTCGATCGGCTCGGCGGTACGGCCTGGCAGGTCCGCAAAGCGCGTATGAAGCAGCGGCTGCTGGAGATGGCGGGCGCGTTGATCAAGGTTGCGGCCGAGCGGCAGCTACGCGAAGCCCCGCGGTTCACCACATCGGTTGGACCTTACGATGAGTTCTGCGCCGGATTTCCCTATGAGGAAACCGATGACCAGCAAGCAGCGATCGACGCGGTCCTCGACGACCTCGCATCCGGACGGCCGATGGATCGGCTCATCTGCGGTGACGTTGGCTTCGGCAAGACCGAGGTCGCGCTACGCGCGGCCTTCGTAACGGCGATGGGTGGTAAGCAGGTTGCGGTCGTCGTGCCAACGACCTTGCTCGCGCGCCAGCACATGAAGACCTTTACCGAGCGCTTCCGCGGGTTCCCAATCAATGTCGCGCAAGCCTCGCGGCTGGTGAACAACAAGGAGCTTGCAGAGACCAAGAAGAAGCTCGCCGATGGTACGGTCGATATCGTTGTCGGCACGCACGCGCTGCTCGGCAAGACCATCAAATTCAAGGATCTCGGTCTCCTCATCATAGATGAGGAGCAACATTTCGGCGTGTCGCACAAGGAGCGCCTGAAGAACCTGCGTTCGGAAGTTCACGTGCTGACGCTGACCGCAACGCCGATCCCCCGCACCTTGCAGCTGGCGCTCACCGGCGTGCGCGAGCTGTCGATCATCGCCTCGCCGCCGGTCGATCGGCTGGCTGTGCGCACATTCGTGGCGCCGTTTGATCCACTCACCGTGCGCGAAGCACTGCTGCGCGAACATTATCGCGGCGGGCAGACATTCTACGTGTGCCCGCGCATCGAAGACCTGGCCGGCGCAAAGGAGTTTCTCGACAAGAACGTACCGGAGGTCCGTGTTGTTGTTGCGCACGGTCAGATGCCGGCAACCGTGCTTGAGGACGTGATGTCCGCGTTCTACGACGGCAAGTACGACGTGCTGCTGTCGACGACGATCGTCGAATCGGGCCTCGACATTCCGACCGCCAACACGCTGATCGTCCACCGCGCCGATATGTTCGGTTTGGCGCAGCTCTATCAGTTGCGGGGCCGCGTCGGTCGATCGAAAACGCGCGCCTATTCGCTCTTTACGCTCCCCGCGCGGCGCATCACCTTTCAGGCCGAGCGTCGGCTCAAGGTCCTGCAATCGCTCGACACCTTGGGCGCGGGTTTCCAACTCGCCTCCCACGACCTCGACATCCGCGGTGCGGGCAACCTGCTGGGCGACGAACAGTCGGGCCACATCAAGGAAGTCGGGTTTGAGCTCTATCAGCAAATGTTGCAGGAAGCTGTAGCGAGCCTCAAAGCCGGCATCTCGGAACCGGTATCGGATCGCTGGTCGCCGCAGATCACCATCGGCACGCCGGTCCTCATTCCGGAAGACTACGTCGCCGATCTCTCGGTACGACTCGCGCTCTATCGCCGGCTGGCCGACCTCGACGACGAGGCCGAGATCGACGCGTTTGGCGCCGAGCTGGTGGACCGCTTCGGTCCGTTGCCAATCGAGGTACGGCATCTGCTCGACGTGGTCGCCATCAAGGCGCTCTGCCGGCGCGCTAACGTGGCGAAGATCGATGTTGGTCCGAAAGGCGCGGTGTTGTCGTTCCGCGAGGACACGTTCGCGAACCCCGAGGGCCTGGTGGCCTTCATCCGCGAGCAGGGAAAAGACGCCCGCGTGCGCCCCGACATGAAGGTCGTGTTCTTCGACGATTGGGAGACACCGGAAGAGCGCCTCGAGGGCGCGGCCGGCATCCTGCGTCGGCTGGTGCGTATCGCCGAACGCGCCAAGGCCGCGTGACTTGTTGGTTGACGTTCAACAATGTAAGGCCCTCATCCTGAGGAGCACGCGAGCGCAAGCTCGCGTGCGTCTCGAAGGATGGCCAAGTTGTTGATTGTGGCCGTCCTTCGAGACGCGTGACCTTCGGTCACGCTCCTCAGGACGAGGGCTGAGATAGTTTAAACCGCCCTAAGCCGCAGTATCCGCCGCCGGCGCCTGTGCCAATTGCGTGGCGGCGCGCTCCATGGCGCTCGCCAGATACTCGGGTGACTGCGCGCCGGACACGGCCAGCACGTTGCCGAATACGTAGAACGGTACGCCGTCGATGCCGGCTTCCTGCGCCGACTTCGCCGCCTGTTCGACCGCGGCGACGTCAGCCTCACTCGCCAGCAGGGCGCTGATCTCATGCGGATCGAGCCCGCAATCAGACGCGGCCTCAACCAATACCTGAGGATCAGAGAGATCGCCGCCTTCGGTGAAGTAGATCTCCATCAGCCGCTGCTTGACCTGCGCGCCCTTGCCGGCGCGGCCGGCCCACAGGATCAGGCGATGGCAGTCGAGTGTGTTCGGCTGCCGCCGCAGCGCGGCGATGTTGTAGATGAGGCCTTCAGCCTCGGCGGCTTTGGCGACGCGTTGCGCGATCTGCTCGTAGCGGCCGGGCGAGCCGAACTTGGTCGTGAGATAAGCGGTGCGGCTCATGCCTTCGCGCGGCACCCACGGATTGAGGAAATAGGGCCGGTAGCGCACGTTGACCGGAATGTCCGGCCGCATGGCGATGGCCTTTTCGAGCCGCCGCTTGCCGATAAAGCACCACGGGCACACGACGTCGGAAAACACGTCAACCGCAAGCGGGGAAGTGGTCATGGTCGGCTCCTGCATTGGAGATAACCTATGCGCCACTTGCAGCCGCCGCAACCGGCTCGGAAACGCGGGCGAGCAGGCTTTCCACGCTGTCGTTCGGTTTGAATACCGCGAGCGTCACCATCGGATCAAATCGCTCGGCCTGCCGATCGAGCCCGGGCAGGTTTCCGGCAAGCGTGCTGCCGATCCGGCGCACCAGCGCGTGCGCGTTGCCGAGCCCGGTGTTCGGGAAGGCGAGCAGGATCGAGCCGTCCTCGGCGCGGCCGGCGATATCGCTGCGGCGCGCGAGCCGGATCAACTGGCGCGCCGCGCTATCACCGGTGCCGCGGGCCGCCGGCACCTCGAATGAGAAGCGCGCGAGCGAGAGTGCACTGCGCTGCGCGCGCGCCTCGTCCACCGCGCGTTCGAGTTCGCGCAGGAACGCGCTCGCCGTGAACAGGCCCGTGACCGGATCGAGCATGCCCTCGGACTCGATCGATGCCAGCTCGCGCTCGAGCCGCGCTGCATTGGCATGCATGTGCACGAGCGGCAGCATGTAGTCGATGAGGTCGCCGGCCGGCCCGCCGCCGAGGCGTTCGAAATTGGGTAGGTCATCCCATTCTTCGGAGGGTTGCACGGCCGCAATCAGTCCGGTCGGCAGGTCGCGGAAGCGGGGGTCCTGCGATAGTGCGACGGCGAAGGCCTGCAACACACGCGGCGCGAACCCGTCGCCAATGAGGACGCCGTCGATGTCGCGCATGCACAGAAAGCGCGCAGCGTTCTCCACGCTCAACGTGCTGATCACGGAGACGCGTTCGCTCGCCGCGGTGATGAGATCACGATAGTTGCGTCCGCGCCCAACGACCAGGATCGTAGCGTTCTCCGACTGCTGGGTTGCATTGGATGGCAACGTGAAGCTCGGCCTCTCGCCGGAGGCCACGGCGTATTGCAGAACGCCGGCGTGCAGGGCGCGCAGGCGCAGCGCCCACGACAATCGCGCCAGCACGCGTTCCGGCGCAGCACTTGCTGCGATTGGCAGTGCGCCCGAGAACAAAGGGGCGCCGACCGGCGACGCCCGCGCCAGCACTGGCATGTAGGGCTCGTGCACCGCGGCAATCGCGCCGGTGAGCGGCTCGAGTATATCCGGATCGAAGCGTTGCTCGTCGAGGATCAGCGCCGCGGGACGTCCGGCCTTGATGGCGGCCGGTGCAGTTTCCCACGAGCTTTCGTTAACCAAGACATTGCCGCGCGCGCGCAGAAATCCGGCCAATTCAGCATTGGCCTCGTCAGAGACAAGTACAATCGGACCAGAAGGAAACATGACCCCACGCCCACCCCACGGGAAATCTAGGCGAATGGCGTTAATGTCGCGTCAACGCGTCGGGATCAGCAAATTCGCGCCGCAACCTGCGTTGTTCAACAATTTGATGCTGCGATACGAACGCAGAAGTAAATCGGTAACCACGATTACAAATTACTGATCACTGACCGGGTTGCGTCCACCACGTCTCCGGTAGGAAACCGGACAATGCCGTGCGATCCGGGTGGTGCATAGTCGTCCAACGTGCGATCCACTGCTCGGCGCTGTGATAAAGCGGGATCACGTAAGTGCCCGACAGCAGCACGCGATCGAGCGCGCGCACCGCATCCACAAATTCCGGCCGCGATTTCGCGCGCAACAACGCGGCGATCATCGCGTCGGCCGCGGCGCTCTTCATGCCCATGTAATTGCGCGTGCCGTCCTGATCGGCCGCGGCAGATCCCCAATAGAACGCCTGCTCGTTGCCCGGCGAGAGCGACTCGTCCCAGCGGTTCTGGATCATGTCGAAATCATATGTCAGCCGGCGCTGCTCGTATTGCGCCGCATCGACTGAACGCACGTCGGCGGTGATGCCGGCCCGCTTCACGTTCTGCGCGTATTGCAAAGCGAGCCGCTCCTGGTCGCGGGTCGTGACCATGATTTCAAATCTAAACGGCGCGCCCGTTGCTTGGTTACGCAGCTGCCTGCCGTCGAGCGTATAGCCGGCCGCCTCCAGCAACGCGATCGCCCGCTTGAGCATATCGCGATCGCGCCCCGAGCCGTCTGTCGCCGGCGGCGACCAGGTGCCGTCGAGGATCTCCGGGGTGACCGCGTCCGGAAACGGCGCCAGCAGGGCACGCTCACGCTCGCTCGCCGGCACGCCGTGCGAGGACAGCTCGCTGCCGTCGAAGTAACTCGCCGTGCGAGAATATTGTCCGAAGAACAAATTCGTGTTGATCCATTCGAAGTCGAACAACGTCATCAAGGCTTGGCGCACGCGGATATCAGCAAACAGCGGCCGGCGCGTATTGAACACCAGCCCCAACATCCCTTTGGGCAAGCCATCGCGAATGCCATCCTTGACCACGCGGCCGTCGCGCGCGGCGGGAAAGTCGTAGGCCGAGACCCAGCGGCCCGGATCGGTTTCGATGCGGATGTCGTAAAGGCCCTTCTTGAAGGCTTCGAACTGCGAATTCGCATCGCGAAAATAGTCGAGCCGAATGGTGTCGAAGTTCCAATAACCGCGGTTCACCGGCAAGTCGCGCCCCCAGTAGTTGGGGTCGCGCTTGAGCGTGACACTGTGCCCCGGATCAACTGTTTGAACCACGTACGGACCACTCCCAAGCAGCGGGCGGAACGAGGTGTCCTCGAAAGTGGCTGGATCGGTGGCGTGCTTGGGCAATACCGGCATCAAGCCGAGGATCAGCGGCAGCTCGCGATCGTTCGAACCGGACAGGTCGAAACGTACGGTGTGATCATCAAGAGCTTCCGCCTTCACCACCTTGCTGTAGTAGGTCTGATAGTTGGGACGACCATGATCGCGCAGCAATTGCCAAGTGAAGATCACATCATCCGCCGTGACCGGCTTGCCGTCGGAGAACTTGGCCGCCGGATTCAGTCCAAAGGTCACGTAGCTGCGTTCGGCATCCGTTTCGACAGTGCTGGCCAGCAGCCCGTAAAGGGTGAAAGGCTCGTCATAGCCGCGCGCCATCAGCCCTTCGAGCACATAGCTGCGCATCTCCGGCACGGAGACGCCTTTGACGATCAGTGGATTGAGACTGTCGAATGTCCCAAGCACACCTTGCACCCGGCGGCCCCCCTTGGGTGCATCAGGATTGACATAGGGGAAGGAAGCAAACCCCTCGGGCATCGCCGGCTCGCCGTGCATGGCGATGGCGTGGCGCGGCTGTGATGACGCGGCGTTCGCAAGCATCGGAAGCAGAAGCGCCGCAGCCAGGAGGCGCAGATGCTTGCCGGTCTTCATCAACAACATATGGGCGGGGCTTCCCGTGGGCCGTTACGCAATCCGACAAGATTGTGCCGCCGCGATGGCGGCCACCGTGCTGCCCGATTCGGCGACGACACTCGCGACCCGAGTTTTCGCGCGCGGGCGGGCACCAATTCGCAAATTTGCCAATCGAATCGGCGGCCGTGGTTCGAGCCTGTCGGCCCTGATATTCGGCGGCGTAGCGGCGGCCCTGATCGGCGCAGCCTCCGCAATCGCCCAGCAACTCTCTCCTCCTGACGCTAGCCCCGCGAAACCAGCCCAGTCCGGCAAGCTTGTGTATTCGCCCTGGACCAAGTTCTGCACCACCCCGGCGGCGACAACCGGGGTGCCCCGGATCTGTTTCACGGGTCGTGAGATGCTGACCGAAGCAGGGGAGCCGATTGCCGCAGCGGCACTGATCGAGCCGACGGGCTCCGAGAAGAAGATCTTCCGCGTGACGGTTCGGGCCCCCGTTCAGTTGCGCTACGGAACGCGCATTGTCATCGACCGTGGTGAGCCGCTGACTGCACCTTATTTCACCTGTTCGGGCGATTCCTGCATTTCCGACTACGATGGCGGCCTTGATCTGCTGGCCAAGCTCAAGGCCGGTCAGACTCTCGAGATTCAGGCGATTGCATTGAACGAGAAGCCGATTTCGCTCGACTTTTCATTGGGCGACTTTGCCACGGCGGCCGATGGCCCGCCGAGCGAGGACCCGAAGGGCGCAGCCCGCGGGTTGCAAAAATAGGCCGGTCGAACCCCGATCCGGCCCTTGGCGGCCTAAATTGACCTTGAGAGTTGCCCGAATGTCACGGTGCCGCCGCATTTGGCGCCGAGACAGCCCGTGGGTGTGCTTTTCGGGCGCGTTGACCCGCCTGAACCGACTTATCAAAGGGAACTTTGTCCAATGACCTATCGAAGCGCGCGCATTTTGCGCGGGTCGCTCTTGGCCACACTGACGGCGGGTGTGTTTGCGCTGGGGGGCGCAGCGGCTCTGGCCCAGTCACCCCCGCCAGCGGCGAAGCCGGCCGCCAAGCCGGCGGCCAAACCCGCCGCGCCCGCGCCAGCTCCGGCCGCTCAGCAGGCGCCCGCCTCGCCTCCGGCACAACCCGGTGCAGGAGAACTACAGCTTGTGTTCTCACCCTGGACCAAGATCTGCAGCACGCCGGGGCAGAACGGACAGGATGCAAACACGCCGAAGGTGTGCGCAACGGTCCGCGACGCGCGCACCGAGACGGGCATTCCGGTCCTCGCCGTTGCGCTGATCGAGCCCGAAGGCGCGCCAAAGAAAATTCTGCGCGTCACCCTGCCGGCTCCGGTGATCCTACAATACGGGTCGCGCATCATCGTCGACAGCAATGAGCCGGCGACGAGCCCGTTCTTCACCTGCATGGCCAACAACTGCATGGCCGACTATGAGGGCACGCCCGATCTCATCGCCAAAATGAAAAAGGGCACGACGCTCAACCTGCAGGCCATCAACCTCAACAACTCACAGATCGCGTTCGCGGTCCCGCTGGCAGATTTCGGCAAGACAAACGAGGGCCCGCCCATCGATCCGGAAAAGCTGAAAGAGCAGCAGGCGAAGCTCGACGCAGAACTGCAGAAAAAGGCTGAAGATCTCCGCAAGAAGATGGAGCAGCAGCAGGGCCAAGCTCCGGCAGCTCACTAGCAGTTGCGAAGCTGATAGAATCTGCCTGAAGAAGCGCGCCAGTGGCGCGCTTCTTTTTTGTAGGGTTGGCATTGCGCCTGCCCAGTGCTTCCCCACGGACGAACTCTCGGGCGCAATGCCCACGCTGTCGCAGCTACAAATAGTCTGACAGCGTGGGCATCGCGCAACGGCCCCCACGCGAGATGGCAAGCGCGGAGCGAGCGCGATGCCCACCCTACGGTTATCTCAATGCATCAAGCTGTTGCGCGGCTTGTAACTGCCCTGGTCATCGCGCTCGAATACTTCGGAGACCTGCGGATGACGGAGAGGTTCGCCGGTCGTATCGGGCAATAGGTTCTGCTCGGACACGTAGGCGATGTATTCGCTCTCCGCGTTCTCGGCGAACAAGTGATAGAACGGCTGATCCTTGCTCGGCCTCACCTCGGCCGGGATCGCTTCATACCATTCCTCGGTATTATTGAAGACCGGATCAATGTCGAACACGACGCCGCGGAACGGGAAAACCCGATGCTTCACGACCTGGCCGATCTTGTATTTGGCTGCGCGCATTTTGTTCATGGTACGGCAAACGTAGGACACCGCGAGTGCCGACGCCAGGGCCGGCCGGGATCGATTAACAAGCGTTCATAACCCGTATCGCGCTGCCATTTCGGGATCCTTGCCGGCGACGTTCCGGGCGAGATCGACCACGACCTTGGCCTGTTTCCAGGTGGCATCATCCTGCATCTTGCCGTCGATCATGACGGCCCCGGTGCCGTTGGGCATGGCATCGAGAATCTTCTTGGCAAACGCGACCTCGCCGGGATCGGGCGAGAACACCCGTTTGGCGATGGCGATCTGGGAGGGATGCAGCGTCCAGGCGCCGGCGCATCCCATCAGGAACGCGTTGCGGAACTGGACTTCGCATGCGGCCGGATCGGAGAAGTCGCCGAAGGGTCCGTAGAACGGCTTGATGCCTGCCGCCGCGCACGCATCCACCATCTTGGCCATCGTGTAATGCCACAAGTCCTGCTGATAGGCGGTGCGTACAGAACCGCCGGTCGCGTCGGCCAACACTTTGTATTCAGGATGTCCGCCGCCGACGCGAGTTGTCTTCATGGCGCGTGACGCGGCGAGATCGGCAGGGCCGAGGCTGATCCCATGCATACGCGGTGATGCAGTGGCGATCGCTTCGACATTGTTGACGCCTTCCGCGGTTTCCAGGATCGCGTGGATGAGGATCGGCCGGCTGACGTTATGCTTAGCCTCGAGCTGCGCGAGCAGCTGGTCGAGATAATGGATGTCCCATTCGCCCTCGACCTTGGGCAGCATGATCACATCGACCTTGTTGCCGACGCGCGACACGATCTC
>JAFAXD010000090.1 GCA_019241285.1 Xanthobacteraceae bacterium | reverse complement strand
CAGCCATCAAGAAAGCGCTATGCCGGGACGCGACGGGCGATCGGGCTTGGCTGCATAAAGTCCGACCGTGGCCAGGCCACGACTATCATTTCCATGTCCGCATCAGCTGCCCGCCCGATAGCCCAGACTGCAAGCCGCAGCCACCGGTTCCGGCAAACGAGCTGGGTTGTGGGCATGATCTGGACGGATGGTTCAAGGAATCAGTCATCCATCCCAAGCCATCGCCCCGCCCGGTCAAGCCACGCCCTGGGGCGCCCCTGTCGCACCTGCCGGCGGCCTGCCGCAACGTCGTTATGGCACCCTAAGGGCGCTGGCACCGTTTTTGCACCGAAGAGCCCAAGGAGGCGATGAGCCTCCGAAACCATCGAGGAGCTCTTCACATGTGTGACTACAGCCTACAGAACGTGAAGTCGCGTCCTGCTAGTGTTGGTGACAAGTTGACGACCCGCAATTTCGGCACTGGAACTCGCGGGTTTGCCGCCCCGGAAGATCCCACGACCGCGGTTTGCGTCCTTCCGGGCACTGAACTCGCGTTCTCCAAGGAGATCGCCTGCGTTTCCCACGGCCTGCTCGGCTGGGGTTCCAAGACCGCCGTCCACAAGACCGCGATCTTCCGCCAGATCAACAAAGACATCCCGCACCGCCACCACGATGCGCTGGAGTTCCCCGACGGCGAGACCGTCCTGCTGACCGAGTTGTGCGAGGGCCAGGAAGCGACCGTGCTGCAGCTGCCGGCCATTCCGACGACCCAAGAGGAGGTGGAGGCCCAGACACGCGTCACCTACGTCGGCTGATACAAGTGCGCTGATCAGCACGCGCCGGGGCTCCACAGTGTTTCAGGCCGTCCTGCGGGACGGCCTTGTTTATGAGATGATTGTCCTCAAAGCCCAGGACTGATTACCCAAGGCGGTCTGGTATGCTGCGCCGATCATCGGCCGGGACCAGACACATATGGATTGCAACTTCACCCACGAACAAATCATGCTGCGGGAGACCGCGCGCAAACTGATGCAGCGCGTGGCATCACCCGAGTACATCCGCAAGCTCGATCGCGAGCGGCTCTATCCTTATGAGCTCTACGAGGCCTGGGCCGAAGCCGGGCTGTTTCGCCTGCCGTTTCCTGAAGAGTATGGCGGCCTCGGCAGCAACATCGTC
The DNA here is from genome assembly GCA_019241285.1 of Xanthobacteraceae bacterium. Classification (GTDB taxonomy): domain Bacteria; phylum Pseudomonadota; class Alphaproteobacteria; order Rhizobiales; family Xanthobacteraceae; genus JAFAXD01. The sequence continues at coordinate 5,818 of JAFAXD010000090.1, read as the reverse complement.
GACATGGCGATCATCGCCGAGGAACTCGCCTCTCCGAGCGCCGACCTGGTCATGGCCTATGGCGGCAGCATGTTTTGCGGCCTCAATCTGCTGCGCAACGGGACCGACGCGCAGAAGCAATACTTCCTGCCCAAACTGCTCGCGGGCGAGATCCGTATGACAATCTCGATCTCCGAACCGGATGCCGGCTCTGACATCGGCGCGATGCGAACGACCGCGCGCCGCGACGGCGATCACTATGTGATCAGCGGTCAAAAGATCTGGCAGACCGGCGCCGGTGCCAAGAACAACTTCATCAACGTCTACGCCAAGACTGATCCCAAGGCGCATTATCGCAACGGCATGTCGCTGTTTCTGGTCGACGGGAGTTCGCCTGGTTTGGATATCCGCAAGCTCGACATGCTCGGCCGGCGTTCGGTCGGCACCTGCGAGCTCACCTTCAACGATGTGCACGTTCCCGCCGATCATCTGGTGGGTGGCGAGAACAAGGGCTGGAACTGCATCCTCTCCGGGCTGCAGTCGGAGCGGGTGTTTGCGGCGGCGTGCGATTGCGGCAGCGCGCGCGGCGTATTCGAGCTTGCGCTCAACTACGCGAGCGAGCGCAAGCAGTTCGGTCGCGCGATCGGGACATTTCAGTCGATCGCCCACATGCTGGCGGACATGCAGACCGAGATTGAAGCCGCGTGGGCGCTCACCTTGCGTGCCGCGTCACTCGTCGCGTCCGGCAAGGACGCGCTGCGCGAGATCACCATGGCCAAATTGTTTGCTTCAGAGACCTACGTAAAAGCCGCGAACAACGGGATGCAGATCTTCGGAGGCTTCGGCTACAGCATGGAATTCGACATGCAGCGGCATTATCGCGATGCCCGCGCGGCGACCATCGCGGCTGGGACCTCCCAGATCCAGCGCAACATCCTGGCCGGATTGATGGGGTTGAAGGTGTAGAAGTTACTCGCAGCCCTCGTCCTGAGGAGCGTGACCGGAGGTCACGCGTCTCGAAGGACGGCCCCAGGCGAGGCCCATGTTCTTGGTCATCCTTCGAGACGCACGCGCACGCGCGTGCTCCTCAGGATGAGGTCAGAAAGTTTACGCCAACGCTCCCTTGTGCACCAATCCGCCATCGATGCTGACGATCGTGCCGCTGGTGTAGGAGGAAAGGTCGGAGGCGAGAAACACCACGGCGGCGGCAATCTCATCAACGGTCGCCGGCCGTCCGAACGGCATGTTCTTGAAACTGTCCCGCCAGCGGCTCTCATCGCCGGCCTTGGCGGCGCGCTGGCGCGCCAGATATTCGACGCGTTCGGTCGCAACGGGTCCCGGATTCACGCCAACGACACGCACCCCAAAATCCGGACTGGTGCCGCCGATCGCGCGCGTGAAAGCCATCAATGCCGCATTGCCTGCGGAGCCCGCGATGTAGCCGTAGGTGAGCTTCTCGCCGCCGGCGCCGATGATGTTGATGATCACGCCGCGCTGCCGCGCTTTCATCTTGGCGAGATACATGCGCGTGAAATCTACGTGCGCATACACCTTCAGGTCCCAGCCGGCGCGCCAGGCCGTCTCATCCACGTCTTCGATCGTGCCACCCGGAATGGCCCCGGCGTTGTTCACCACGATGTCAACGTCGGGAAACGTCTCGAACACCTTGCGCCGCGCGGCGGGATCGGAGAGGTCCGCAGCCAGCGTCTGTACGTTGACCTGCGCGGATTTGCGGATCGCCTCTGCTTCTTTCGCCAGCAGATCGCCCGAGCGCGCGACCAGGCACAGGTTGACCCCTTCGCTCGCAAACCATTTGCCGATACCGAGGCCGATGCCCTTCGAAGCACCGGTGATCATGACGCTGCGGCCAGTCAATTTGAGGTCCATGCAGTCCTTCCTGGGGCTTTGTTATCGTAACATCATCGGGCAGAATAAGAATTGGGAGCAAGTCCCATCACGCCGTCCGGGGCGGACGTGGCTTTTGAAAGCCCGTCCGCGCTTTTGGGGGAGTAAGAGATATGGCTGACGTATCGGTTCTGGACGTACAGGTACCCGCGCAAATCATCCAAAATTGGGGTTGGTTCCTGGCCTTCGGCATCATTCTGATGCTGCTTGGCATCGTGGCGATCGTGCGTTCGGTTGCTGCGACGGTGGTCTCGATGTTGTTCTTCGGCTGGCTGCTGCTGATCGGCGCCGGCATCGAAATCGTCCAGCTCTTTATGGTCGGCAAATGGGCCGGTCAGTTCCAGCATGTCCTCACCGCTGTTCTGTTCGCCGTGGTCGGAGCCCTGATGGTGTGGCGACCGCTGGTCACCGCCGAAATTCTGACCTTGCTCATGGGCGCCTTCTTCCTGGTCAGCGGCCTGTTTCAATTGATCGAACCGTTCTGGATCGGTCTGCCGGGTTGGGGCTGGCACGTGCTCGACGGGCTTATCACGGTCATCCTTGGCGTTCTGGTGCTGGCACAATGGCCGGTGTCAGGCCTGTGGGTGATCGGCCTGTTTGTTGGGATCTGGTTGATCTTCTACGGCGGCGCCTGGGTGGCGGTGGCTTGGGGACTACGCCAGATGGCGTAATCCCTACCCCGATCAGGGATCGATCAGCATCCTCGGCGCCCACACTTTGCCGGGGACTATACCGAGGAGTTCACGCGCGCACTCGCGCAGGATTCCAGTGGATGTCGTCGCGTGCTGGGTGCCGGCATGCATGTCGCGGAAGCAGCGCTGTAGCGCGCCGTCGCGCAGCGCAACACCGCCGCCGTAGTGATACGCAAAGGCGCAGACCTCGGCGATGGCGGACGTCGCGTAATTGAGTGCGAGCCGCGCCAGGGTGATCTGTCGTGTCCCGACCTCCTCACCGCGATCGAGCGTGCTCTCGATGTCGCGCCAGGCCTCATAGGCGAAGGCGCGCGAGGCCCGCACCTTGGCTTCGGCGAGCCCGAACTGCTCGTGGAAGCTCTCGCCGCCGCCGACTTGTGGCAGGATCTGCGGCCGCCCGGTCTCCTGGCGCGCGAGGCTCGCGAGCTCATCCAGAATGCGCCGCCCGACCCCGAGCGCAAAGCCGGTGTGACCGATGGTACTCAGCCCGAAGATGCGCAGACGGTAGAGATCGCCGCCCTGACGCGCCACGCTCGCCGATTGCAGATGCGTCATCTCCTCGGGAACATAGACATTGTCGATCGTGTAATCGACGGAGCCGGTCGCGCGCAGGCCCAGCACATCCCAATTGCCGGTGAGCTTCGCCTGCTCGACCGGCAGGATAAAGATGCGGATGTCCGGAAACTTGCCGCCGGGCAGCATCCGCGGCGCACCGTTTTCATGCACCACCGCGCCGGTGTGGATATATTCGGCGTGCAAGAGCCCGCTGCCGTAGGACCAGTTGCCGGAAAGCCGGTAGCCGCGGCCGTCGGGCTCGGCCCGCCCGTTCGGCGCGCCCTGACCGGCGATCACCGGCATGCGCCGAGCAAACAATTCGTTCGCTGCGCCGGGCTCGAGATAGGCGGCCGCTGTGCCCATGGCGACCTGCGCTGCCATCAGCACCCAGCCGGTCGAACCGTCCGAGTAGCTCGTCTGCTCGATCACACTCAGGAATTCCACCGGGCCAGTCTCGCTGCCGCCGAAGCAGCGCGGAATCCACATTCCGAGAAAGCCGTTGTCGCGTAGCGCCGCCAGGGTCTCGTCGGTCAAGCTGCCTCGGGCCTCCGCCTGCGGCGCTTCGCCCGCGAGCAGCGGATGCAGCGCCTTTGCTTTCTCAAGCAGTGATGATTGGTTCGACGCGTCGCGCGCGAATTCGTGAGCCCGCGCCATGCAGGTCGCCTCCATCCGTCCACGACGAATGTCGTCGTGATGCCGTTGGGTCTATCCCATCGCGATGTGACGGTCATGCTCAGGGCACTCCTCGCATCCGCTCGCTTGTGCGCACTGATCCGCAAGTGTAAAGCCGCGTTAAACGGGGAGGAATTTGCCCATGGCCGACGATCCGCTTGTTGCGCGCCTGCGCGCGCTCGATATCTGCGATATCTCCGATGCCATCGACGCGCTCGGCATGACGCCGGCCGTGACCGGGCTCGTGCTCACCAGCGGCAAAGGGCCGATCGCCGGCCGTGCCATCACGGTGAAGATCGGGATTGGTCCATCGCCGCCCGGCGTGACGCGTCACCTCTCCACAGCCGCGGTGGAAGCCGGCGGTCCCGACAACGTCATCGTTGTCGAGCAACTCACCGGCATCGACGCCGCCGGCTGGGGCGGCATTCTTTCGCGCGCTGCGCGCCATCGCGGCATCGCTGGTTCGATCGTCGATGGTCTCACCCGCGACGTCGAGGAGGCCGACAAGGTCGGCTATCCCGTTTATGCGCGCGGCTGCACGGCGCGCACGGCCCGCGGCCGTATCCATGAAGCCGGCTGCCAAGTGCCGATCCGGTTTGGCGACCACACGGTGGTGCCTGGTGACTACGTCGCCGTCGACCGCAGCGGCTGTGTGATCATCCCGGCGGCGCGCATCACCGAGGTGCTCGAACGCGCCGAGGCGATCTTCGCCAAGAGCGAAGCGATGGTCGCCGCGGTCGCCCGCGGCGAGCCGGTGTCCAAGGTGATGGGCGCCAGCTACGAGACGATGTTGGAGAAGAAGTAGCCGAGATCAGGGGCGATTGTCCCGCACTGCGCTCCGTGCGAACCAGGCTCAGTGGGCCGACGCTTGTCGGACCACGGATTGCGTAGACGTAATTTATAGATTACAGATGAGCACCGTCCAAATCGAGGTCACCGACGAGTTTGACAAATGGCTCAAGGCGCTCCGCGATTTGCAGGCAAAGGTCCGGATTTTCGAGCGCATTCGGCGGCTCGGAGATGGCAACCCCGGTGATGTCAAGCCCGTTGGCAAAGGGGTAAGCGAAATGCGGATCAATTACGGGCCCGGCTACAGGCTCTACTACACGCAACGCAGCGGATCGCTCATCATTCTACTGTGTGGTGGCGATAAGTCGTCGCAAACCAAGGATATCGCTCGTGCCATTGCGCTTGCGCAACGGAGCAACCGATGAAACTAAAGACAAAGAAATACGATGTTGCCAATTATCTCGACAGCGACGAGATGATCGTGACGTATCTAGATGCTGCTTTTGAGAGTGGTGACACGTCGCGCGTTGCCGAGGCCCTGGGTGATGTAGCGCGCGCACGCGGGATGACAAAGATTGCCAGGGCGACAGGTTTGGCACGCGAGCAGCTTTACAAGACACTGAGTGCCGACGGTAAACCCGAGCTATCCACGGTGCTCAAGGTGATGGCAGCCTTCGGCGGTAGGTTGCGATCAGACTTTCCGAGAGCTCAGGCCCGGCGCACGGGCCGCCGCTCGACAGCATCGCAGCGACCCGCGAAACCCCGCAAGGTGGCTTGAGCTTTTCAGATGAATCCGGGGCTGATTCTCGCCGCGGATTTCGCTTCGCTCATCCGGGCACCAATTACGGCCGCCAGTACACGAACGCCATGGCGTTGCCGGTGCCGGCCTCGGAGCGGTAGCACGGCACGTAGTCCACGGGGTGGAACTTGAACCCGAGGTGCGCCATGGCGCCGGCCACCGGCACCCAGTTCTTCACCTCCGAGGTGCCGGCCTGGAAGATCGGCTCGCCGAGATCGGCAACTTTCTCGATCGACCCTGACTTCATCGCGTCGAAGATCGCGCGATCGACCTCCTCGTCGATGACGAAGTGTGTGAGCCCGCCCGAGGCGATCAAAGCCACGCGCGCATCGCTCTGCCAGGACTCGATTGCCTGCACCAGCGACTCGCCGAACTCGTAGCAGCGCCGCACGCTCGGCTGGTTGGGTGGGTAGAACGTGTTGAGGAT
>JAFAXD010000037.1 GCA_019241285.1 Xanthobacteraceae bacterium | reverse complement strand
AGCGCCCTTGCTGACGAAGTTTCGCCACGATCGCGGCGGTCGGCGGGCTCTGCGGTCGTGTGGGAAAGCTTGGCGCACATGCGCAAAGGAAGACTGGCGTCTCGACGGTCGCCCGCGTTTGTCAGTCATCCTGTAGTTCGGATTGCTCTCGGGGAGATGCATCATCGAGTCGCGTTCTGATCAGCGCGAGTGCAGCTTCCACACTGTCCACGATGTAACGATTTCGACTGGTAACGCTGCGCACCTGCGCCCGCCAGCGAAACTTGCCTTCACAGTCGTCCTGCTCGCGCCAGAATCGCACCACGAACACTTCATCGGCGGGGACGCGGCGGGAGGTCACGAAGCAAGGTCTCCTGTGCGCGGAGATTGGCACAGGTGGTATTCGGTTCAATCTGGCAGCGGTGAGCGTTTAGTATTGCCGGCAATCACGAACGGCTGGCGATGCAATCACGGCCGGATCACGGCCTCCTCGATGGCGAGATCTCGCTTATCAAACTTGCTTTCGGCTTATACCCGCAGGCCTTCCAGCCTTGTCCGCAGCGTACGCAGTCCGTCAGCACTATCCATGGTGCGAACTTCATCCAAGACTTTGCGGGTTGCCGGCAACGGTCCGATGTCGAGTTCGGCTTTCAATGATTTGCTCCAGTTCTGGTAATACTGAATTGCCTCGCACCGGCGCTCGTCGAGGGCAAGCAGCGTGATCAGCGTGCGTACGAGTTCTTCACGATAGGGATCAAAGCGCAGAGCGCGGCGCGCCAGCCGGATGGCTTCGTGATATTGCTCGGTGAGACCAAGACGCCAGACCACCAGCGTTGCCGCCCGCAGGAATAGCGAGTGCAGCCGCTCGCGTTCTTCCAAGATCCAATCGCCGTCGTCGCCGTCAAGGAATGGCCCCTCATAGCGATGCAGGACCGCAGTGATGCGGCTCAGCGCGAACGCGTCGTCAAGTACCGAAGGTTGCTTGAGCACTGATGAGGCCGCCTGTTCCAGGGCCGAGGCATCGATATCGAGCCAGGGGGCAGGTGCGAGCACGGTCTCCGATCCAACGGTCTGCAAGCTATCGCCGCCACGGCTTTCCGGCTCGCTCGCCAGCAGCTTGCGTAGGCGCCAGATCGCCGAGTTCAAGGCACGGCGGGCACGCTCGGTGTCAAGCTCGGGCCAGAACAGATCGGCGAGGCGTTCACGCCGGTGCGGGCGCCCCGGATAGGTGAACAGGAAACTCGCCAAGCCGCGGCCGGCAGGTCCAAGCTCGGACCAAGTGCGACTGTCAACACCGGCCACACGGAATACGCCAAGCAGTCCGACATTCAGCATTGTTACGCCCCCAAGCACGTTGGTTTTGTTTGTCCACTCTCTCGCATACGGCTTCGCCGTTCAGAAAGGGTACTCCGCAATAGACATTTCAGCATCCCCCAAATGGGGTATCGTCATGTTGTTGTTGAAACGAGCGCAGTCGCGCGATCAGGGCGACGAGCTCGGCCTGCCGGTGGGTATTGGTCTTGGCAAAGACTGCCTTGAGCTGGGTCCGTGCGGTCGAGACGGAGATGCCCAAGCGTTCGGCGGCGAGCTCGACGGATTCGCCGGCACCGATGTAGGACGCGATCTTTGCCTCGGCACCACTCAGACCGAAAGCCTGCGCAAGCAATCCCGCATCCGGGATATCCTTTGCATGCAGATCAAGCAAAACCAGCAGGGCGCGCGCGCCCATGAACGGATTTTGCGCGGCGCCGTGGATTGGAAGAGCACGAATGACGACGGGGTTCTTTTTACCGCGGCGAACGACAATCGGCTTCGTGCACAACGGTGCGAGATCCGAGCTGGTGGCCAGCTGATCGTTGAACCGTTCCAGGCAACGCATTGCGCCGGGGTCGGAAGCAAATAATTTGTTCGATCTTATATTGAGATGGTTATCCAATAGGGCGGCAGCGCCGCTATTGACGTCGAGGACACGGCCAAACCGATCCACAGCGATGGCAGGCTGATGCACCTTGTCCAAGGCGGACGTCGCACTCGACAAGACGATCCGGCCAACCGCGCTGGCGAGGGATGCAACCTCGGTCAGCCGGTCGGACAATCCAGCGAGAACGCGCCTTTCATCCTCTTCAAACAGTCCCTGCTGCTTGGTGCGTTGGATGCTCAACCCCCACATTGCCTGCCCGGCGAAGAATTTGATCGCGGCGAACCAGAAAAAGCCCAGGGGGTCGAACAACTCGTTATAGAAAGGCGCCTTGCTGATCTCCTCCGGGGTGAGAATGTCCTGGTCCGTCACGACACTGTGTCCCTGGAGCAGATAGGGGACCCCGCGCGCCGCGCGCAGATCGCGCGTATGCCAATGGTTCCCGAAGTAGCGGTGGCGGAGTTCTTCGACTTCGGGTGAGTAGGGAACATCAGGAGTTCGATTGTCGCTCTGCAACAGGAGAGCTCCGGTCGCGCCAACTGCTTTGCTGAGATGATCCATGACGCGCGGCCAGGCACGGGGGTCAATCACGGCGTCCCCGAGTTCGCCGCACGTGCGCTTGAGCTGATCTAAATCGATATTCGACATTCAGCTCTGTCCAACTCGGATGTGAGCAACGAGCGCCGAGCCCGGATCGGGTTCCGGGGCTGACAACGCTTCCTGGACCGGAGAGTGCGTGCTCGCGTCCGGCTGCTTTGCGCGCTGACACAGCCTGGAATAGACCGAGACATCCGACATTCGGCGCCCCCTGGCACTCAACTTCCAACTCCGCGCTTGCCCTTGCGCGCGGTCCGTTGCCCGGTGCGTGTAGCCTGTCCACGCTCAACCTGCATCGGGTTGAGTTCATTATCGAACGCTAAAACTGGCGGTTGCGCAGTACCAGTGATCTAGATCACATGACCTGAAAGAATTTCGCGAATTTACCGTGATCGCAACTGAGACCCCGGAGAGACTGCCAGGGGCTACGATGCGGCACTTGGGGCGCTTCGCCTGGTTTTCAAAAAGGCTGAAGGGGCGCGTTGGGCCGCGCCCCCTCCAAGGCAAATATATTCAAGACACCCGGCGGAAGGCGTCTGCCGCCTTCAATCGCTGCCAAACAGTTTGTCCGTGGCCGTGATCAGACCGACGTCGGGGTTCTTGGCGCAGTATTCGCCGATCTTCTTTGCGTTACCGACGAAGCGCTCCTTGTCGATAATCGGCGGTGCATCTTCATCCTGATAGTAGCCGTCTAGCCATGCCAGGACGATGCCGACCGTGTCTTTGTCGGCGTTGATAAACTGACTGCATTTCCAGGTCGAGAGATCGATCACGTCGGCGGAGCTGGCGCTACCAATGCCGAGTAGAGTGCCGGCGAGCAATGAGGCGGCAAACAAAGCTTTCATCGTTGCTTTCTCCGTGCCATCGCGGCTTATGCCGCGGATTTTGAAGTTACTGAAGGTCTGAGCGGATCCGGGACATTACTTTTGCGGGGTCAGCCGCTCGGTGCCATCCCCGCTCTGGCCGCGAATTGCCCACAGGCCATCGAGGATGCCATTGTCCCCGACTTTGTAGATGACGAGACCAGGTTTGCCATTGATCGTGTACGTCGCGGCAAGCGCGTCATTCATGCGCATACCGAATCCCGTATAGGTCGATCCGGCGATGTCCCAACGAATGTTGAAAGTGGCATCGGATATCACGTCGATGCTGACTTTGCCGGTGTACTTGGAACCGTCTGTATTGGTCCCGGAGACGTCATACTGTGATGCGAGGGTCAATGTCTCCGCCGAGGCGGGGAGTGTAAAGGCAAGACCTAACACAACTGCAACGGCAGATCGCAGCATGCAAACCTCCCACGGTAAGTGCGTCCTGATCGTTGATGCATACGTGAATGTCAAGCCACCGCCGCGCGCGAAGGCGAGGGCGTTGCGTGGCCAAGCACACTCCTTCATAGTCGCCGAGCCCGTGCCCGCGGGCGGAGTGCAGATGGAGATTCACATGACTGCTCGCCTTCGCTTTGCCGCGCTCGTTTCTGTTCCGCTCGTTTTCGCCGCTGCACCCGCCTTTGCGCACCACATGATGGGCGGCCGTACGCCTGCCACCTTCATGGAAGGACTGCTCTCCGGCCTCGCGCACCCCGTCATCGGGCTTGATCATTTCGCGTTTCTGGCAGCCATCGGAATTGCCGTCGGCGCATTCGGCCTCAATCTGTTGCTGCCGGTCGCATTCGTGGTCGCAATGGCCATCGGGGTTGCAATCCATGTCGGTGGCGTCACGGTGCCCGGGGCAGAGATTTTCGTCGCCGCCTCCGTTCTGGCCGCCGGTCTGCTGCTGGCGCGGGCACGACCAGTGCCGGTCATTGCCTGGGGTGCGCTGTTTGCCGTGGCGGGACTGTTCCATGGCTACGCGCTTGGTGAGTCGATCTATGGGGCCGAGCGCGCCCCGCTCGCCGCCTATCTGATCGGGCTTGCAGCCGTTCAAAGTGTGGTGGCGATTGGGCTCGCACTGGCGACGCGTCGCCTGAGCAGCGACCAACTTGCTTCAGCGCCGCGTGCCGCAGGGCTGTTCATCCTCGGTGTCGGAGCCGTCGCCATGGTCGGGAGTCTGTGACCGCAAGGCTCACGCTGGTCACAGGTGGGGCACGCTCGGGCAAGAGCCGGTACGCCGAGAGCCTGATCACAGCATTGCCGCCGCCGTGGATCTATGTCGCGACGGCGGAAGCTGGCGACGCCGAAATGGCGGCGCGCATTGCCGAGCATCGCAAACGGCGCCCCGCAAGCTGGAGAATTATCGAGGTTCCACATGAGCTTGCGGGTGCGTTCTCGCATATCGATGAAGCAGCGCCGGTGCTTGTTGATTGTCTCACATTGTGGTTAAGCAATCGCCTTCTCGCTGACGCTGATCTTGAGAAAGAGACCGAAGAGCTTGCCGGCGTGTTGGGTCACCGCTCTGGGCCGCTGGTTTTGGTAACTAACGAAGTCGGCTCCGGCATCGTCCCGGATAATGCACTCGCCCGGCGCTTCCGCGATGCCCAGGGACGGCTGAACCAGCGCATCGCCGCGCTCGCCGACCGGGTCGTATTGGTCGTCGCCGGAGTGCCGCTGGTGGTGAAAGGACATCCATGACCGAACCACTCGACGAAGCCGCTGCCGTGCGCCATCGCGCCAAGATGGAGAAGCGCAAAGCCGTGCAGGACGCGGAGGTCGCCGGCAAGACGGTCGAGAAGGGGTTGCTCATCGTCCACACCGGATCGGGCAAGGGCAAGTCGACGGCCGCCTTCGGGCTTTCACTGCGCATGCTCGGCCGCGGTCATCGGGTTGGGGTGGTGCAGTTCGTGAAGGGCGCCTGGCACACCGCCGAGCGTGACGCGTTGAAGGCTTTCGGCGATCAGGTCGCCTGGCACACGATGGGCGAGGGCTTTACCTGGGAAACCCAAGACCTCGCCCGCGATATGGCGGCAGCCGAGCGCGCCTGGGCCAAATCGCTGGAGCTCATGGCCGACCCGAGCTTTGCGCTGGTGATTCTCGATGAGCTCAATATCGCGCTGCGTTACGAATATCTTGATCTCGCGACGGTCGTGGCGGCGCTCACGGCGCGCCGGTCCGGTCTGCATGTCGTGGTCACCGGTCGCAACGCCAAGCCGCAACTCGTCGCCGCTGCCGACCTCGTCACCGAAATGACCTTAGTCAAGCATCATTTCGCTGCCGGCGTGAAGGCGCAGGCCGGCATTGAATACTAGATGAAGGTCGTGCCTTCCCGGGCTCTCATGTTCCAAGGCACCGGCTCGGACGTCGGCAAATCGCTGATCGTTGCCGGCCTCGCGCGCGCCTTCACCAACCGCGGCCTGAGGGTGCGGCCGTTCAAGCCGCAGAACATGTCGAACAATGCGGCCGTGACAGTTGATGGCGGCGAGATCGGTCGTGCCCAGGAACTGCAGGCGCGGGCCGCACGCGCACCCCCGAGTGTGCACATGAACCCGGTGCTGCTCAAACCGCAGAGCGAGACGGGCGCGCAGATCGTGGTGCAAGGGCGGGTTTACGCCACCGCGAAGGCGGCTGCCTACCAGGAACTCAAGCCGCAACTGCTCAAGGCGGTGCTGGATAGTTTTGGTCACCTTCAGGCCGAGGCCGATCTCGTATTGGTCGAAGGCGCCGGCAGCGCATCGGAGATCAATCTGCGCGCCAACGACATCGCCAATATGGGCTTCGCTCGGGCGGCGAACGTGCCGGTGATCCTCATCGGCGACATTGACCGTGGCGGGGTGATCGCGAGCCTCGTCGGGACCAAAGCAGTGATCGATCCGGCTGACGCCGTGCTGGTCGCCGGATTTCTCGTCAACAAGTTCCGCGGCGACCCAGTGCTGTTCGCATCGGGCATGGAAGAGATTGCTCGCGCCACCGGCTGGGATGCGCTCGGGCTCGTCCCTTTCTTTGCTGAAGCGCGGCTACTGCCCGCAGAAGACGCGCTGGCATTGGATCACGCCCGGGTCACTAAGTCTGCCGCGCGAATCCGAATTGTGGTTCCGATCTTGCCGCACATCGCCAACTTCGATGACCTTGATCCGCTGGAGGCCGAGCCGGCCGTGCAATTGATTCGCCTGCGACCCGGGACTGCACTGCCGGGCAACGCCGATCTGGTCATCCTACCTGGCTCCAAGGCGACGGTCGCCGATCTTGCGACGCTGCGCGGCGCCGGCTTTGACATCGACATCGCGGCACACGTGCGTCGTGGTGGGCGCGTACTCGGCCTGTGCGGCGGGTATCAGATGCTCGGGCGCCGTGTCGCCGATCCGGACGGGATCGAGGGTCCGCCCGGGGTCGTCCCTGGTCTTGGATTGCTCGATGCCGAGACGACGCTTGCACCACATAAGCGCTTGGAGCCGGTCAGCGGCGAAACGCACGACGGCGCGCCGTTTGCCGGATACGAGATGCACATGGGCATCACCACCGGCCCCGACTGCGCGCGGCCATTCGCCAAGCTGACTGACGGTACGCCCGAGGGGGCGATGTCTGCGGATGGCCGCGTGTTTGGCACTTATATCCACGGGCTCTTTTCTGATGACCGACAGCGGGCGGCTTGGCTCGCACTGCTCGGCGCCGGCCCGGCGGCGATCGCGTACGAGCCACTCATTGACGACGCGCTCGATCGCCTGGCGGCGCATCTCGCTGGGCACATCGATCTCGACCGGCTGCTCAGCCTAGCCAGGTGAGCAAGAACGCGATGAGCGCAATGATCCCGATGAGGAGTGCGTCGGCCCGGCGATAAAGCGAAAGCGCAGCGCGGATGTCAGCCGCGGTGGCGTCGCGGCGCCCGTCTCCCATGAAGGAATCGTCCACCAGCACGCCGTTGTAATGGCGCGGGCCCGCCAGCGCGAGGCCGAGCGCGCCGGCGATGGCGGCTTCAGGGTAACCCGCGTTGGGTGAGCGGTGATGCGGCGCATCGCGGCGCACCACGCCCCAGGCCGCGGCAGCGGAGGCACGGTTCGTCAGGGCCGCCGCAGCGATGATGAGCGCGGCAGACATCCGTGAGGCCGGCAGGTTGACCAGATCGTCGAGCCGGGCGGCGGCCCAGCCGAACCAGCGATACCGCGGGCTCATATGACCGATCATGCTGTCCGCCGTGTTGATGGCTTTGTAGATGGCCGCTCCAGGCAGGCCGGCGATGGTCATCCACAGGGCTGGAGCAACAACACCGTCGGAAAAGTTCTCGGCGAGGCTCTCAATCGCGGCACGCGCGACGCCGGCCTCATTCAGGGTGTGCGGATCGCGGCCGACGATCCGTGCTACAGTTCTGCGGCCAGCTTCAAGGCCGTGGTGCTCGAGCGCAGCCGCGACGTCGGCGACGTGCCCGTACAAGCTGCGCTGCGCGAGCAACGTGCTGGCGAGCGCGGCGACTAAGATGAAGCCGAAGGGCAGGCGGCCGAACAGGAGCACGACGAGCGAAGCGATGACGCCGACAACGGCAATAAGAACGACAACAGCGAGGATGCCCTTGGCACGTTGGGTTGCCGGGGAATCCTTGGCGCGGTTCAACGTCCGCTCCAGGGCGTCGATGAGCCGGCCAATCCACGTCACCGGATGGCCGACGGCGCGGAAAGTCCAGTCGGGGTAGCCGAGCATGAGTTCGATCAGCAGCGCCAAGAGGGCGAGCGTCGGGGTCATCACGCCCGCCGACGCATTCGCGCCGCTGCCTCACGGCGGCGATGTCGCCGCGGCGCGGCTGCTGTTTCGGGACGCCCCCGAGCCATTTTTAGACCTCTCGACTGGGATCAATCCGCATTCCTACCCGATCCCCACCTTCGCGTCCGACCTATTCACCCGACTGCCTGAACCGAGCGCGCTGGAGCGGCTCACGGTCGCCGCGGCGCGCGCCTACGGCGCTGCGTCGGGTGCGCATGTCGTCGCCGCGCCCGGCACGCAGATCCTGTTGGCCCAAGTGGCTGCGCTCCTTCCACCCGGGCGCGCGACGCTGTTGGGGCCGATCTACGCGGAACACGCCCGTGCGGCTGCGCTTGCCGGGCACACGGTCAACGAGGCGCGCGGACTTGATGAACTCGCGGATGCCGATCTTGCGATCCTGGTGAACCCGAACAATCCGGACGGACGCGCCGTGCCGCGTGCGAATTTGCTCGCGCTGGCGCAGGCGCGTGCGGGGCATCGCGGGCTACTACTCGTCGACGAAGCTTTCATGGACGTTGGTCCCCCGGATGCAAGCCTCTGCGCGGAGGTAGAACGCGGGCGTATCGTGGTGTTGCGCTCGTTCGGCAAATTCTTCGGGCTGGCCGGCGTTCGACTGGGATTTGCCATCGCGGCGCCGGCGATCGCGGCGCGGTTGCGTGCCGTGCTCGGTCCTTGGGCTGTATCGGGGCCGGCGATTGCGATCGGCGAAATCGCCCTTGCCGATACGGCCTGGATCGCTGCGACACGGGCACGCATTGCCGAGGAGGCCGCGCGGCTCGACCATTTGCTGCAGAGCCGGGCTCTCGCAGTCGCGGGCGGGACATCGCTCTTTCGGCTTGTGCGAACTCCACGCGCCGCCGCGCTTTATGATCAGATGGGACGAGCCGGCGTGCTGGTGCGGCGCTTTGAAGAGCACCCGAATTGGCTGCGTTTCGGCCTGCCGCCTGACGAGCCGGCGTGGGAACGTCTCACGGAGGCGCTATCCCGGTAACGGAGGATTTCATGAGCGATGTCGAGCTCAGCAAATCTCAACGTCGCGTCGTCATTATCGGCGCCGGCTTCGGTGGATTGTCCGCGGCGTGGGGCCTGAGAGACTCGGCGTTTGCGGTAACGCTGATCGACCAGCACAACTATCATCTGTTCCAGCCACTGCTCTATCAGGTCGCGACTGCCGCGCTGTCGCCGGCCGATATCGCAGGACCGGTGCGCTCGGTCGTGCGCGACTGCCGCAACGTCAGCGTGATCCTGGCGCAGGTGTCCGGGATCGACGTCGCGCGTAACGAGGTGCTGGCGGAGGGGCGGCGCATCCCGTTCGATGATCTCATCATCGCGACCGGCGCGCGCCACGCTTATTTCGGCCACGACGACTGGGCCGCTTATGCGCCTGGCTTGAAGACGATCGACGACGCGACCTATCTGCGCCGGCGCATCCTGCTCGCGTTCGAGAAAGCCGAGACTGAACCGGACGCGGCGGAACGCCGGCGGCTGATGAATTTCGTGATCGTCGGCGGCGGCGCGACCGGGGTCGAGATGGCCGGCGCGATTGCGGAACTGGCGAAGCGCGCGCTCGCCGCCGACTTCCGCGTCATCGATCCACGTAGCGCGCGCGTGATCCTGGTCGAAGCCGGCCCGCGTTTGTTGCCGGCATTCGATGCGTCCCTCTCCACGGCGGCGGCCCGTTCGTTGCAATCGCTCGGGGTCGAGGTCCGCGTGGGTGCGAGCGTGACCGAAGTTGATTCCGGCGGCGTTTCTGTTGGTCAGGAACGCATCGAGGCGCGCACCGTCGTGTGGGCGGCAGGCGTGATGGCGTCGGGCGCGGGACGGTGGCTTGGCACTGAGACCGACCGCGCCGGCCGGGTGATCGTGAACGATGATCTCAGCGTGCCTGGACATCCGAATATTTTCGCCATCGGCGACACGGCGCACGTTGCGACGAAGACGGGCGATTTGCTGCCCGGCGTGGCGCCAGTTGCCAAGCAGCAGGGAAAGTATGTGGCGAAGCTGCTGCGCGCCCGGCTGGAGGGCAAAACGCTGCCGCCGTTCCGCTATCGCGATTACGGGTCTTTGGCGACGATCGGCCGCAAGAGGGCGGTAGTTCAGATCGGCCATTTCAAGATGAAGGGCTTCCTGGCGTGGGTGTTGTGGAGCGTTGCCCACATCTATTTCCTGATCGGATTTCGTAACCGCCTCGCCGTCGCACTGCATTGGCTTTGGAACTACGTCACCTTCCAGCGCGGCACCCGCCTGATCACCGGCGTCAGTGGGTCACGCATGGAGGAAGTCGCCGATCCGCGCCGCGGGACCGGTCGGCCGCCGTTGCGCGGGGCCGCTTAATCGATTGCACGGCTCCGCATCCCGCAATACGTTGGCCACCCATTCCCAGCACAAGTCAACGGAATGCATCAGCCCCAGGACTCCGAAGCACTCGACGCACTCGTCAAACGCCTGCCCAAATGCGAACTGCACATCCACATCGAGGGTAGCCTCGAGCCCGAGCTGATGTTCACGCTGGCGCAGCGCAATGGCGTCAAGCTTCCTTATGATTCAGTGGAGGCGCTCCGCCGCGCCTATCAGTTCACCAAGCTGCAGGATTTCCTCGACATCTACTATCAGGGGATGTCGGTCCTCATCACCGAGCAGGACTTCTATGATCTCGCGTGGGCTTACCTGCTGCGCGCCAAGGCGGACAACGTCCGCCACGTGGAAATGTTCTTCGATCCGCAAGGGCACACATCGCGTGGGGTTGCGTTTGGCACTGTCGTCGATGGGCTCACGCGCGCAATATCCGAGGCGCGGCGCGAGCTTGGCGTCGACGCGCATCTGATCATGTGCTTCCTGCGTCATCTCGATGAGGGCGATGCGCACAAGACGCTGGATGAGGCGCTGCCGCATCGCGACAAGATCATCGGGGTCGGGCTCGATTCCTCTGAAGTGGGCCATCCGCCGAGCAAGTTCCAGCACGTCTTTCGGCGCGCACGCGATGCCGGCCTGTTTCCGGTCGCGCATGCAGGCGAGGAGGGGCCGCCGCAATACGTGTGGGAAGCGCTCGACCTGCTTGGCGTCGGCCGCGTCGATCACGGCAATCGCTCGCTCGAGGATGACAGTTTGGTCGCGCGCCTTGCGCGCGAGCGCATGGCGCTGACCGTGTGCCCATTGTCCAATCTGCGGCTGCGCGTCGTTCAGGATCTGACGCAGCACCCGCTGCGGCGGATGATGGACAAAGGCCTGATGGTGACCATCAACTCCGATGATCCGGCTTATTTCGGCGGCTACGTCAATCAGAACTTCAACGCGGTGGGCGGTGCCCTCAAGCTCACGCGCGAGGAGATCGTCGCGATTGTTCGCAACAGCTTCACCGCATCGCTGCTGCCGCAGGCCGCCAAGGATGCGGCACAGGCGGAAATCGACAGGGTGTTGGCGGAACAGACATAAGACGAGGACGACATGCTGCGCAGCTCCGATCGTATCTTGGTCACCCACGCAGGCGCGCTGCCGCGCTCGGAGCGCCTGCGCGGGCTCGTCATGGCGCGCGCACAAGGTGAACCGCACGATGCAGCAGAGCTTGCAACCCTGCTGCGCCAAGAGGTGAGCGACACGGTTCTCAAGCAGGTCGCCACCGGCCTCGACAGCGTCAATGACGGGGAGTTGGGCAAGCCGAATTTCACCAACTACATCCACGAGCGCCTGAGCGGCGTCGAGGCGCGACCTTACAAACCCGGGGAGGACAGTTCATTCTCAAGCCTGATTCGACGCGAGGTCGGTCGCTACAGCGGCTACTATCGCAAGATTTTTGAGCTGTTCCCGCGCGCCCAGCGGCCCAACATCGTCTGCGTTGGAGAACTGCGCTACGCTGGCCAGCACCTGGTCAAGCAGGACATCGAGAACTTTCGTGCCGCGCTGACTGGAAAGAGTGTCGCCGACGCGTTTTTGCCGGCGGTTACACCGGGCACGATCGAGCACTGGCTGCGCAACGAACATTATCCGAGCGACGAGGCGTTCCTGTTCGCCATCGCCGAGGCGCTGCGTCCCGAATATCAGGCAATTGTCGACGCTGGCTTCACGCTGCAGATCGATGATCCGGATCTGCCCGACGGGTGGCAAATCTATCCCGACATGAGCGTCGCTGACTATCGCAAATATGCCGACCTGCGGGTTGCGGCGCTCAACCACGCGCTCGCCGGCATTCCGCCGGAGAAAGTGCGTCTGCATGTGTGCTGGGGCAGCTTTCACGGACCGCACCAGGGCGACATTGCGCTCGCCGATATCATTGAT
>JAFAXD010000174.1 GCA_019241285.1 Xanthobacteraceae bacterium | reverse complement strand
TGAACAGGTTGCCGACTTCCTGCAGCAGGATGGTGGTTGAAAGCGTGAGCACCAACAGCGCGAGGCCGCGATAACGCAGCAGCACGAGGCCCGAGAGGAAGCCGGCGATCGCTGCCACGGCGGCCGCGGCAAACAATCCGCTGATCGGCTCGCCGTAGCCGAGCCGTGCTGACAGGAGCCCGACCGTATAGGCTCCAAGGCCGAAGAACGCCGCCTGGCCCAAGGTGACAATGCCCGCATAGCCGAGGATCAAATCAAGCGAGAGCGCAAACAGCACCATGATCAGGACCTGCGACCCGAAGGTCATGCGGTCCGGGAACACGAAGTAAGCGGCGATCGCGATCAGCCAGGGTAGCGCCTCGGCCCACCGCCAGTGGTGGCGTGTCGTGAGCCAGGTGACGGCGCGCGCATGCGCGGTTGCGAGGGATGCGTCACTCACGGCCATAGAGCCCCGCGGGCCGTATCAGCAGGATCGCCATGGCGATCGCATAGATGAACAAACCGCCGGCGTCGGCGTAGAGATATTTGCCGGCCGTGTCGAAAATGCCGAGGATCAACGCGGCGACGAGCGTGCCCTTGAAACTGCCGAGCCCGCCGACCGCGACCACCAGCAAGAAGAACACCAGATAGATCAGGGCAAAGCTCGGGCTCAGGCCCACGAGTTGGATCGCAAGGCCGCCGCCCAGCGCCGCAAGTCCGCTGCCGATGCCGAAGGTGAGCGTGAACAGGCGATCGACGTCGATGCCGATCGATTGCGCCATGCGCCGGTTATCGACGGCGGCACGGATCTTGGCGCCGATGTTGGTGCGCTCGAACACGTACCACAGTGCGGCGATCAGCACGATGCCGACCACGATGATGAACACCCGATAGGTCGGAAAGCTGCGGAAGCCGCCCTCGATCTGGCCGGTGAGGTAGCTCGGCAGCCGGATCGATTGCGGGCTTGGCCCGTAAAAATAGGTGAAGCCGGCGATGGCCATGAAAGCGAGGCCGATGGTGAGCAATACCTGATCGAGCTCGGTCGCCCGATAGAGCCGCGCATAAAGCGCGCGCTCGAAGAGCACGCTCACCGCGCCGACCACCAGGAACACGATCACCAGCGAGGGCAGGAACGGCACGCCCCAGCCTCGGGTGAGCGTGAGCACCAGGTAGCCGCCGGCCATGGCGAAGGCGCCGTGCGCCAGGTTGACAAAGCCCATGAGCCCCATCGTGACCGACAAGCCGACCGACACGATGAACAGGAACATCGCATAGGCCAGCCCGTCGAACAGGATGCTGATGATCGTGTTGAGGTTGAGCGACAAGGGTTCACCGAGTGACAAACAAAACGAGTAACAAACTCAGTCCTCATCCTGATGAGCAACAAACTCAGCCCTCATCCTGAGGAGCATCCGCGCCTTAGCGCGGATGCGTCTCGAAGGATGGCCGCAATTGAACGCCCTCATCCTGGGCCATCCTTCGAGACGCACGTGGGCAGAGCCCGCGTGCTCCTCAGGATGAGGGCCGAGAGTGAGGCGAAGTGCGTGGCCACTTACTGCTGTCCGCAGCGGCCGACCTTCTGTTCCTTGCACTGGTCCTTCACCTGGGCGATCGTGCCCAGCACCTTGAGGCCGAGCTTGCCGTCAGGCTTCTTGTAGACCTCCATGGCGCGCTCGTCCTCAACGATATCGCGCGTACCCGGATCGATCATGACGCTGCCGCGCGGGCCGTCGATGGTCAGCCCCTTGAACGCATCGACCACTTTCTGGCCGTCGTCGAGGTTGCCGTTGAGTTTCTTGATCACCTTGAAGATCGCGTCCATGGTGTCCCAGGCGGCGGCGGACATGAAGTCCGGATAGCTGTCGGCCCCATAGGCGTCGTGCCAGGCCTTCGTGAACTCCTGGTTCGCCTTGTTATCGAGGTCGGCCGCGTAGTGGCCCATCACGATGGTGCCGATCGCGGCGTCGCCCATATCCTGCAGCTTGGTGTCGGGCACGACGTCCATCGGTCCGATCAGCTTGATGCCGGCGGCGCGCATGCCGGTCTCGCCGTAAGTCTTCACCACTCCCGAGGCGTGCGAGCCCGAGGGGATGAACACGTAGAAGCAGTCCGGCTTCTCATCCTTCACACGCTGAAAGAACGGCGTGAAATCCGGCACCTGCGCCGGATTGCCCATGGGGATCGAGTCAATCACCTTGCCGCCGGCCTGCTCGAAACCGGTCTTGAAGGCATCGGTCGAGTCCTTGCCAGGCGGGAAATCGGTGTAGCCCATGGCAGCGGTCTTGCACCCCAAAGTCTTGGCCGCGAACGTGCCCATCGGATACGCCGGGTGCCACATGCTGAACGAGAAGCGCACGATGTAGGGCGAAAGGTTCGTGATCCAGGCGGTGCCCGCGTTTGAGATGACCAGCGGCACTTTCGCTTGTGTGACGACCGGCGCGATCGCGATCGCCGAGGGCGAGAACACGACGCCGGCGATCAGCTTCACCTTGTCCAAGGTGATCAGCTCGGTCGCCACGGTCTTGGCGTTGGCGCCGGACGGCGGGCCTTCGTCACGCTTGACGATCTCGAGCTTATAGGGCTCGAGGTCCTTGGCGTGCAGCTTGACGTAGAGATCGAATGCCTTGATCTGCGCGTCGCCGAGGTCGGCGTTGACCCCGGAGAACGGCAGCATAATCCCGATCTTGACGGTTTGCGCCGAAGCGACGCCGGTGCCGAGTGCCAGCGCGAGCGCGGCCGTTACAACCTTCATGATGTCCTCCCAGAACGCATCACAGCCGTTTGGCCCATGTGGTTACCGGCTGATCCGGCCCACGTTATGATGGGCACCGGGACGCAACTCAAGCCGCCGATCGCGGGAAACGCTGGCCTCAATGACGCACTAGAAGTTTGTGTCCCGGGCGCGGCGCAGCGCGAAGCGGTGCGCTGCAGACCCGGGACCGCCAAAAGCTCCGGCGTTTGTGACGGTCCCGGATCTGCAGCGCAGCGTTTCACGCTGCACTGCGTCCGGGACACGTGGGCTCACTACGCCATGGTGTTGGTAATTGATCCGATCTCGGCGATTTCCGCGCGCACCACGTCGCCGGCTTTCAAAAATTCATTGCGGCCGGCGCCGACGCCGGCGGGGGTGCCGGTCATGATCACGTCGCCGGGATGCAGGGTGATGCCGGTCGACAGGTGGGAGATCTGCTCGGCCATGTTGAAGATCATCTGGCCCGAGTTCGAGTCCTGCTTGAGCACGTCGTTGACCCAGAGCTTCATCGCCAGATTGCTCGGGTCGGAGATATAGGCCGCCGGCGTGATCCAGGGACCGAGCGGGCAGGA
>JAFAXD010000545.1 GCA_019241285.1 Xanthobacteraceae bacterium | reverse complement strand
AAGCGGCGAGGTGCCATTGTGATCGGGACTGTCGGCTCGCCGGCCAAAGCGATTGTTGCCAAGAAGGCGGGCGCCGATCACGTCATCGTTGGTCGGGACGCCGACTTCGCGCAGGAGGTCGCGAGCCTCACTGGCAAGCACGGGGCTGATGTGGCCTACGATGGCGTGGGCGGCGCCACGCTGCTGAAGACATTCGATTGCGTGCGTCCCTTTGGCGTCGTCGCCAGCATTGGTCAAACAGCAGGACCGACGCCGCCGATTTCGGTTGAGGAGCTTGGGCCGCGGCGATCCATCATGCTCGCGCGCCCGAGCGTGATGCGCTACATGAGCGACCCCGACAGCTACCGGCGCGCCGCCGCAGATGTAATCGCGATGCTGCAGGCCGGGATCCAACAAGACGTCGGGCAGGAGTATCCTCTGACCCAGGCCGCCAGTTCGCACGCCGACCTCGAAGCCGGCCGCACCACCGGCTGCCTCGTGCTTATGCCGTGAGCCGAAGTGTCACCATGGACGCACCGCAAAGATCTTGCGAACATGATGGATGGCGCATTTGGCCGCCACGGTCATCGGACGCTGCATTGACGTCACCAGGAAGAGCCTTGGCGTGATCTTCGGATCGGCCAGCGGCCATGCGTGCAAACGCTCGTTCCCGGCATCCTCTTCGACCAGGCTCTGCGGCAGGATGGTGTAACCAATGCGCCCGCGGACCAGGTCGAGAATCGTCGCCGTTCCGGTGGCTTCAACATCGATCCTGAGCACCACGTTCGCCTCCTTGGCGGCACTATCGACCGCAGCACGCAAGCGGTGCGGCTTTGGCGGCATCACCAGGGGCAACGCCGTCAAAGTCTTGAAGGCGATTTCGGATCCGGGCTGAAACTCCAGGCTCCCGGGAACACCGACGAGACACAGCCGATCGTCGCGCAAGTGCTCCGCCAATAACGTGCTGATGCTCGGTGGATTGTACATAACCGCCAGATCGAGCGAACCTTTGGCGAGCCACTCAAGGAAATCGGTCGTAAAGCCCTCCATGAACACCAAGGAGACCTTGGGATACTCGGAATGCATTCTGCGTATGAGGTCGAAATTGAGAACGTGCCCGAACAAGGGCGGAACGCCGATCGTGACGTTTCCCGATGGCGCACCGCGCACCGCAGACAGCTCGTGGTCCACCTGCATGAGGTTGCGCAGCAGCCCTTGGGCATGCCCCATTAACTGCTCGCCCGCCTCGGTCAGCGACACGCCGCGCCCATTGCGATGGAGGAGTTGAACATCGTATCGCTTTTCCAAGTCCTTGATTGTGCGGCTGAGCTCCGGTTGGCCAACAGAGAGCATTGCCGCGGCTTTGGAAAAGCTGCCGGCTTCCGCGACTCGCACAAAAAGATAAAATGGCCGCAGGTCCAGCTTATCCATCAGTAGGCTCGTACAAACAAGGCACGTGAACGCCCATGAGAATAGCAGGTCATATTGTGGAGGAGTCGTCTTACTTTAGCCGGACCTCCCCCACATCTCATGACTACCCACATCGGTCTTCTCCCGCGGACGCACCAGTATGCCAGGCATTTTCAAACAGATAACCTCCGGAGCGCTTGCTCGCGCCTGTACGGCCGCTCTGTTGTGGGCGCCAATCGCGGCCGGCCCGATCAGCTTCGTATCCCGGGCCCAAACTCAGCCGGCTGAGCAAGGGGAGGCGCTTGCTCGCTACAACGCCGCGCTCAACCAATTCAAGGCGATCCTGCGCGAACGCCGCGCGCAGATTGATGCCAAGCAGCCGCTGCCGAACCTGCCTGGCCAGGCCGTCTATTTGGCGCGCAACAACATGATCAGCACCTACAAGGATCTTACCGACGCGCTTCCATCAAAAATTGGCCGGCCCAACAAGTTCGCCATCCCGCCGGCCTATTTCGACGCCGACAATGAGCCGCTGCTCGATGAATATACGCAGCTCTTCAACATCATGCAGGCGCCGCCCGGTAACGCGCAAAACTCAGCGACCCCTTTCAAGGACGTGGTGGATCTCGGTACGGCCATTGCCCGGGCCAAAGGCCTCGATCCGGCGACGGCCCACGCGGCCGGGCGGCTCAGTCTGGGGCTGTTCTTTGCCGAAACCAACGGCAATCAGAACATCGGCAACGCGCGCTCCAACAAATACAAGGGCAGCCTGCAAACCGGCGTTTCGGAAGATCAAAACGGTCGCCGAAAGTGGGCGGCCATCAAGGCATCGATCGCCGCCTTTGATCCGGCGTTGATCGCACGCGACGACAAGGAGGAAGCCCGGGTCGGCAACGGCGACCACCGTTACAATCACTGGACAGCCGCCAGGGACGGCCTTTTGAACGGGGCCGCTGAGATCTTTCCGCAAATCCCGGCGATCGTGCGAGCATTGCCCAATCAAATCGACCAAATGAAGTTGTTCGAGCTGATCCAGATTGTGCCCGGGCCGACCAAGGCTGCCCTCGCTTCCGGTAACGTTGCCAATTATCGGGTTTCCGACCCGAAGATCATGGGTTACTTGCGCAACAACAGCATGTTCACGTTCGGACAGACCGATCGGGCTAAAACCTCTGCGACATACCGTGAGATTCTCGACGCGATGTGGCTCTTCAATGATAAATTTGAGCGGGCGCTCGCCAAGTTCAACGAGATCAAGTCGCAGCCAGGCGGCTGACCTGATCGCGTGATCTCCGGCCGGCTGACATTGTCAGTCAATGACCAATTGTGTGGTGCGGGAGTGTTCCATGTATAGAATTGCACTGGTTGTTATTCTCGCCCTCACGTTCGCCGGGTGCGACGCCGTCAACACCATGACCGAAGGGTTCAAGTACGCCAAGGCGGTCGAGGGCGATCTCGAGCAGGAGACTGGTGTGAAGCCGCAAGTCGGGTTCAACTGGAGCAATGGCCGGCTCGTCTCGGTCACCGTCGCGTTTCCCGGCCTGTATCAGAGCAAACCGCTGCCGGAGCTGGCCGGAATGGTACGCGCCGCGGTCAGCAAGGAGTTCAAACAGGAGCCCGAGAGCATCGTGCTGGCGTTTTCGTTGAAGTCTTAGAGAGCCGGCGTGTTTCCAACCCTATCTTTCGGAAATACGGAAATTGCGCCCGCCGAACTCGCGGCGCGCGCCGCCAAGGCGGCCGGTTTTCTGGCAAGTATCGGCCTTGCTGACGGCGATACATTTGCGGTGATGCTGCGCAATCAGCCTGCGCTCATCGAGATCATGCTCGCGGCACGTCAACTCGGCGCGTATTTCGTGCCGTTGAACTGGCACTTCACCGCGGCTGAGACCAGTTTCATTTTGCGCGACAGCGGCGCCAAACTGCTGATCATTGGCGGCGATTTGTTGCCGGGTGTTGCTGACGGAATCCCGGTGAACATGCCGGTCTATCGGGTCGGGCCGCTCGCGGCGCCACCCGGCCAAGACACGGCGAGCGAGGCTCGTGATTGGAATGCAGGCGTAGAACGAGCGGAACCACTGCGTACCAGCTCGGATAAGTTCCGCGGTATGGTTCCC
This sequence comes from Xanthobacteraceae bacterium, assembly GCA_019241285.1. GTDB lineage: Bacteria > Pseudomonadota > Alphaproteobacteria > Rhizobiales > Xanthobacteraceae > JAFAXD01. The sequence continues at coordinate 6,729 of JAFAXD010000545.1, read as the reverse complement.
TACACGTCCGGCACGACCGGCCAGCCGAAGGGTGTCCGGCGCATTCCTCAGGGCGACCCGGCGGAGGTCGCTCTCCGCATGGGCCGGATGTATCAGCGGTCGCTCGGCGTGTTGCCCACGTCACGCTGCCTGATCTCAGCCCCGCTCTACCACAGCGCGCCAACGTCTTACATATTGCTGGCATCGCGGCAAGGCGCTTGGCTTAGACTGGAACCGCGCTTTGATGCCTTGGAGACACTCGCTGCCATCGAGCGCTTCCGCATCACGGATGCTTATCTGGTGCCGACCATGTACGTGCGTCTGCTGCGCCTCACGGCGGCGGAGCGGAGCCGCTATGACACCTCATCATTGCGGTTCGTAGCCTCGACCGGAGCGCCCTGCCCGGCCGAGGTCAAGCGCGCCATGATTGATTGGTGGGGCGACATTATCAATGAAACCTACGCATCAAGCGAGCTTGGCTACCTGACGGCGATTTCATCCAAAGAAGCGCGCGTGAAGCCGGGATCAGCGGGGCGCCCGATCGAGGGCGTTACCATCAGGATCCTCGACGAGCAGGGCCGCGAGGTTCCGGCCAACACCATCGGTAAGATCTATGCGCGCCAGACGCTGATGCCGTCCTTCACCTACATCAATCGCCAGAGCGATCGGGATGCGCTCGAGCACGATGGCTTCCTGACCGTCGGCGACATCGGCTACGTGGATTCCGACGGGTACCTGTTCGTAAGCGACCGACGCAGCGATCTGGTGCTCTCGGGTGGTGTCAACATCTATCCGGCGGAGATCGAAGCTCAGTTGATCACCATGCCCGGGATTGCCGATTGCGCGGTCTTCGGCGTGCCCGACGCCGAGTTCGGACAGGCGCTCGTTGCCGTGATCCAGCCGGGCGAAGAGGCGTGGCTTACGGCCGAGCAGGTCCGGTCGTTTCTCGCCACCCGACTCGCCGGCTTCAAGATCCCGCGCACCATCGTGTTTCGTGCGCAGCTGCCACGCGAAGACACCGGCAAGATCTTCAAACGAAAGCTGCGCGACGAGTTCACACAAACACAAGCGAGCAAAGCGCAGTAGGCGCTGCAATCACTTCAGGCGCGTGCGACGTGGATGTCCGAGCAGTTATGGCGGGTACGGCAAATCAGTTTGTCGGCGACAAGACATCCGTTGCAGGTCGACAATGCTGTCTCGAACAGCCCATCAGTTTTGAGCATAGCCCGCATGCGAGCATGACAGGCAGGATCGCTACGAACTTATAATGGGGCCAAATTCTCGGCCCTGAAAAGCCTCAATGTGATTCAGAAATCAGCGCGGGCGGGGAGGGTCCCGATCGCCCACGTGGTGGGGGCCACGCGTTCCTTGGGTGGGGGCGGCGATCGGGACCCGGCTCTCTGCTCTGTCAAGCTCAGAGCTAGCCTATAGCGAGTGGCACCGATTTGATGCGCGCAAATCGCCGCGCCTCAATCGGCGGCTCCGGCGTTACACCAAGCCTATCGACGATACCCCGGGATGCCAAGCGGTTTCGGAAAACCTTCAAAAAACAAGTGCTTAGCTGTATCCAGCCGGGCGGCAGAAGGTGAATGCCCTCGCCTCCCCCGTGCAATCTTGCGGCAGGGTGTGGGCCGCTCTACCTCCGTGCGCGCCATTGTGGATAACGGGCGAACCTTATTTCCGGAGATAGAATGCCAGTGCTTGAGCTCGGATTGGACACGTTTGGCGATATCACGGCCGAGCCCGATGGGCGCGCGCTGTCACACGCACAAGTCATTCGTCATGTTGTTGATGAAGCCACCTTGGCGGACGAGGTTGGCATTGATTTCATCGGCCTCGGCGAGCACCACCGCGCCGACTTCGCGATTTCCTCACCCGAAGTGGTCCTGGCGGCCGTAGCGGCGCGCACCAAGCGGATTCACCTCGGCTCTGCCGTGACGGTGCTGAGCTCGGACGATCCCATTCGCGTGTTCCAGCGATTTTCCACGCTCGATGCCATCTCGAATGGACGCGCCGAAGTCATTCTGGGGCGTGGCTCGTTCATCGAATCCTTTCCGCTGTTCGGCTTCGAACTCAATCAGTACGAGGAACTGTTCGAGGAAAAGATCGGGCTGTTCGCAGCCTTGGTCACGCAGGAAACTGTGACCTGGCAGGGCAAGCTGCGTCCCCCGCTCCGCGAGCAGCGTGTGTTTCCGCCGATCGAGCGAGGAAAACTCAAGACCTGGATCGGCGTCGGCGGCAGCCCCGAATCGGTTGTGCGCGCCGCGCAATACGACTTCCCGCTCATGCTCGCCATTATCGGCGGTGCGCCGGCGCGGTTTCGGCCGTTTGTCGACCTCTACCTCAAAGCGCTCCAGCAACTTGGCAAGCCTGTGCAACCGATCGGCGTGCACTGCCACGGCTATGTGGCCGACACCGATGAGCAGGCTCAAGCCGAACTTTGGCCTGCATACAAACAAATGCGCGACCGGATCGGTCGCGAGCGCGGGTGGCCTCCCATGCAACGCACGGACTTTGAGCGCGAGCTCGGGCACGGCGCGCTGCACGTCGGATCACCGGAAACGGTTGCGCGCAAGATTGCCGCAACCGCAAAAGCGCTTGGCGTCGCCCGTTTCGACATGAAGTACAGCGCCGGCACGCTTTCGCACGACAACATGATGCGCAGTATCGAGCTTTACGGCCGCAAGGTCATCCCGCTCGTGCGCGACTTGCTTGCTTAGCTCGCGTTAGTCGTTTGGTAAGATTTGAGTGCGCCGCGCAGGATTTCGCGCGGCGGCTCCGAGCCGTCGATGCTGCGGACGGTCCGGCGGCGAACCTTCCAGCCATCAGACGTTCGCTCGAGATCCCAGCGGTTCGCAGCCACGCGGTGGATGCGAAATCCGTTGGAGACGCCGTGGTTGGGGACTTCATGTGGCGCAGCCGTCGGGTGCGGTGTGAGAATTTGTAGGTAAGAAGTGACCGTTGCCTTGTCGCCATCGATTACAATCTTGGGTAGCCCGGCGAAGTGAGCAAGGCCACCGGCAATCGCCGCCTGATGACCGGATGTTTTTGTAATTGCGGCGATTGTCTCATTGCCCCTGACGGGCGCGCCACGGCCCAAATCGAGCTCGCCGTCTTCGGCGTACACGAGCCTGGTGTAGTAGTCGGCACCCGTGTCGGCACTCGGCGGGTGGCTGGCAATCAGGTCATATATTTCCAGCCGGTCTTCCACATCGCGCAAACGCTGTTCGAGGCTGCGAGCGGGTTTTGTCATGACAAACTCCAGGAACGGAACGTGAAAGAGAAAAGTCAGCGTGTGAGTTTAGCAACACGAACGATTTTTTGCCGCAATCACCAGTTTTCTTTCCACCTGCGTCGGGGGACGCGCGTTGCCAATCAGCTGTGGGGGCTCGGCAGCGCAGAAATGGGTGGGGGACATATTGGTTCGATTGGGGGTACCGGCGATCCCGCTCGGGGTCGCAGCGGTCGTCTTGGGGATCGCTCTCAAATCCGCAGGGACGCAAGCAGGTCCGGTACCGGCAGATGCCGGTCTCGGTGGTTCGAGCTTGTCCGTCTTCGGCACAATCCATCCTGACATTTTCCGGCTGCGCGCACCGATCGGCTCCGGGCTCGCAGACGCCGGTATCCGCGTCGCAAGCCTGGAAACGCCGGGATCGGATGCGCCGCCAGTTGGCCTAGACATGCTCGCCGATCCGGCAGCCGCGGCGTGTCAGAACGCGGCGTTCGATGATCGGCCGGCCTCGTTCGACAAGCGCTTCGCCGCAGTCGATGACTGCCCGGTAGCGGTGAACGAGAAATTCGGTTCGGCCATGCAGAAGGTTGCGATCAACCTGCGGCCCGCCGATCAGGAAGCGCTTACGATTGATCAGCCGGCGGAGCAGGCGGCCAGAGCCAAGCCAATGGCGAGCCTCACCCGGGCAAAAGTTCGCCCCGGCCATGAGCATCGGGACGTCGCGCCGATCGCCGAGGACGACGGCCACACTGCGATCTACGATATCACTGCGCACACGGTGTATCTGCCGGACGGCAGGCGGCTCGAAGCTCATTCCGGGCTGGGCGAGTTCATGGACAATCCCAAGCACGTGCGGATAAAGATGCGCGGGCCTACCCCGACCAACCTGTACAAACTCACGATGCGCGAGCGGGTGTTTCATGGGGTGCGGGCGCTGCGTCTCAACCCCGTGAACGAGGCCCGCATGCATAATCGTGACGGCATCCTCGCCCACACCTACATGCTCGGCTCGAAGGGAGCGTCGAACGGGTGCGTGTCGTTCAAGGACTATCCGATATTCCTGGACGCGTTCCTCAAGGGCGAGGTCACCCGCATGGTGGTGGTGGAGAAGCTCGCCAATCCGCCCGGCGAGAAGCTCGCCGGAGGCTGGCTACCCGAAGAGGCCAAGCAGATGATCAAGGCCTCTCTGCCTGATAACAGCGAGCAGCAAGTCGCCGCTGTCGGCGATCAGTAAATCAACTCGATCAGCGCGCCCCGGCTTGGGGCGCGCGCGCCGCTCCCGCTGCCAACAAATCCGCGATTTCTGTTTCAGACAATCCGGCACGCGCCAAAACCTGGCGCGTGTCTGCTCCAATTTCGCGAGCGGGCATGCCGCTGCGTGGTCGCTCGCCGTCCAGGATCACGGTTGGGCGAATCGCCCTCACCTCGCCTTCGCGCGGATGCTGTATCAAAGATCGGGCCCGACCATTGCGCCTTGGCCTTCACGACCATGCGTTCGGCCGCGAGTTTTTCGCCCTTGTCGTTTCGATGAAAGAACAGCCCCGGCTCAAAGCCGACGCCCCCGCGGCCGAACACCTTGAAAAAGAAATCGATGATGTAGTTCTGCCTACGGAATTCGCCGTCGGTTACGACGTTGAGGCCGACCGCCTCCTGCAGCGCGACCACGTCGCGGATCGCCGTATCTTCCATCTTGATGAGCTCATCACGTCCGATCGCGCGCTCGCGATAGCTCCGCCGGGCATTGTGATCAGCGCCTGTGGCGGCAGCAGGCTGCCCACGACATCGGCGCGGAATGGCGGATTGTTCTGCGGCATAGGCAAACGCCTCCTCGCGAACCCGCCCACCATGGCCTGCACCCAGGTACCTGACAAGCATTGCGCGCATGCTGGTTGTCTCGAAGCGCTATCCGCTGCCGCAGTTACGCCGAACGTCGGCATTAATTTTCAGAAGCGCAGCCATGAGAGCGGCGCGACCTTAGTGCCGCCTTTGGGCTGGATACTGGTTCTGATGTGGAAATGCGCAGTCGAGGTTGATCCAACAATGGTATTGAACGCCGACCAATGTCGCGCCAAGGCAGATGATTGTCTGGACGCTGCCAGACACGCGCTCTACCTCGATCAGCGACGCCTCTATGAAGAGATCGCGGAGCAATGGCTCTTGCTTGCCGAGCAGATGGGGCAGAAGACAAACGGACATAATGGGGGTCAGGGCAGCGACTTATCACGGACTTCGAAAACCGGACACTGAGGAAACGGATCAGCAACAAACGGTGTCAAATAAAAGATAGGGACCGTTTGTTCGTGACGCGTTCGTGTGGGTTCCTGTGGATAAATGCGGTTCCACAGGACACGCCAACGTCGACGCGGCGAGGGATACCTGTCCGGCGGCGACATTTTCGAAACGATTGTCGCGTTCCACACCGGCGCACCAGCATCGCTTGCGCCTGAGGACCGCCAACCGCATGACGGGACGTTCCCTGTCGGTTCAACCATGTGTATGGTGATCGCGGATGCAAGGCGGTTGGACGCCATCCCCCCACCCGCGCGGCAGATCCGAGGAACGCCCCCAAGATGAGTTTATGAGAGGCCATAATGAATCGGACAAGGACCCTTCTCGCCGCTGGCGCGGGCGCGCTTGCCCTCGCCGGTCTCATGGCCCCTGCTCAAGCCGCCCCGGACATGTCCCTCACCCGTTTCGAGTGCGGCACGCCCCAAGCGCCGGTCCCCGTCAACCCGCGTTTTTCCGACATTTTCGCTTATGGCGATCTGAAGCTGCAGTTCGTGTACAGCTGTTATCTCATCAAACATGGCGACGAGTATCTGCTTTGGGATACCGGACACGCCATGACCACGCCGAACGTCGCACCGAAAGTCAGTCTGGTCGATCTGCTGGCGAAGCTCGAGCTCAAGCCCGATGACATCAAGTATGTCGGCATCAGCCATTATCATGGAGATCACACCGGACAGGTGAACTCCTTTCCGAAAGCAACGTTGTTGATCGGCCAACGCGAATGGGATGCGATCTCCAGTCCGAAACCAGCCGAAGGCGTAAACTTCAAACCGTTCGAGAGTTGGCTCAAAGGCGACAGCAAGGTCGAACCGCTTCCCAACGACAAGGACGTGTTCGGTGACGGCAGCGTGATCATCCTCGCGACGCCCGGGCACACACCGGGCCACCGCAGCCTGCTCGTCAAACTGCCACAGAAAGGCGCCGTGCTGATCACCGGCGATGCGGTGCATTTTCGCGAGAACTACGACACGGACGGCGTGCCCTCGTTCAACTACGATCGCGCCCAGACACTGGCGTCACTCGCCCGCCTCAAGAAGATCGCCGCGAATCTCAACGCAACCGTAATCATTCAGCACGACGCGCGCGATGTGGAGAAGCTACCGGCCTTTCCAGCCTCGGCGAAATAGTCGAGACCGCTCAACGCCCTAAAGAGCCGATCCGCGCGCCCCGCCGCGCGCGATCTCCTCGGCGCTCGCGCTGGAGCCGCGCCCCGCGGCCCACAGCGCCGC
>JAFAXD010000293.1 GCA_019241285.1 Xanthobacteraceae bacterium | reverse complement strand
GCCCCAGGTGAGACCGGCAAGGCGCGGGCCGGCGTCGCCGTAGGAGCCGAGCCGAAACAGCGCGCCGGCGGTTTCGGTGCCGAGCGCGAAGATCTCGATATGGCCATCGACCAGACCATGGATGGCTTCGCGGGCGGTCAATTTGGCATCGAGATGGAGCACGCTCGCCGCACCGTCCGCCTTCGGCAGCAAGATGGCGTCGGGCCCGGCCGCCACCACGGCCTCGAGGTCCGCGTCGGCCAATCCGCTCGGGAGGCTATTGATCCGCACGATCAGGCGCGGGCGTTGCGCCAGGTGAACAGCCTTCTGCAGGAACGCGGCGGCACATTGGCGGGCTACGGCCTTGCGATCGGGTCCGACCGAGTCCTCGAGATCGACGATAAGCGCGTCGGCGCCGCTAGTGAGCGCCTTCTCGAGCTTTCGGTCGCTGTCCGCGGGGGCGAAGAGGAATGAACGCATCGGTCGAGATCGATCAGTCCGCCTTCGGCCGCATGCGCATGAACGCCTGGCGCCGGCATTCGGCTACGAGCTTGTTGTCCTGATTGTAGGCGCGGTGGTGAAACTCGACGATCCCGGCTCCCGGCCGTGACTTCGACTCGCGCTTGCCGATGATTTCGGTGCTGGCGTGCACCGTGTCGCCTTCGAACAGCGGATGCGGAAACTTGACTTCGGTCATGCCGAGATTGGCGATGGTCGTTCCCACTGTGAGATCCGAGACCGACATGCCGATCATGAGCCCGAGCGTGAACAGCGAGTTCATCAGCGGCTGTCCCCACTCGGTTTCCTGCTCGCAGAAGTGCCGATCGATGTGGAGCGGCTGCGGATTGAGGGTCATGTTGGAGAACAGCATGTTGTCCATTTGGGTGACGGTTCGGGTGTAGCGGTGCTCGACGCACTCCCCCACCACGAAATCCTCGAAATAGAGGCCTCCACGCTTGTGCCGTATCGCGGTTGCTGCTGGCATGGGCTCCTCCTGTGAGCTGATCGAGGCATTCGATAGCATAAAACCCGTGCTGCCGATGGGCCGGGTTTCGCATTGGCGATCCATGTTCGGGCTGCTAACAGGGACCCATAGCCAAGCATTTTAAAGCCCAAGGACCACCATGCAGCACAGCGTCGAGCGTATTCTCACGTCCCATGTCGGCAGTCTGATCCGGCCACAGCAGATTCAGGATTTCCTGCGCGCCCAGCAGAAGGGTGAAGCCGTGGACCAGGCAGCCTGGGACAAGTGTCTCGCCGCGGCCGTCGAGGATGTGGTCCGCCACCAGGCCGAGGTTGGTGTCGATGTGGTCAGTGACGGCGAGTTCGGCAAGGCGATCAGTTGGTCTCAGTACGCGCTCGAGCGCCTGTCCGGTTTCGAGCGGCGTCCGGTTCCTGCCGGCGGCAAGAACCCGTTTGCGCGTGGGGCGGATCGCACCAAATTCGCGGAGTTCTATGCCGAGCTTGATGCACGCGAGACGCCGGCCACGATCTCCGAGTCGGTTTGCACCGGTCCGATCACTTACACCGGGCAGCAGCAGCTGAAACGCGACATCGATAATTTCAAGGCAGCGCTGGCCAAATCAAAGGTGACGGAAGGTTTCCTACCGGTCGCTGCGCCATCGAGTGTGATCCCCGATCGCAAGAATGAATACTATCCCAACGATGAGGCGTGTCAGCGGGCGATCGCGGAAGCCATGCGCACCGAGTATCGCCTGATCGTTGATGCTGGACTGCTGGTGCAACTCGACGACGCACGCGCCGCTGTCACGTACGACCGGATGGTGCCGCCGGCGAGCTTTGCTGAGTATCTGAAGTGGCTCGAGATGCAGGTTGATCTGATCAATCACGCACTTGAAGGCATTCCCGCGGAGAAGGTGCGCTATCACGTGTGCTGGGGAAGCTGGCCCGGCCCGCACACCAGCGACGTTGCGCTCAAGGACATCGCTCACCTGGTGTTGCAGGTGAAGGCGGGAGCTTATGTGATCGAGGGTGCAAATCCTCGCCATGAGCACGAATGGCGTGTGTGGAAGGACGTCAAGTTGCCGGCGGGCACGATCCTGATGCCGGGCGTCATCAGTCATGCGACCAATGTGGTCGAGCACCCGGAGCTCGTGAGCGAGCGTATCGTGCGCTACGCGCAGCTCGTTGGGCGCGAGAACGTCATCGCTGGGACTGATTGCGGCTTTGCCCAAGGGCCGTTCTACCGTCGCGTGCATCCCAGCATCATGTGGGCCAAGCTTGAAGCTCTCGCACAAGGCGCCCGACTCGCCAGCAAGGAGCTCTGGCATTAGCATCGTGCACGTCATCTGGGAGAGGCGGCGCGGCTGCGGATCGACAGAGAACGCATGAGCCGAATGTGCGCTGGATCACGGCTGGTTTGCTGATCCATGCTAGTCTCCCCGGGTGGCGGCTGCGGGCCGGACAAGGCCCGCCAAACGGGGTCCTGAATGAGGTTGGTTGTCCTTGCTGGCGCATTCGTGCTTGCCGGAATCGGCGCGCATGGTGTGCGAGCGCAAGCCGCCCCCACGGACCTCGTTGCTCTCGCCGTTGAAGCGCAGGGCGGCGAGGCGGCGATGCGCAGCCTCAACAGTTTGATGATCCAGGGAGATGCCAAGCACTGGGAACCGGAAGAGTCGTTCATGGCCGGCGGGAGCCCGCGCTTTCTCGGCGATTCCACATTTACGCTCGCCTGGCAGCTCGCGCTCGGCTGGGCGCGCATCGACTGGAATCGATCGATGCAGTACCCCGCGGTCGAAAAGGTGCAGTACAGCGAAGTTCTCACCCAGCGCTACGGCTTCGTCGAAGAAGGCAACGGCGTGCGTGCCATGTCCCCCGCGCGGCTTGCCGCACAATTGCGCGAGCTTGCGCGCGCGTCGCCGACGTTGCTGCTGCGGGCCCTCGACAATCCGGACCGGGTGGCGTTCGAGGGCGGTATGCGATTTGGACAGGGAATGCTGCCGGCAATCTCGTTTCGCGACGGGCGCACGACGTTCGTGATCATGTTCGACCGGGCGACGCATTTCCCGGCTGTGATCAGAACATTCGACGAGGACGATATGCGCGGCGATTCCGCATTCGACCTCGCGCTGGCGGATTGGCGGCCGGTCGGCGACGTCAAGATCGCCCACTCGCTGACCTACAAACTCAACGACGTGCAGCTCGCGCGCCTAACCTACACCAGCGTGGTCGTCAACCCAACCTTTTCGCCGGAGATGTTCGCGCTGCCGGTGGACATCAAGGGGACGGCGCGGCCGCCGGCGACTGGGCCGGTGCCTTATCAAAGTGTGCTGCGGCAACTGTTTGCCGGGCGGAGTTTTGACGAAGACGCGGCGAACGCTCCGGTTGTTGGACGCCTGCGCCTCGTCGAGCTTGCGCCCGATGTCCAACAGGTGGTGGGGGGAGCACAGAACAGTTTGATCGTGGCAATGAAGGACGGCATTGCGGTCTTTGACGCGCCGGGCGGAGAGGCGCAGTCAAAATGGACCATCAATGCGGCGAAGGCCAAATACCCCGGCAAACCGCTCAAA